>NZ_JBLVPV010000001.1:0-327795 GCF_048286775.1 Flavobacterium glycogeni
CACCACAAGATGAGATTTCTTTTAAGGGTCGTGGGAGATGACCACGTTGATAGGCTATAGATGTAAAGGCAGTAATGTCATAGTCGAGTAGTACTAATAACCCGTAAGCTTATGTACGCTTTTCCCCGGGGCAACCCGGGGAAGAAACTTTCTAATAACTTTTTATTTTCTTTATCTCAGTATGTTAAGATATTATTGCAATTTTTAATTATTCATTTTTAATTATTACTTGCAAAATGATTGCCCAAAGCAATTATAACCTCTTAAGGTGGTTATTGCGGCGGGGCTCACCTCTTCCCATCCCGAACAGAGTAGTTAAGCCCGCCTGCGCAGATGGTACTGCAGTTATGTGGGAGAGTATGTCGTCGCCTTTCTTTGAAAACCCCGTTCTAACGAACGGGGTTTTTTATTCATACTTTTATTATAAGTAAAGTATACTGGTACCTTAGCTCAGATGGTAGAGCAATGGACTGAAAATCCATGTGTCCCTGGTTCGATCCCTGGAGGTACCACAAAATGCTCGGATGGTGAAATTGGTAGACACGCTGGACTTAAAATCCAGTGAACAGCAATGTTCGTGCGGGTTCAAGTCCCGCTCTGAGTACAAAAAACTTCAGTTGGCTAACGCTGGCTGAAGTTTTTTTATTTTTACTATTAAAGAATCCTCATCATTTTGAATGATGAGGATTCTTTGTTTAAGTCTTGTTTATTTTTTTACTTATCGCTAATTTCAGACTAGATATGTTAAAAAAAGTTTTTATTATAAGAAAAATATTATTTAATTGTAATATTTCAGGCTAGAAGTTGGTTATATTTGAAAATATTTTACTGAATAGTATTAATTCAACAGATACAGAGGAATTCAATGAGCACAAAACTTAACATACTAAAAGCCCATCATGGTGATTCAATAATTATTGAGACTTATGATAGTAGTAAAAATAAATTCACAATTCTAATTGACGGTGGACCAAGGGAAACATTCAGAACTACATTAGTTCACGAGTTAAATAGATATGAAAAAATAGATTTAATTATACTTACTCATATTGATCATGATCATATTTCAGGTCTAATTCAATATTTATCTAGTTCATACGCAAAAAATCATCATTTTGATAAATTACTACTTAATGCCCCTAATTTATTAAAAGTAGACACAAGTGGAACACAAATTTCTATTGACGAAGGAATTGAATTTGAAAGGCTAATTCATTCGCAATATCCAAACTTAAAAATCATTAGTGATGTTACTTCGGAATCTCTAAATAAGCTAGATTTACCGGACGGTATAGATATTAAAATACTTTCTCCAAATCAAATTGCCTTAGATGAGTTAAATAAAAATTGGTCTGAAATTGATCTTTCCGAAGATGAAGGAACTCAAATAGCAAGTGTAGATATTATTGCAAAAGATTTCAATGTTAATTTTGAAAGTTTAGCTAATAATGTTGATCTAGAAAAAAATATTAAAAAAGATTTTGCAAATGCCTCTTCAATTGCATTTTCAATACAGACACTTGACTTTCATGGTTTATTTTTAGGTGACGCTCATTCTACAATAGTAGCTGAGGGGCTTTCGGATAAATATCCAAATCAAAGCCCAATTGTTTTTGATTATGTCAAATTGTCCCATCATGGTAGTAAATACAATATTTCAAATAGATTTCTCGACACTATAGAATGCTATAATTATATAATTTCTACAAATGGAGGAAAAGGAAGAACTAAACATCCAGATAGGCAAACTATTGCTAAGATTGTATGTCATAAGAATATGCAAAAATCAAATGTTCAATTTTATTTTAATTATCCACTTTCTGATATAGAGATTAAAACGGGTAAACTGTTTAAAGATGAAGAATTAGTACTTTTTGATTGTCATAATAAAAATGAATTTACGATATGAGTGTAGAATTGTTAAAGCAAATAGTAGTTAAGGTTTCTGTATCTGATGGGACTAATTCAATTTCGGGAAGTGGTGTAATAACCAAAAATAGAGAAGGAAAATATTTTATTATTACAGCAGAACATTGTATTAATGGGAAAAGTGGCGCAAGGCTAAACAATATTATTCGGGAAAACATCACTATTCAACATAAGTTCAATAATGGAGATAATTTCAAAAATATAATTGTTTCGGATATATTATTTTGCGATGAGAAACAAGACATAGCTATACTTTCAATAGCACCCTTAAACGGGCAAAGCGATAATGTAATATATTCAAAACTAAATAACGAGTCTGATTGTAATGGAATAAATTTTAGAGGATTTCCTAAATGGTTAATTGAAAAAGATGAAGCAAAAACTTTCGATTGTAAAGTAGATGAAGTTGATAGTGAAACTTTTATTATTAAATCTGATGAAATTAAAGATTTATCTTTAGAAAAATCAACCAGTGAAACATCTAGTGGTTTATCTGGTAGCGGTGTTTTCGAGATTTATAATGAAAAGATATTTTTAATAGGGATTGTAACAGATTTAAGAGTTACAAATGGGACATTTGGACATATCAAATGTGTAAAACTCGATTCAATCTTTGATCAATATAATTTTGAAACTTCTTTGCTTTCAAATAAGGAGCAACAGATAAAGATTTCTATTAAAGCAGAAGATAAAACGAATTTTATAGGTGAGATTATTTTAGATGAGTATTATATAGACAGAACTCTATCTGAGGTATCTAAAAAGGAGGTTGATTATTTTGAAGACAATGAAGAAAAATCAACATTATCTAAAAAACTTAATGAACATAAGAACTTATTTGTTTTAGGAAACCCTGGCGGTGGAAAAAGTACAGAACTAAAAAAACTAGCAATATTGAATTGGAAGGAAGGGGAGGTTGACGATTATGTGCCGATTTTTAAAAGTCTTAAAAATTTTGCCAATACTAGCACTTTAGAAGACTATTTACCATCTAGTTGGTTAAAATTAAATAAGATTTTATTAATTCTGGATGGTATTGATGAGATTTCAGATATTGAATCTTTTAAGTCTAAATTAGAAAATTTTATTGATGCTAATCATTTAAAAAAGGACATAAAGTATGTTATAAGCTGCAGAACTAACATATACGAAAGCGTTGTTAATAGACTTCCTAATTTTAGTGCCTTTTACTTGCGGGATTTAACAAAAGCCCAAGGAATTGAACTACTTTCAAAAAAAGGAATTGAATTTAAATACGATTCGAAATGGGATGTCTTTTTAAAGAACCCATTTTTAGTAAGTATTTTGGCAGAATATATTTCTGAAAAGGAAGAAACCCCAATAAGCACAGCTGCTTTATGGAAAGCTTACATTGAAAAAAGATTGGCTCATGATAAAAAGGATAAATTAGTTAAAATTTCTATTGATCCAATGTTAATAAATAAATTTTCAAAGAAAACGTCTTTGATTAGTGAGTTGATGAAAACCAATGTTTTTGATGAAAGCAAACTATTTTCGATTTTAAAAGAGAATTCTACTGACTTCAAAGAATTTAAAAAGAATCCATTGCTAGAAAAAATTGAAGGCGAAGATATTTGGTTTTTTGAGCATAGGAACATCCAAGAATACTTTGCAGCTAAAGCACTGTCGGAATTATCCACTAAAAAAATTAAAAAAAATATTCTTATCAAGGGAACTGATAAAACTCATCCTACTCTTTTTAACACAATTACTTTTTTAATTAATATTTTAGAAGGAGAAAAGTACACTGAATTAGTAGAATGGTTTATAGAAAAAGAACCGGAACTCCTATTTAGAGCGGATTCCAATCGAATAGATGTTTTTAAAGTAAAAGTATTTCAGTACTATTTTAAAACTGAATGCATAGATAAAAGCCTTTGGATTAGTACAAAAAATACTTTTTCAGTAAAAGAGATAGCTGATTTTGGTAACTGTGAAAAAAATTTTAATTATCTCGTAGATTTTGTTAATGATGACAAGTGTCACATAAGAATAGTATTGTCTGCTTTGAAATTGTTATGTTTTTTTGAAATTCCAATTGGGAAAGAAAATGAAATAAAAATCTGGTGTTTAGATTTATTAAAAAATTTAGATAAAGAAGTAAGCGTTAAGTCTAATATTATTCAGTTTATTAATATTCAAAAGTTAATCGTAAATGATTCTGATTACTTAAATTCCATTTTTGATGTTCTAAAAGAAGAAACAAATAAGGAAATTAATAGTTCATTATTGTTTATGATTAGAGATCTTGATAATATTGATAGTTTGTTTTTGTATTTAAAAGAAGAATTCCTTCGAGTTAATAAAATTGTTAAGAGAAATGATATTGATGATGTTCATAGAGGAAATAGTTGGGTTTTAAATGAACTTATTTTAAAATTAAATAATTCTGATTTTTTCATAAAATTAATAGCTTATCATTTTACAATAGGATATAATTTGGATTTAAGTAATGATGATGCTGAAAAAATATTGCAAAGATGTTTGTTTTTTAATTTGAAAGAAGGTGATTTTACGGTTCGTTTCCTAACAGCGATTAACGGTAAAACTGAATTTTATAAACATGAAAGACTACTTAAAGAAATTATTTTACAAAGTAATTCTCAATTGGAAATATCTAATTATTTATTAGAGAACAACCCTTTCTCAAAAGTAAGAGTACTTTTGGCTAGTATTGCTAATACAAAAGTTATTGAATTAGTTAAAGATTGGTTTGTTTTAAAACAGATTAGTTCTGAAGAAATAAATATTTTTAGACATAATTTATGGGTTTATAATAAAGCTGCAAGCTATGAATTCGATTTACTGATGAGTAGTGAGGGTATTAATTTTAAATTTGACACTCCACTTTTAAGTGAAGAGGAGCTATCAAAACAGCAAATAAAAAATAACTCTAAGTTTCAACATAATTTTGATATTCTTTTTAATAAAGATGAGTTATTGAGAGCAATTGAAATTATTTTTAAAGAAAATAACCCAGTTATTGATCAAAACGAAATAAGAAAAATTGAAAGTAATTGGTATGAAAAGAATGGAAGTTGGAGTAATACAATTGACACTTCGATAAAACTTTTAAGTACACTAGTTTTTTACCATTATAAAGAAACTTTATCTTTTCTAGAAGTTGAAGAAAAATTAGAAAATGATTTCATTAGATATGATAAAATAAAAACTTTAATTAAAGGAAACGTAAATTCGAATGTTAAGTTTGAAGTTTCAGATGAGCAAAAAAGAAATATAATTGCTTGGTGTGTTGAAGCTTCAAAATCTATAGAATTTGATATGATTATTAAACTTGATGGAGTCAATTCTTTTTCTATGCTTCGTGATTATGAAGTTTTAAAAACTGTTTTGATTTTTCAAGATATATATGAATTTGAATTGTCACAGGGATTTTTATTGAATTGCCTTGAATTTTTTGATATTGAGAAAACAAGCGAAGAGGATGATGTTTTTGAGAAATTGTTAGCGAGGATAAGTGACAAAAAACTTTTTAATCAACGAATAGTTAATAATATATTGTCAAAAAAAATGTTTTCATTTGTTATGGATAGGCATGTAAGTTATGCTCTTGATCATAACTTGGAGCTTGCTTTTACTGAAATTAGAAACTATTTTAGTAATAGTAGCCTAGGTTATAATTTAGATGAAAAACTAGAAAAATATATTCAGTTAACGGGAGATATTGCGTTATTGAAACAATGTTGCGAAGATGTTAAAAGTCCTAAATGTTGGTCGGCAATTAAAATTTTATTAAAATTAGATAAAGAGGTTAATTTTTGTATTACTAAAGCAATCGAATATTTAAATATTAATTTTGAAGATAGTAATAAATTTTGTCTGTGGGATGCATTAGGAGTTTTGTTTCAACAAAATCGAAAAGAAGCGATCGTTTACTATCACTCGTTACTAAATGAAGATCATTTGTCACGTATGTATTATTCAAATTATTCCGCTGTAGATTATGATACTTTTGAGAAGATCTTTTTTGAAACTTATAAAAAAGATTCAGGCAAAAGTGTTTTTAACGATAGTGCAGAGTTCATGAGTTCATATGTCACTAATTTATCTAAAGACGCTGAAAATTATACTAAAACTCAGAAAGTTTTAAATTCAATAAAAAATAAGCTAAACAAAGAAGAGCACGATTCTGAATTATTTTATATCAACATTCTGATAGATAATTCTACAATGAGTTATATTAATTCTAAATCTAAACCAATGAAATTCGAAGAAGCTTTACGTAAAGTCGAAGAAATTATAAATTAGATTTATGTCTCTATATTTCCTGCTTGAGGGATAGCAGTGAAAAGCCCACAGTCCCTTTGAGTCTCAAACTCAACGGGACGAGGACTTGAAACGAATAGCCCGACCTGATCTTTTCGGGAAGGTCACGCCCAAAACAAAATTATTATTTATGTAACCAATGTTTTTGGTTTAGAAATTCACGATATAAAATACGAGGAACTAGTCAATTGTATCTTTCGTTTCTTCTAGCTCATCGGATTTTCTTCCAATTTTTATTTTAGGATTGTCTTTGTTTCCTGTGATAACTAATGGAACTCCGAAAATTCCTAAAGGTGGTAATCCCAATCGCATTTTGAGGTTCAGTTTTCCGTCGAGGCTTGTTTTTCCTTCAATTCTTGGTCGGAAACCGGCGAATTTGAACTTGAAACGCTCGATAGTTATGATGTTGTTTTTTATCGAAGACTTTATATCCACTTTTGAAATTTCAGGATTTTTGATTCCTTCGTGACTGGTTTTTTTACTTACGGCATTAAACATCTTCATGCCATATAATTTTATATCTTTTATAGAAACGACACCGTTACCTACTAATGAAGGATATACGGGTTCCATCTTTTCATTTAATTTCCCCTTGAGTTTGTAGTCTAATGAAATGGTTCCTTGCGCTTTTTCGGCAGCACTTGCCATTTCTCTGAAAATTTTAATTTCGTTGTACGCTCTTTTAACATCAAAATCGCTGGCTTTTATCTCATATTCAAATTGCGCTTTTTTGGGCGTAATACCTTGATATTTGGCATTCATCGTAACGGCACAACCAATCAGATTGAAACCGGTATTTTGCATGTTTAATTTGCTGTTTTTCATTTGGAGTGTACCTTTGGCATCGTTGAGAGTCAGTCCATTGAAATTTACTTTTTGAGCATTGGCTTGGAATCGCAAATCGAAATTAGACGGAATCAGGATTACTCCTGTTTCTGATGGTGCAGCCGTTGTCGTTGCAGCCATTTTGGTGGTACTCGACATAAATTCATCGGCATTGATGTATTTTGAATTTAGCATAAATGCACCTCTTAAAACACCATTTTTGGAAGTTACAAAATTGAATACGTTTTGTAAATAACCGTTCATTTTAAAATCAGATTGACCATAAGCGGCCAAAAAGTGATTGAAACTCATTTTATCCTGATTGATTTTGAAAATGCCTTCTTTTATAAGAAATGACTTAGGCAGGTATTCAGACGCAAAAAGAATGTTTCGGAGTTCTAGTGTACCTTTGTTACGCAGTTTGCTGTAGTTCCCTTTTTCGGCATCACTTTGTTTTCCTTTTAGTGCTAAATCTGCTTTGATAGAGCCATCAATATCCAGTCCTTTTTGGGAGAATACGTTGTATATCTTACTAATGTCGAGCGTTCCTTTGGCTTTGATGTCATAAGCAAGATCATCAAAATTAGATAAATCGGCTTCCACAAAAACCGGTTTTCCTTCAAAGGTAAATTGTGTTGGTTTTAATGTTACTTTCAGGTCGCTGAATGTTCCTTTTTGATTGGTTACTTTGGAAACAATGTTGATATCAGTAATTGGATTCGGATAGTATTTGGTTTTTAAATAGCCGTTTTTTAAATTTATAGTTGCATTTGTAACTGGAAAAATATGATTTTGTGAATCGTATTTTCCTTTTGCTGTTCCTTCGCCAGTAAGCATTCCTTTTAATTCTATATCAGGAATTCCAAGGGCACGATTGAGTTTTTCTAAATCAATTTTGGTGTTTAAAGTAGCGTCAATTTCGGGATTATGTATTCCTTTTACATGCAATTTCGTTTTCAAATAATCGGCAGCAATGTTCAAAGACAAATTTTTTGCATCAACAATCAAAAGATCAGGATTGAGTGAAGGAAGTTGAGTTGATAGATCCAAATTTAGATTTGAAACAGGAAATTTACTCTTGTCATAATTTACAAAACCATCTCTTATTTTTAAATCCAGATTTAAATTGGGTGCTTTCTTTTCGGAAGCAATGTATTTGCCTTTTAAAGTCAGCAGTAAATCTGTTTTTCCCTTAAGTTCGGTTTTTTTGAGCCATGTAATATACTTTGGAGGAAAAGCAGTAAATAAGTCTTCCAGATTACTATCAGTAGATTTAACAATGAAATCTATATTATAACCATCTTTTAGAAAGTCAAATTTTCCTTTGAAATCTACCGGTAATTTGTTGATTTTTAAATCATTTTGCTCAAATACAAAAGACAATGAATTGACATTTACTTTAGTGATTAAATCTCCATCTACTTTTTTATTCATCAAGTAGGGCTCATTTTCATAAATGATATTTAATCGATCGATTTTTGCTTTTGAATATAAGTCAAATACATCTTTGCTTAAATCTCCATTGCCAAGATAATTAAAACCCAAAGCATCAAAATGAATGTTGGTCGATTGATCGTCGTAAACAATTTGGCTGTTTTTTATTTCAATTTTTTCCAGTTTTAAAGCTGTTTCAGAGCTGTCACTTTTTTTGGTTTCTTTTGGGGCGATATACACATTATAGTTTGCTTCCCCATTTTTGTTGACTTTTACATTTATAAAGGAATGGTTCAGGTAGATTTGGTCAATTTCAATGGTACTGCTAAAAATTAGGCTTGAGACATTTATACCAAACGAAACTTCTTTGGCTGTAATAAATTTTTCGGTTTTATATGGAGCAGAACCATTGAGTTTAAAATCATTTAACGTAAGTGTTAAAGATGGGAAATGATAGAAAAAGGAAACCTTTGCATCCGAATAATTCAGTTCAGTATTTAATTTAGCATTGGCCGCTTTTTTGATTTCCTGCTCAATCCTTTCTGAAAAAATAAAAGGGGTTATGAACATCAAAGAAAGAATAACGACAATAGTAATTCCTATGTATTTTAATGTTTTAAGAGCTACAGCTTTAAGTTTATTGTTGGGCATGTGAAAAATCCTTTTTGGGAATTATTTGATTAAATAAAATAAGGGGCAAATGTACTCAAAAAGCAGCTGATAATTTGGGGAAACAGATTGGTTTTTTAGACTATTTTAACTCGTTGGGTGTAATTAGTTTTTAATTATAATTTTCGTCAGTTCGAGTGATTTTCTCCCGAAGCCTCGGGAAGAAAATTGTATCGAAAACAAGAAAATGTAGAATTAAAAACGGTTCTCGATACATTTTTTGTTACGTTTTACTCCACAAAAAACACTCGAACTGACGTTTTTAATAATTACCCAAAGGTTATTTTAAATTTCTATAATACTCACAAATCGAGTTAATAGGGCATTCAGGGCACTTGGGTTGCGGCCGACAAATTTCTCTTCCCAAAAAGGAGATAGCCATCCCGATTTCACCCCAGATTTCTCTTGGTAACACTTGCATCAATTGTTTTTCGACTTTAATGCCATCTTTGGATTCTGTGATTAATCCTATTCTGGGTGCCACTCTTATAACATGCAAATCGGCTATAATTCCTTCTGCAGGAACTTTAGCTTCGCGCATAATAACATTGGCTGATTTTCGTCCGATGCCTTTTAATGCCACCAAACCTTCCATAGTGAGTGGAATATTTTCGTTTTTTTTGATGGTTTTCGCGATTTCCAGAAGCCAGTTGGCTTTGGTTCCAAAATTCCGGACTTTGGAGATATAGGGAAATAATGCCTCCACATTTGAAACAGACAAGCTTTCCATATTTGGGTACACTTCAAATAGAGCAGGGGCAATTTTATTGATATGGGCATCAGAATCTTGTGCCGATAAAACAACCATCACCAAAAGCTGGTATAAATTATGGTAGTCCAACGGATGTTTTCTTCCTTTGTACTTTGCTAAAATTGGTTCTAATTTCTTAGCCCAATCGTTTGAATTTCCAAATAAATCCATAGTATCATTCTTTAAAATCTACAGATAAGGAATTCACACAATAGCGTTGCCCAGTTTTGGTAGGTCCGTCTTCAAATACATGACCCAAATGACTGCCACAATTGGCACATAAGATTTCAGTGCGTTTCATGCCATGCGTAACATCCGAAATATATTGTACTTTTCCAGGAATGGACTCATCAAAAGAGGGCCAACCGCAATGCGCATCAAACTTAGAGTTGCTTTCAAACAAAGGCTCTCCGCAGGCGCCACAACAATAGGTTCCTTTTTCAAAATTCAAGTTGTATTTTCCCGTGTGTGGATATTCGGTTCCTTTCTGGCGAAGAATTCGGTACCGTTCTTCACCTAATTGTTCCTTCCATTCTTGTTCGGTTTTTTCTACAGGATATTTCATGATTTATTAATTTTATTAAAAAATTATTATTCTTTATTTTTTAACTCTTACTGCAAGATTATAGAGTTTTTATTTCATTGTAATTCAATTACTTATCATGAATGAATTGAACTGTTCTTTCAATTACTTTATGGTTGCCAAGGATTTTTCGATGCCCTAATCCGTCCGTTAATAATAACTCCCCATTTTTTAAGTATTTATGAATGTGTATTCCAGCTGTCACAGGAACTTCGGGGTCATTATTATCATGGATGACTAAAACGGGAATAGTCGTTTCTTTCGCAGCCAAATAAGCAGAATAACTGTTCATATCTTCCTTGTGTTTTTTTTCGAAATGCAAACGCAATCGGGTGCTTATATTTGGTTTCAATTCTAATTTTGCCACAAAATCATCCATAATATCTTGAACGATATCGCCACTGCCAATAATAACGGCATGATTTACCTTAAGCCCTTTTTTTATGGCATTCAAAACGGACATTCCGCCTAATGAATGACCAACTGCAGCTTCGAAAGGACCAAACTGTTTGTCTATTTCTAAAATAGTGGCAATAAAATCGACCATAATAGTCGTTTTTCCGGGAGATTTTCCGTGTGCCGGTGCATCAAAACTAACGGTGGAATAACCTGTTTTTATCAATTCATCGGCTATTTTGAATAACTGTGTTCCACGTCCTGACCAGCCGTGAACCAGTAAAATTTTCTTCTCACTTTTTCCATATTGATACAAAACAACCTCTTTGTCAATTGCCGGAATCTTGATTAATTTTTGGATGCTATTATGATCCATTTCCAATTCTCTTTTTGGAATTTTATGTTTTATAGGTGTTGTAAATAATTTCGCAGCAAATTGAGTCACTAATTTCGGCGAAATAAAAGAGATAAGTTTACTGGTTAGGATTATAAATCTAGGAATTTCTAATGATTGTGTATGAATAGAAGTCTTTTTTGTCATTTCAATAAATTTTCAACCGAGTTATTATTTTATATATTTTTCACTAAATTTAGAAAAACATAAAAGTAGTATATTTTATAAAAATTTAATGAATTAATAGCATTTACTTAAAATCTGCAAAGGGATATATCAAAGAATAAACTGTAGTATTGTTAAGTAATAATTAAAAAATAACAAAATTTCATAAATGGAAATATTTCATATTAGTGCAGAATGTTATCCTGTAGCAAAAGTGGGGGGGTTAGCTGATGTTGTAGGGGCTTTACCCAAATATCAGAATAGTGCAGGTCATCAGGTGAGAGTTGTGATGCCTTGTTATGACACAAAATTCAGAAAGGAAAATGAGTTTGAATGCGTGCATTGGGGACATGTAAAATTGGGGAGTTTTAATTTTCCTTTTAACATTCTAAAAGAGAAAACAGACAAGTTGGAATTTGAACTGTATTTGGTAGAAATTCCGGAGCTATTTGATAGAAAAGAAGTGTATGGCTATGACGATGATATTGAGCGTTTTTTGTCTTTTCAAATTGCCACATTAGATTGGATGATAGGGAGAAATGAAGTTCCTGATGTTATTAATTGTCATGATCATCATACTGGATTGATTCCTTTTATGATGTTGTATTGTCACGAATATGAAAAATTGCGAAATACGCCTTCTATGATTACCATTCATAATGGTTTGTATCAAGGGCAGTTTGGTTTTGATAAATTGTATTACTTGCCAAAATTTGATTTATCGCATGTGAAAGTTTTAGAATGGGACAATTGTATCAATTCGCTTGCCGTAGGAATCAAATGTGCTTGGGCAGTGACGACCGTTTCTCCAAATTATCTGAATGAGATAAATTATTCTGCTAATGGACTGGAATCCTTATTTAATTTGGTGCGATACAAGTCAAAAGGAATTTTGAATGGTATCGATATTGAAGTTTGGGATCCGGCTAAAGATGCTATGCTGTCAACCAATTATTCTATCAAGAATTTTGAGAAAGGGAAACAGGAAAATAAAGAAAAATTATGTAACCTTTTTAATTTAGATCCAACAAAGCCACTTTTTAGTTTTATAGGCAGATTATTGGAAGAAAAAGGTGGCGATTTATTGCCTCACGCTTCAGCACTTGCTTTATCTGAAAATTATCAACAGATTAATATTTTAATTTTAGGCTCAGGAAATACACTGATTGAAAATCAATTGAATGGCTTGTTGTCTGATTATAAAGGCAACTACAATACTTTTATTGGATATAATGAAGAATTAGCCCATTTGATTTATGCCGGTTCTGATTTTTTATTAATGCCGTCAAGAGTCGAGCCTTGTGGTTTGAACCAAATGTATTCCTTACGGTATGGCACCATTCCTATTGTGAGAAGAACGGGTGGATTGAAAGATACTGTTATTGATTTTGGTGACAACGGAAACGGAATTTGCCATGATCAGGCAAGTGTTGCTGACATTTGTTATTCGATTCAAAGAGCAGTGGATTTATACCAAGACAGAAAAAAGCTAAATGAAATTAGAAAAATTGGAATGAGTACAGATCATTCTTGGAGTAGTGTCTGCCAAGAATACATAGACATATATAATTTAATCATTAATAAAAAATGAAAGCTAAAAAGAAAAATGTTATTGCAATTATTTTAGGAGGTGGACAAGGATCCAGATTATACCCGTTGACAGAAACAAGATCTAAACCAGCAGTACCAATAGGAGGAAAATACAGATTAGTTGATATTCCAATTTCAAATTGTATGAATTCGGATATTTACAGAATGTTTGTGTTGACTCAATTTAATTCAGCTTCCTTAAATGCCCACATAAAAAACACCTATAACTTTAGTATTTTTAGCCATGCCTTCGTTGATATTCTTGCTGCAGAGCAAACTCCGGATAATCCAACTTGGTTTCAAGGAACTGCGGATGCCGTAAGACAATGTATGCCTCATTTTTTGAATCATGATTTTGATTATGCATTGATTCTTTCAGGAGATCAATTGTATCAAATGGATTTTAACGATATGTTAGAGGAGCATATTAAAAATGAAGCTGATATCACGATTGCGACTTTACCAGTAAATGCGAAAGATGCACCTGAATTTGGAATATTAAAAACAAACTCCGAAAGTTGTATCGAGTCCTTTATTGAAAAACCAGCAAAGGAATTGTTATCAGATTGGGAATCGGATGTGAGTGAGCAAATGAAGAACGAAGGAAAGCATTATTTGGCTTCGATGGGAATCTACATCTTCAACAAAAAACTGTTGGTAGAGATCATGTCAAATAAAGAAACTAAAGATTTTGGTAAAGAAATTATTCCACAAGCTGTAGGTCATAAAAAAATATTGAGTTATCAATATGAAGGATATTGGACAGATATTGGTAATATAGATTCTTTTTTTGAAGCTAATATTGGATTAACGGAAGACTTGCCTAAATTTAATTTATTCGATGATAACAATAAAATTTACACAAGACCAAGATTGTTGCCTCCATCAAAATTCCAGAAAACATTGGTTGATAGATCGTTAATTTCCGAAGGTTGCATTTTGAATGCCAAAGAAATAAACCATTCCGTAATTGGTATTCGATCCAGAATAGGAGAAGGAACCATAATTCAGAATTGTTATGTGATGGGGAATGATTTCTATCAGAATATTGATGATATGAATGAAGATCTTAAAAACGACAGACAATTGATTGGAATTGGAGAAAGATGTTTTATAAACAATGCTATAGTAGATAAGAATTGTAGGATTGGTAATGATGTTTATATCAATGGAGGAAATCATTTAGAAGATTTTTCTAATGAATTGTATGCCATCAAAGATGGAATTGTTGTCATTAAAAAAGGAGCAGTTATACCGGATAATTACATCATAAAGTAAATTTATAAACTGTTTTTTCTTAAAAATAATATTCTATTCTTTTTCTAAAAGTAGAATTATACAATTGTTATATGAATAAAGTTATCTCACATTCCCTTTTTACCGATTTTGACATCGATTTATTTAAAGCAGGGAAACATTTCCGATTATACGAAAAACTAGGTGCGCATCTTGTAACAGTTGATGGCATTAAAGGCGTTTATTTTGCGGTTTGGGCTCCTACGGCTCATTCGGTATCAGTGGTTGGGGATTTCAATTTTTGGACACAAGGGGAACATCTGCTGCAAGTTCGTTGGGATTCTTCAGGGATTTGGGAAGGTTTTATTCCAAATATAGAAAAAGGAACAACCTATAAATATAAAATCCAATCTAATAATGGTGGAATTATCACCGAAAAAGCAGATCCATTTGCTTTTTATTGTGAGAAACCGCCACATACAGCCTCAGTGGTTTGGGATCTGGATTACAAATGGAAAGATACCCACTGGATGGAATCGCGTAAAAACCATAACGGTTTAGACAAGCCTTATTCTGTCTATGAAGTACATTTAGGTTCCTGGAAGCGTCATACCGAAGACAATCGCTTTTTGACTTATCTTGAATTTGCCGAAGATTTAGTCCATTATGTAAAAGAAACAGGCTTTACTCACGTTGAGTTTATGCCTATAATGGAATATCCTTATGATCCGTCTTGGGGATATCAATTGGTTGGGTATTTTGCGCCGACTTCCCGTTTCGGGAACCCACAGGATTTCATGGTTTTAGTAGATAAATTGCACCAAGCAGGAATTGGCGTAATTCTGGATTGGGTTCCTTCTCATTTTCCGGATGATGCACATGGTTTAGGATTTTTTGACGGATCCAATCTTTTTGAACATCCTGATCGAAAAAAAGGCTATCATCCGGATTGGAAAAGTTTGGTTTTTAATTATGGACGTAATGAAGTTAGGTCGTTCTTGATAAGTAATGCGCTGTTTTGGCTGCAGTATTATCATGCTGACGGGCTTCGAGTAGATGCCGTCGCTTCTATGTTATATCTGGATTATTCCAGAAAAGAAGGGGAATGGGAGCCTAATATTTATGGAGGTAGAGAAAATCTTGACACCATAAGTTTTTTGAAGGAATTCAATGAAGCAGTTTATTCTAATTTTGAAGGAGTGCAAACCATAGCTGAGGAAAGCACTTCTTTTCCAATGGTTTCAAGACCTACATCCGTTGGCGGTTTAGGCTTTGGTATGAAGTGGATGATGGGCTGGATGCATGATACTTTGGACTATTTTCAAAAAGAAACGGTTTACAGAAAATACCATCAAAACGATTTGACTTTTTCGATGACTTACGCGTTCTCCGAAAATTTCATGTTACCGCTTTCTCACGACGAAGTGGTTTACGGGAAAAAATCTATCGCTGGAAGAATGCCAGGTGATGAATGGCAGAAATTTGCGAATTTACGATTGTTATACGGCTATATGTTTACACATCCCGGAACAAAATTATTATTCATGGGAAGTGAATTTGGGCAAAGTAGCGAATGGAATTTTGAAAAGAGTTTAGATTGGCATTTATGGGAATATCCGTATCATGAAGGCGTAAAAAAATTGATTACTGATTTGAATAAATTATATAAAACCCAACCGGCACTGTATGAAAAACAATTTAGCCCAGAAGGTTTTGAATGGATTAATTATTCGGATCATCAAAATGCAGTGATGTCTTTCATCCGAAAAGGAAATAACCAAAAAGACGATGTGATTGTAGTTTGTAACTTTACTCAAGTTGTTCGCTCCAATTACCGTATTGGTCTGCCAAGAAAAGGAAGACTAACAGAAATTTTTAATAGTGATGCCAAAATTTATGGCGGAAGTGGGGTAACCAATCATGGCAAATTAACAATTGAAGCGATGCCTTATGATGGAAAGGATTACTCAATTGAATTGCTTTTGCCGCCTTTGGGTGTAACGGTTTTCAAAATTTTATAAAACAAAGAGATTTGGAGATTTAGAGAAGCTGATTTTTAACAAAGAGGTTTAGAGATAAAGAGGCATTCACGGCAAAATGAACATTTTTGTAAACAAACAATTATGTCAGAAGGCAAATTTGTATTTCTAAACGAATATTACAACCAATTGCCCTAAATAAAACAGAAATAAAAACCAACCTCTCTAAATCTCTAGGCCTCTTTGTTAATAACAAAACAATCCCTCTTAATCTCTAAATCTCATTGTTTAAAAACTACAACGTTTTCGCGAATAAACATCAGATTTACATGTGCTTAACAAGGTTTTTTGTAAGTTTGAAAACCAAAAAAATGATTAAAATTAATTTCACAAGATATGATCACAAATACAGAATTAGAATATAAAGGAGATTTATATCCTTCAAAAATAGTTTCTTTTGAGCATGAAGTAGATTCAGTCTATTTTCATACCGGTAATAGTGTAATCCTAAAAGTAACCGTATTAAGAGATAGTTTAATCCGATTTCGGTTTACTACAAAAGGATATTTCAGCAATGATTTTTCTTATGCAATTGATAAAAGCCATTCTCATGGATATAATTTTCTTGAGGTTTCTGAAGTGGAAGATTATTATCAGATAAAAACCAGTAAAGTACAATGTAGAATTCAAAAAACTGACATGCGATTGTCTATTTTTGATTTGGATGAAAATATTATACTAGAAGATGAATTGGGTTTTCATTGGGAAGAAAGCTATGAATATGGCGGTAATATCGTAAAAATGAGTAAGGCTTCCAAAGATGGTGAATGCTTTTACGGACTTGGCGATAAAGCAACCCAAATGAATTTGAAGGGAAAGAGACTGGAGAATTTTGCTACGGATCAATATGCTTTTCAAAAAGACCAAGAGCCGTTATACAAAGTCGTTCCGTTTTACATTGGTTTACAAAACAAGCAATCGTACGGAATTTTCTTCGACAATACTTTTAGAACGTATTTTGATTTTTGTCATGAAAGAAGGAATGTAACGAGTTATTGGGCCGAAGGTGGAGAGATGAATTACTATTTCATTTACGGACCGCAAATGCAGGATGTTGTTACTACGTATACTGATTTGACTGGAAAACCGGAATTGCCGCCGCTTTGGGCACTGGGATACCACCAATGTAAATGGAGTTATTATCCGGAAAGTAATTTGAAAGAAGTTGCAGCCAAATTCAGGGAATTAAAAATTCCATGCGATGCGTTGTATTTGGATATTGATTATATGGAAGGCTTTAGATGTTTCACCTGGAACAAAGAATATTTTCCCGATCCAAAACGAATGGTAACAGAATTAGCCGAAGATGGTTTCAAAACAGTTGTAATCATTGATCCGGGAATAAAAATTGACAAAGAATACGCTGTATATAAAGAAGCCTTAGAAAAAGATTATTTCTGCAAAAGAGCCGATGGTCCGTATATGAAAGGAAAAGTATGGCCGGGAGAATGTAACTTTCCAGATTATACAAACCCGGCAGTAAGAGAATGGTGGGCTGGATTATTTAAAGAATTAATTTCAGATATTGGAGTAAAAGGAGTGTGGAATGATATGAACGAACCTGCGGTTATGGAAGTTCCCAATAAAACATTTCCTATGGATGTACGTCACGATTACGATGGAAATCCTTGCAGTCATAGAAAAGCACACAATATTTATGGTACGCAAATGGCCAGAGCAACGTATCACGGTGTGAAACGATTTGCTTACCCAAAAAGACCTTTTGTAATAACAAGATCAGCATACGCAGGAGCACAGCGCTACACGTCTTCTTGGACAGGAGATAATGTGGCCACTTGGGAACATTTGTGGATTGCAAATATTCAAGTACAACGCATGTCTATTTCCGGGATGGGTTTCACGGGATCAGATATTGGTGGATTTGCGGAACAGCCTTCAGGAGAGCTATATGCACGTTGGATTCAATTGGGTGTTTTTCATCCTTTTTGCAGAACACACTCTTCTGGTGATCATGGCAATCAGGAACCATGGGCATTTGACGAGGAAGTAATAGATATCACTAGAAAATTCGTAAATTTACGGTATCAATTATTACCATACTTGTATACCATGTTTTGGCAATACATTGAAGAGGGAATTCCAATGCTAAAACCATTGGTATATTATGATCAGGAAGATATTCAAACGCATTACAGAAATGATGAATTTGTTTTTGGGAACCAAATTTTAGTATGTCCTATTTTAGAACCTAATGCTTTAGGTAGAAGAATGTATATTCCTAGAGGGCAGTGGTATAATTATTGGACCAATGAGACAGTTAATGGAGGAAAAGAAATCTGGGTAGATACTAAATTCGATGAAATTCCAATTTTTGTAAAAGCAGGAGCAATCATTCCTAAATATCCGGTGCAACAATATGTTGGAGAGTTAGAATTTGATGAGTTAACATTAGATATTTACTACAAAGAAGGAAAAGAAAAGTCAGTAGTTTATGAAGATGCTCAAGACGGTTATGATTACAAAAAAGGGAGGTATAGTTTCTTATCGTTTCAAACAACCGGTAAAGAGAAAGAACTGATTATTCAGCTGCATAAAGAAGGAAAATATGACACGAATTATTCGAAATATAAAATAAATTTTATCGGATTACCATTTAAAGTTAAAATGATTGAAATTGATAATGTGGAAGTGTCATTTGATGAAAATACTTTAGAAAATAATGACTACTTGGTTGTAGATAAGGAATTTACAACGTTGCATATAACAGGTGAATAACAAAAAAGTTGATATATTTACATTTAATTATGTAAATATAAATGTTTATAATAATTGTATTTTTGTTTAATATTTAAAATCTAAAATTATGAAAAAGCATTTATTAGTAGGGATTTTTGCAGTAGGATTGGTTTATTCCTGTGCTACTAATCCACTTACAGGAAAAAAAAGCCTAAATTTTGTTTCTAATAGTGAGTTGTTTCCAACATCTTTTCAGCAATATGGTACTTTTTTAAAGAAAAATAAAGTGATTACCGGAACTGAAGATGCTAAAAAAGTAGAAACGGTTGGGTTGCGAATTAAAGCAGCGGCAGAAAAATATTTAACCTATTTAGGGCAAACACAATATTTGAATGAGTATCGTTGGGAATATAAATTAATTGACAATAAAGAAGTTAATGCTTGGTGTATGCCCGGTGGAAAAATTGTTGTTTATTCCGGTATTTTACCAATCACTAAAAATGATGCTGGTTTAGCAACTGTAATAGGACATGAAGTTTCTCACGCATTAGCCAATCATGGGGCACAGCGTATGAGCGCAGCTCAATTGCAGCAATTAGGAGCTGTAGGAGTTGCAGTTGCTACAGGAGGTAAGAGTGAAGAAAATCAACAAATCTGGCAACAAGCTTATGGTGTAACAACGCAATATGGTGCAATGCTCCCTTTTAGCAGAGGACATGAAACGGAAGCGGATAAAATAGGACTTACTTTAATGGCAATTGCAGGGTATAACCCGGATGAATCTATTGTTTTTTGGCAAAGAATGGCTGCACAATCTGCGGGACAAGCGCCACCGGAATTTTTAAGCACACACCCATCTGATGCAACAAGAATTACAAATCTAAAAGCACTAATTCCAGAAGCAAAAGCTTTAGCAACTAAAGTTGGTGTTATTTACAGATAGTACTTATAGTATTATAAAAACAGTTAAACAGGCTGTCCTTGAAAGGGATAGCCTATTTTTTTTGAATTTAAGTTATAAAATATTACGGTTGTTGGCATTCATTAATGATTTGTTAATGCATAAATTATTTGCTTTTTAGATCATTCTTAACAAAAAATAAATAAATTCGCATCGCAAACAACAACAATATGGCAGATTTACCAAAAGGGAGTAAAAAATTATTAAACGCTTGGGCTTTTTATGATTGGGCGAATTCAGTTTACCCATTAGTGATTACCTCTGCCGTTTTTCCGATATTTTACGAGGCCTTATTTGTCGATAGGGACTATTACATCCATGTTTTTGGAACGAGTATTAAGAATTCGGCCTTAATTAGCTTTGTTACTGCGGTAGCCGTTTTAGTTGTAGCTTTGATTTCTCCTTTTTTGTCTGGAATTGCTGATTATGTGGGAAATAAGAAATCCTTCATGCAGTTTTTCTGTTACTTGGGCGCCTTATCTTGTGTGGGTCTGTATTGGTTTAGTTTAGAAAATATTTATATCAGCTTGCTCTTTTATTTATTAGGCTTAATAGGTTTTTGGGGAAGTGTGGTGTTTTATAATTCCTATTTGCCAGACATTGCATTTGTAGAGCAACAAGATGGAGCCAGTGCCAAAGGATATTCCCTTGGTTATATAGGAAGCGTTATCTTGTTAATCATCAATCTAGGAATGATTATGCAGCCCGAATTTTTTGGAATAACTGGAACCAAAGGACAGGCCGCCATGAAAGCCATGCGTTATTCTTTTGTTACGGCAGGAATTTGGTGGATTCTTTTCAGTCAATACACCTATTATTTTTTGCCAAAAGGCAACAAAAATGCAGATCGTAAAGTGACACACCATGTTGTTTTTAATGGTTTTAGAGAATTAAAAAAAGTTTGGGATTTATTGGAACACAATAAGGCTTTAAAAAGCTACCTGCTTAGCTTCTTTGTTTACGGCATGGCGGTGCAAACCGTGATGCTCATAGCCGCCTATTTTGGAACCCAGGAAATTGCTTGGGAATCTAAAAGTGAAGGTACAATTGGTTTAATTATTTGTGTTCTATTGACCCAGTTGGTTGCTATTTTAGGTGCGGTTTTAACTTCTAGAGCTTCGGCGAAGTTCGGAAACATTCCTACTTTGATAGCTCTCAATTGCTTTTGGGTTTTAGTTTGTGCTGTAGTTTATTTTATCACCTTGCCCATTCAATTTTATATTATGGCGGGTTTTGTGGGGCTGGTGATGGGAGGAATTCAGACCTTGTCTCGTTCCACCTACTCTAAATTGCTACCGGAAACCGAGGATACCGCTTCGTTTTTTAGTTTTTATGATGTTGCCGAAAAAGTGGGAATTGTTATTGGGATGTGCATTTATGGCATTATCGACCAGATTACCGGAAGCACAAGACTTGCTATTGTATTTTTGGGAGCCTTTTTTGTTATTGGTATTGTTTTGTTGAAAAGAGTGCCAAAAAAAGGTGTTCTAAATTAATAAAACACCTTGATTAAGATAATTAACTAGAAAGAATTAAGCTCTCGAAATAGCTCCTGAGCCATTCACTTTCGTATCTTTTTTCTTTGGATCTCCAGTGTATTCAATATCTCCGGAACCAGAAACTCTGGCATGAAGACTTTCACTGCAAAAAACTTTGCTGTCTCCTGAACCAGAAACGGTAATCTTTGCGTTTTTAGATTTTAAATCACCCGCATCAATATCACCGGAACCGTTTAAATTACTATTGAAATTTTCAGTTTTACCTTTTAGAACGACATCTCCCGAACCACTTAAGTTGACATCAAAGTCATTTGCTTCAACATTTAAATTCATATCACCTGAACCTGCTAATTTAGCTGAAAATGATTTCGATTTAATACTGTTTTTAGTTATTACATCACCTGAACCAGTCAAAGAAACTTGACTGATACTTTCGAAAGGGACAACTATCACAATTTGTTTTCCTTTGCTGGTACTGATTTGTTTGTTCTTTTCAGTAGAAATTTTCAATATTTGATCGACAACTTCAACTTTGATGTAAGGCAATAAATTTTCTTCCCCTTTTATAGTAATGCTTCCTTCTTTTCCCGAAACTAATTCGACATCAAAAAATCCAGTTATTGCAATTCCATCATAAGAAGCTGTACTTCTTTTTTCAGAAGTTACTTTTCCATTGCCTTTTATTTTTTGATTGGATGACCATTGGGCATGAGTCATTGTAGTTAGTAATAAGGTGCAACTAACAAATAATTTGATTGAATTTTTCATAAATAAAGTTTTAAGGTTGTTATTTTTTTAATAGTATTACATTTCCGTAATCTGAAATTATAGATACATTGTTGACTCCTTTTTTCTTGTAAAAACCACTGTATTTTTTCAAGTTATGTGAGTCTTCTTTAGAATTTATTTCTAATTCATTGTCATGTTTAAAAGTAGCATATTTTACTGTCACATTAAAATCAAAAGCATAATTAGCATCAAATCCAATGTTTATTCCAGTGTAACCTGCTGCAATATTAATTGTATTGGCTTTGGCGTTAATAGTTCCAATAGTTACATTGCTGTATTTTGTGGACAGTTTCAAATTATTAGATAATTCACCAACTTTGAGGGTTAAATAGTTCCCGGTTGCATCTAAGGATTTTACATTCTGAATTTTAATATTTCCGTATTTACTGATGTATTTAACCACATCACTTTCTTGAATATCTACATCAGTATAATCAGAAGCCAAATCTAGTTTTGTGACTTCTCCAATTTTTAAATTCGAATACTTCGCCGTAATAGTTGCATTTTTTAAAAATGAAATAGTCGAGTTAGAGCAGTATTCTACTAGAATGTTACTTGAGTTTCCGGATAATCTGCCTAGTGCTATTTTGCCGTATTTACATTTAATTTCAGCCTCAGAGAATAAGTCCGGTGTAGTGATATTTCCATATTTATTATGGAGTTTTACACTTCCATTTTTTGGAATTTTTAGCGTATAATTGATCTGAAAACTATTGTTTTTACCATTACTCTTATAACTGGAGTTTCCCAAAATGGTTTTTGCAGTAATCATCCCTTTCAGCGCAATTATATCAACATCAATAGCGTTGATACGTTGGTTGACCCAATTTTCATTATCGCCACTTACTTTTATAACAATATCCAATTCGGTTTTATCTTTATCCCACGTTGTTACTGAAATATTGCCGTAAGAATTATCGATATAAAGACCCGCATCCGAATTTACGAAATAGGTTTTTTTAATGGTTTTTTGTTTGGTATGGATATAATCAGGATCATTGGAAAATCCTAAAAAGGGAACTAAAACGAATAATAGGAGTAGTTTAAATTGTTTTTTCATCAGAAATATTTTTTAATTTTTCATTGTTTTCAATGTGTAACAGTACATTTTGTAAAAAAGAAATTCGTGTTTGAAGATTGCTGATCATCGCATAAATAATTTGCTTACTTTCTCCATTTGTTTCTAATTCCTTAATTATTTTTTCATAATCACTATCTAATGTTCTCATTTGTTTGAGTGCATCGGAAATTATTTTTTCATTTTCAGGTGATTTTTTTTCTTTTATTTTTTCTAATTCATTTTCAATTAAAACAGTAAAAATAGAATCTGTTTGTTTGGTTTCTCTTGATGCAAATCGTAGCTCTTCTGTTTTTTTAGGAGTATTGTTGAAGATAGAAAGTCCTAACATAACAACGATAGAAGCAGCGATACCAATAGAAACGAAACGTTTCCAATTGGATTTTTTAGACTTTAATTTTTTTATAAATCGTTCCTCATGATTACTTTCAAGAGTCTCGACATCCCATTGATTTTCAAATTTGTCAAATAACTTGTCCAGTTTTTTATTTTCCTTTTTCATATTTCCTCTAATTTTTTTCTTAAACAATCTTTGGCTCTGCTCAGTGTAGTTCTACAATTGGCATAACTGATATTTAGAATTTCGCTGATTTCTTCCTGGTCATAACCTTCGATAAAAAAAAGAGTCAAAACCATTCTGTAATTATATTTTAGAGCGTTGATGACCTCTAAAATTTGTTTTACTTTTAATTCATTGAAATTTGTGCTTTCAGTTAAAGCCGTTTCGTTTTCTTCAATTTTATAAAGCGTTGTAGTAAAATCTTCCGGTTTGAATTGATTGTTTTTTTTGTAAAAATCAATACTACAGTTCACGATAATTCTTTTTAACCAAGCGCCAAAAGCAACTTCTTGTTTATAGTCGTTTATCTTAGTGAATGCCTTTAAAAAACCTTCCTGCATTACATCTTCAGCAAAATGGACATCTTTGACAATCCGAAAGGACACATTATACATCGCTTTTGCATAGCGATTGTAAACCTCGCACTGTGCTTTTTGATTTTTTTGCCTGCAAAGCAAGATTAATTCTTCGATATTATAGTTGGTTAAACTCAAACAGCTGATTTTAGTTTATTATAAGGACTAGAGGTTTTTGCATTTGTTACAGTTTTATAAAAATATGTTTTTTTTGTTTGAATACGTTCAATTATAATTTATAAGATTTAATTTTAATCTATTGATAATGAGTTGTTAATCATTGTTTGCGTGTGTAATTTAACAAGAATTTCACATAATAAAAACAATTTTGTAATAATTTTACATTCGAATTTTAACAATTAAAAAATAAATACATGAAAAAGTTTATCGTTTTATTTATTCCAGTTTTAGTTTTAGGATTAATTTTTACATCTTGTTCAAATGAAAAAGTTGAAAATATTACGGATAGTAATGCCAAATCCGGTACTTTAAAAGTAGATTTTGATGGAAAAACTTTTGTTTCAACCTCTGTTCAAGCATTAGTTAATGACAGTTATATTTCTATAACTGGACTTAGAGCTCCAAATGGCGATTTTGTTCAAATCACTTTACCATCCAGCAAAGTTGGCACTTATACTTGGAAAAGTGTTGAAGCAGCTGGAGGGGTAATGGCATTAGCCTATATTCCATCTAATGGTGTTGAGGGGTTTGTCAGTGAACCCAAAGGTTCGGGTGGCGCTTCAGATTTCCCAAAATATACTGATACTGCCAGTATAACTATTTCTTCAATTGATACAGCCAATAAAAAAATATCAGGAACTTTCCAATTTACAGGAGCTAAATTTACGGATCAAACAGGAACCAGTATTGAAACAAAAGTGATGACAAACGGCTCTTTTACAAATATTTCATATACAGCTGACACACCCGCTCCATTGGGAAATAGTTTTTCTGCAAAATTAGATGGGGTAGCTTTCATTCCAACAAATACAACGGCTCTAAATCTTATGGACAAAATAAATATTTCTGCCAGAAGAGGAAGTGTCGAAACTATTGGGTTGTCTTTTCCCAATACCATAATTTCTGGAACTTATAATTTGGAGTCAATTGGGACTTATATTGGAGTATATAACAAAAATGCGAATAGTGATGGTTCGGGTATATTTGGTGCTGATACTGGTACCATCACGATTACAAGTCATGATAAAGTAAATAAAAAAGTATCAGGAACTTTTAAATTTTCAGCCAATTCATTTTTTTCTACCGAAAAACATACCATTACTGAGGGAACTTTTAGTGTTTCGTATTAATCTCGACACCGTTTTTATTAAATCCGCCTTTGTGCGGATTTTTTTATGAACCAAAATCAATTTAATAGATTGAATTTGTCTAAATCAAATCTATTTTAGATCCGTTTTGGCATAATGATTGTCTTTTTAAGAGTTAAGCAAATTATGACTGTTAAACATAGATTTTATATAAAAAGACTACTTTGAAACCTTATATTTGCTTAAATAATGAAATTTTTAATGACAAAAAGACTTAAATAATATATGTCAAATCATAAAATACTTACTATTGACAATCTGTCACTTCAAGAATTTGATTCGGAAGCAGATTTAATTCCACTTTTGACTCCCGAGGACGAGGAGGAAATGAATAATGAGGCTTTACCGGAATCATTGGCTATTTTGCCTTTGCGAAATATGGTTTTATTTCCCGGAGTAGTAATACCAATTACTGCTGGTCGTGATAAATCAATAAAACTGATTAATGACGCTAATGCTACCGGTAAAACGATAGGAGTTGTTGCTCAAAAAAATGAGGAGGATGAAGATCCAACCAAAGACGATATCCATTCAATAGGAACTGTAGCCCGAATTTTGCGTGTACTAAAAATGCCTGATGGCAATATCACTGTAATTCTTCAAGGTAAAAAACGTTTTGAAATTGATTCAGTTGTTTCTGAAACGCCATATATAACTGCGAAAATTAAGGAAGTTCCTGAAAAAAGGCCTAAGAAAAACGATACTGAGTTTGTGGCAATTCTGGATTCAATCAAAGAATTAGCGATTCAAATCATTAAAGAAAGCCCAAATATTCCAAGCGAAGCAACCTTTGCCATCAAAAATATTGAGAGCCAATCATTCTTAATCAATTTTGTTACTTCAAACATGAACTTGTCTGTTAAAGAGAAACAAGATTTATTAGCGATTAATGAATTGAAAGGAAGGGCTTTAGAGACTTTACGATATATGAATGTTGAGTTGCAAAAACTCGAATTAAAAAATGACATTCAATCAAAAGTTCGTTTCGATTTAGACCAACAACAACGCGAATATTTCCTTCACCAACAAATGAAAACCATTCAGGAAGAATTGGGTGGCGTTTCCCAAGAAGAGGAAATGGATGAAATGTTACAGAAGTCTTTGACCAAAAAATGGGACGAAAAAACCAAAAAACATTTCGAAAAAGAATTGTCTAAAATGCGTCGCATGAATCCGCAAGCGCCAGATTTTGGAATTCAAAGAAACTATCTGGAGCTGTTTTTAGAATTGCCTTGGGATGAATATTCTAAAGATGATTTCGATTTAAAAAAAGCACAGAAAATTCTTGACAGAGACCATTTTGGTCTTGAAGATGTTAAGAAAAGAATGATAGAGCATTTGGCAGTTTTAAAATTGCGAAATGATATGAAGTCTCCAATTATTTGTTTGACAGGACCTCCGGGAGTTGGAAAAACATCAATTGGACGCTCCATTGCAGAAGCTTTAGGTAGAAAATATGTTAGAATTTCTCTTGGTGGTTTACGTGATGAAGCGGAGATTCGCGGACATAGAAAAACGTATATTGGCGCCATGCCGGGAAGAATTATTCAAAGTTTGAAAAAAGCCGGAACATCAAATCCTGTTTTTGTTTTGGATGAAATTGATAAATTATCAAATAGCAATCAAGGTGATCCCTCTTCGGCATTACTGGAAGTTTTAGATCCGGAACAAAACAATTCGTTTTATGATAATTTCCTTGAAATGGGATATGATTTGTCTAAAGTGATGTTTATTGCGACTTCCAATAATATGGCTGCGATTCAACCTGCATTGAAAGACAGAATGGAAATCATCAAAATGTCTGGCTATACGATTGAAGAAAAAGTAGAAATTGCGCGTCAGCATTTGTTTCCAAGACAATTGAAAGAACACGGTTTGACGACCAAAGATTTAACCATTGGTAAAAAACAATTAGAGAAAATCGTCGAAGGATACACTCGTGAATCGGGTGTTCGTGGTTTAGAAGCCAAAATTGCTCAAGTAATCCGTAATGCAGCCAAATCAGTTGCGATGGAAGAAGAGTATAACAAAAAAGTAACGGACGACGATATCATAAAAGCACTTGGTGTTCCAAGATTAGAAAGAGATAAATACGAAAACAATGATGTTGCCGGTGTGGTAACTGGTTTGGCTTGGACTTCTGTTGGTGGTGATATTCTGTTTATAGAATCGTTACTTTCTCCAGGAAAAGGGATCATGACCATTACCGGAAATTTAGGTACGGTAATGAAAGAATCAGCAACCATTGCTTTAGAATATATCAAGGCGAATGCGAAACTTTTAGGGTTGGATTCAGAGATACTTTCTAAATATAATATTCACTTGCACGTTCCGGAAGGCGCCACTCCAAAAGACGGTCCAAGTGCCGGAATTGCAATGTTGACGTCATTAGTTTCCTTGTTTACACAAAAACGAGTGAAGAAAAACTTGGCCATGACAGGAGAAATCACCTTGCGTGGGAAGGTTTTGCCAGTAGGCGGAATCAAAGAAAAGATTCTGGCTGCCAAAAGAGCCAATATCAAAGAAATTATTCTGTGTCACGAAAACAAAAGTGATATTGATGAAATAAAACCAGAATATCTGGAAGGACTTTCTTTTCATTATGTTAAGGAAATGAGCGAAGTATTGAAATATGCTTTGACCGATCAGAAAGTAAAGAATGCCAAGGATTTAAAATAAAAATTAATTCCATCCCGATAGCTTCGGGATAAAATTCCAAATTCTAAAACCTGATTTTCAGTGCTTAGAATTTGGAATTTTTATTTGCAATTACGAGTTTTAAAGTTGCCATTTATTGTATTTATAATTTTATCTTCGCAGTTGCGTTTTACCTTACATAAGTTGCAATTTAAAGTATGTTGAAAAAACTTTTACTATACTCCTTATTTTTCATTTGTTCTGTGTCTTACAGTCAAATAGGAGGTAAGTATACCTATCAGTTTTTGAACTTGGTTACTTCACCAAGACAAGCCGCGTTGGGCGGAAAAGTTATCACGATTTATGATGATGACGTCAATCAATCCCATTTTAATCCGGCAACTATAAATGCAGAAATGGACAATCATCTGGCTTTAAATTATGGAAGTTATTTTAAGGAAGTAACCTACGGAACGGCTTCTTACGCTTATACCTACGATCGTCATTTACAAACCTTTCAGGCTGGAGTAAATTATGTGAACTATGGTAATTTTGAAGGGTATGACGAAAATGGTCAGCCAACTTCAGACTTTACCGGAAGTGAAATTGCCCTTTCTTTTGGGTATGCCTATACTATTCCTAATACCACTATTCATTTAGGTGCCAGTGCCAAGCTGATTTCTTCTACCTTAGAAAGTTATAATTCTTTTGGTGGCGCAATTGATATTGGAGCACTTTTTATAGATGAAAAAAATGATGTGAATTGGGGTTTGGCTATTCGAAATATTGGAACCCAATTTTCTACGTATAATGGTACAAACGAAAAACTGCCACTCGAAATCATTGCGGGCGTTTCACAAGAATTAGAAAATGTACCTATTCGCTGGCATCTTACTTTGGAAAATTTACAGCAATGGAATATAGCTTTTTCGAATCCGGTCCGAGCAGAATCGTCATTTGACGGTACGGAGACCGAAGAAAAAATTTCATTTGTAAATAATGCGTTGCGACATGTGATTGTGGGAGTGGAGCTTTTTCCTAAAAAAGCATTTAATTTGCGTGTGGGATATAATTTTCGAAGAGCGGAGGAATTACGTCTTCAGGAACAACGTAATTTTTCGGGAGTTTCATTAGGTTTCGGGCTTAAGTTGAATAAACTGAAATTTAATTACTCGTATTCCAGATACACATTGGCAGGAAATACAAGCCTTTTTGGGTTAACCGTTAACTTTCAAGAATGATTTTTCTCCTTTGAAATTAATGGCAAAACAATTTGATTAATTATTAAAATTTAAATACAATATTTTGAAAAAAATTACCATAGCAATTGACGGATTTTCCTCTACAGGGAAAAGTACATTGGCCAAACAACTCGCGAATCATTTAGGATATATCTACGTTGATACCGGAGCAATGTACCGTGCCGTAACTTTATTTGCGATGCAAAATGGTTACATAAATGCGGATTCTTTTGATAAACAAACCTTAATTAATAGTTTGCCAAATATAAAATTGCAATTCAAATTCAATGCTGATTTGGGTTTTGCCGAAATGTATTTGAATGAAGTAAACGTTGAAACAGAAATCAGAACGATTGAAGTTTCCAGTTTTGTGAGTAAAGTAGCTGAAGTTTCAGAGGTTCGTACCAAATTAGTCGAACAGCAAAAAGAAATGGGAAAAGACAAAGCAATAGTAATGGACGGAAGGGATATTGGTACCGTAGTTTTCCCTGATGCCGAGCTTAAAATTTTCATGACAGCAAGCGCAACTACTAGAGCGCAAAGACGTTACGATGAATTGGTTGAAAAAGGCGATAGTGTAACTTTTGAAGAAGTACTGGCAAACGTAGAAGAGCGCGATTATATCGATACACACCGTAAGGATTCCCCTTTGGTCATGGCTGAAGATGCCATAGAAATTGACAATTCTCATTTGAATCGTAAAGAACAATTCGAGCTGGTATTGGAATTAGTAAATGAAATTACTAAAACGATATAATTATTTGCAGATCTCATTTTTAATAGTAGATTTACGCCTTGTTAATTTTTAAAAAATAAAAAACAATTCATCTCATGGGAATTAAAAATAGATTGGTAATAATGAGCTTTCTTCAGTTTTTTGTTTGGGGAGCTTGGCTTATTACAATTGGAAATTATTGGTTTGGAACCAAAAATTGGGAGGGAACTCAGTTTGGTTTGGTTTTCGGTACCATGGGAATTGCATCTTTATTTATGCCAACTCTGACTGGAATTATTGCAGACAGATGGGTAAATGCCGAAAAATTATATGGCGTTTTGCATATATTATATGCAGTGGTTTTGTTTGGGATTGCTCAAGTAACGACACCCGGTACTTTTATTTATGTAATGCTTGCGGCGATGTGCTGTTATATGCCCACGATTGCTTTAAGCAACTCGATTTCTTACACTTCGTTAAAGCTAAGTAATAAAGATTTAGTAAAAGATTTTCCGCCAATACGGGTTTGGGGAACAATAGGTTTTATCGTTGCGATGTGGATTACGAATTTAAGTGGAAGTAAGTCAACGGAGTTTCAATTTTATATTGCAGGAATTGGCGCTTTAATATTAGGTATTTATTCGTTTACATTGCCAAAATGTGAGCCACAGCGTTTGACTAAAGAAAACGCATCGTGGGTTGAAACCTTAGGTTTAGAAGCATTTAAACTATTCGGGAACTACAAGATGACTTTGTTCTTTATTTTCTCGATGTTTTTGGGAGGCGCTTTGCAATTGACAAATGCGTACGGAGATGTTTTTTTGGATGAATTTAAACATTTTCCAAAATATGCGGATTCTTTTGTGATACAATATTCGACTATTATTATGTCGATTTCCCAGGTTTCGGAAACCTTATTTATTTTGGCAATTCCGTTTTTCTTGAGACGATTTGGAATCAAACAAGTGATGCTGATTAGTATGTTTGCTTGGGTTTTACGTTTTGGATTATTTGCTTTTGGAAATCCAACGGATGGACTTTGGATGATTATTATGTCTTGTATTGTGTACGGAATGGCATTTGACTTTTTTAATATTTCGGGATCCTTATTTGTAGAAAGCAATACTGATTCTAAAATACGCTCATCGGCGCAAGGATTGTTTATGATGATGACCAATGGAGTTGGAGCAGTTTTAGGAAGTTTGACTTCGGGTTGGGCGATTGATTCCTTTTTTACGAAATCGTTTAAAAATACTACTGAGTTGGCTGGATTTTTACAAACGGATGCTACAAATTCTAAAATGTTGGATTTTGTGAAAGGCCAGGGAAATTCAATTTCAGCAGATGGAATTTTTAGTAAAGAAATTTTAATGAAAGACTGGCACACGATCTGGTTGTCTTTTGCGGCGTATGCTTTGATTATAGCGATTGCTTTTGCTATCTTGTTTAAGCACAAACACGACCCAAAAGTGGTGGAGAAATACAGCCATTAAAACACCTTTTTAAATAAATGCAACCCGATAATTTGTAATGAATTATCGGTTTTTTTTATACTGAAAAAGCACCATTAAAGCTAACTAGCCCCGATGGATCCCGAAGCCTCGGGACGGGAAGGAGAGATAAAGGCGAGAGCGGGTACGTTACCCACAGAAAAGTAAAAATGCTTCGCTGCTGATTATCAATTTATTACTATTTTTTGATTGCTGATTTTCATGACAAAAAAACTTGACAGTTAAATAAAGATGTGTTACCTTTGCAAACCTTTTGGTGAGTAAGAGTTTCCTTTAGGTATCAATTAATTATACAAACAACTTCTGTTGTTTTCTATCACAGTAAGAAACTCGAGAGAATACAGAATACAAATTTTTAATCAGCATGTCTGAACAAGTAAAATCACAAGAAGAGTTTTTAGCAAATTTTAACTGGCACAATTTCGAAGAAGGTATTGATGCAGTTGATGAGAAAAACTTATTAGAATTCGAAGAACTAGTTTCAAAAACATTTATTGCTACAGATCAAGAAGAAGTAGTAGATGGAGTAGTTGTTAGAATTACAGATAGAGACGTTATCGTTGATATCAACGCAAAATCGGAAGGTGTTATTTCATTGAACGAATTCCGTTACAACCCAGCCTTAAAAGTAGGTGATACTGTTGAAGTATTAATTGACATCCGTGAGGATAAAACAGGTCAATTAGTGTTATCTCACAGAAAAGCACGTACTATCAAATCATGGGATAGAGTTATTTCGGCTAACGAAACAGGAGAAATCGTTAATGGTTTTGTAAAATGCAGAACTAAAGGTGGTATGATCGTTGACGTTTTCGGAATTGAAGCTTTCTTACCAGGATCTCAAATTGATGTTAAACCAATTAGAGACTACGATGTATATGTAAACAAAATGATGGAATTCAAAGTGGTAAAAATTAACCACGAATTCAAAAATGTTGTTGTTTCTCATAAAGCGCTTATTGAAGCGGATATCGAAATCCAGAAAAAAGAAATCATCGGTCAATTACAAAAAGGACAAGTATTAGAAGGTGTTGTTAAAAACATTACTTCTTATGGTGTGTTTATTGACTTAGGTGGTGTTGATGGATTGATTCACATTACTGACCTTTCTTGGAGTCGTATTAACCACCCAAGTGAAGTGCTGGAATTAGACCAAAAATTAAATGTTGTAATCCTTGATTTCGATGATGAGAAAACAAGAATTCAATTAGGATTGAAACAATTAAACGCTCACCCATGGGACGCTCTTGATGCTAAATTAGCTATTGGAGACAAAGTAAAAGGTAAAGTAGTTGTAATCGCTGATTACGGTGCTTTCATCGAAGTTGCTGAAGGTGTTGAAGGTTTAATCCACGTTTCTGAAATGTCTTGGTCTACTCATTTACGTTCTGCTCAAGATTTCGTAAAAGTAGGTGATGTTGTTGAAGCTGTTATCTTAACTTTAGATAGAGATGACCGTAAAATGTCATTAGGTATCAAACAATTGTCTCAAGATCCTTGGACTGATATCACTGCTAAATACCCAGTAGGTTCTAAACATACAGGTATCGTTAGAAACTTTACAAACTTTGGAATTTTCGTAGAATTAGAAGAAGGAATTGATGGATTAATTTACATCTCTGACCTTTCTTGGACTAAGAAAATCAAACACCCATCAGAATTTGTAAACGTTGGTGAGAAACTTGACGTAGTAGTATTAGAATTAGATGTTGAAGGACGTAAATTATCTTTAGGTCACAAACAAACTACTGCTAATCCTTGGGATCAGTATGAAGATTCTTTCGCTGTAGGAACTATCCACAACGGTGAAATTTCTGAAATCGTTGACAAAGGAGCTACTGTAGAATTCGGAGATGATATCGTTGCTTTCATTCCTACTCGTCACCTTGAAAAAGAAGACGGAAAGAAATTGAAAAAAGGCGATTCAGCTGATTTCAAAGTAATCGAATTCAACAAAGAATTCAAAAGAGTAGTTGCATCTCACACTGCTATCTTCCGTGAAGAAGAAGAGAAAAATGTGAAAACTGCAACTGAAAATACTTCATCTGCATCATCTACAAATGCACCAGCTGCAACTTTAGGAGATAACAATGATGTATTAGCTGCATTGAAAGCTAAAATGGAAAAATCAGAGAAAAAATAATTTCTTGAAATTTTTTTGAATATAGAAAGCTCCGCAATTTGCGGAGCTTTTTTTGTTTAAAAACTTAAAGGTGAGCTATTTAACATTTAATTTTTGTAAGAAAACCCGATATTAGATGATTTATTGATTTATATTTACATATCTAATAATCATAAAAATGAAAAAAATCTACTGTTTACTTATTATTTTTAATTTTTTGTGGAGCGTTAAGGCTCAAGTCGTTAATTTTAATTATAGTACAGAATTTAAAAGTATTTTGGTTAATACAACAGCTTCTTCTAGTGTAGCAAAGGATAAAAATGGAAACAATATTAAAATTGATATCAATGATGATAAAGAGATACAATTAAGTGAAGCATTAAATGTATATCAATTAAATATTGACAATTATAGTTTAAATATGACAGGTCCATTTGGTGTGCTCCATGGAATAGATGGAATTTCATACTTCACTAATCTAATATATTTAAATTGTAGAAGTTGTAGTATAGACAATTTGGATGTAACCCAATTAAAAAATTTAGTTGAATTAAATTGTGATTATAATTTTATTAAAAATCTGAATGTTGTTGGGTTAACAAATCTAAAAATATTAAATTGTAAACAGATTAATGATGATTTAGATTTAACGGGCCTTACTAATTTGGAATATTTGGATTGTAATAATAGTACGATGTTAACATTGGATTTATCGCAATGTCCTAATCTTATAACACTGAAGCTCTCGTTTATTAATAGTTTGAAGAATTTATCTGTATCTGGATTAAATAACTTACAAAGTGTTTTAATTACAGGGAGTTCACTAATAAATTTATCTTTTAACAATTTACCGAATTTAAAAATACTGCGTTGTAGTGAAACTGAATCTAATTACCAAAATGTTTCAAAACTTGAATTATCAGGTTTAAATAATTTAGAAGAACTGTATTGTTCTTTTAATAAAATTACAAGTTTAAATCTAATTGGCTCTGATAAACTTAAAAAGCTCGAATGCAATAATAATAGTTTAACTGGCATTTTGAACTTATCAGATAAAAAAGATTTAAAATTATTAAAGTGCCAATATAATCAAATATCCGGTTTGCTGGTAAAAAATGGTTATAAATGGACTGATTATGATATTTATTTTTTCAATAACCCAAATTTAAAATACATCTGTGCTGAAGATAATCAATATAATTTTTTTCAAAATAAAGTTTATTATAGCGGAATGTCTTCATCTACTGTTGGTATTAATTCTTATTGCACATTTACTCCCGGTGGAATTTTTTATACAATACAAGGAAATAGTAAATTAGACAGTAATAATAATGAGTGTGATACTTCAGATATAAATTTTCCAAACGTAAAATTAAATATAACTGATGGAACAACAACGGGAGTTTTTATTTCTAATTCCACAGGGAATTATTCAATTCCCGCTCAAACCGGAACACACACTATTACCCCAGTTTTAGAAAATTCAGCGTACTTCAATGTGTCTCCAACAACAATAGGCGTTACTTTTCCAACACAGGCCAGTCCTTTTACACAGGATTTTTGTGTTATGGCTAATGGTTCCCATCCCGATTTAGAAGTTACCTTATTACCATTGCAGCCTGCAAGACCAGGTTTTGATACGAAATATAAAATAGTATATAAAAACAAGGGAAATACAACACAATTAGGTTCAGTAAATCTAACTTTTAATGATGCAGTTTTAGATTTAGTTGTTGCAAATCCAATAACTTCAACTCAAACTGCAAATAATCTATCTTGGGATTTTATCAATCTAAAACCATTTGAGTCCAAAGAAATTATTGTTACACTAAACGTAAATACACAAACAGAAACACCAGCTGTTAATAATGGAGACGTTTTGGCATACACAGCAAAAATTGTTTCTTCAGTTATTGATGAAACTCCAAAAGACAATACATTCACGCTGAATCAGACGGTTGTAGGTTCGTTCGATCCAAATGATAAAACCTGCTTAGAAGGAATTACAATTACTCCAGCTTTGATTGGAGAATATGTGCATTATATGATTCGCTTTGAAAATACAGGAAATTATGCCGCACAAAACATTGTTGTGAAAGACATGATTGACTTGTCAAAATTTGATATTTCAACCTTGGTACCCACAAATGCAAGTCATTCTTATACGACCAAAATTTCTGACGGTAACAAAGTAGAATTTATCTTCGAGAATATAAATCTTCCTTTTGATGATGCGAATAATGATGGTTATATTGCTTTTAAAATAAAAACAAAACCAACGCTTGTGTTAGGAGATTCTTTTACCAATGATGCCAGTATTTATTTTGATTATAATTTTCCAATTATAACGAACAAAGCTACATCAACATTCAAAACATTAGGAACGCAAGATTTTGAGTTTTCGAATTATTTTACTGTATATCCAAATCCTGTAAATGAAATTCTGAATATTGTTACAACAAATGAAATTGAAGTGAAATCAATTGCTGTATATAATATTTTGGGACAACTGGTTCTAGCGTTTCCTAATGTAAAAGTAATCTCTAAAATTGATGTATCGAATTTAAAAACTGGAAATTATTTCATTAAAATAAATTCAGATAAAGGAAGTTCGAGTATGAAGTTCATTAAAAAATAAGTCTTGTATTTAAATGATAAAAAACCGTTTCTAATTTTAGAAACGGTTTTTTTATGAAGTATTATCTCGTCCAGTTAACTATTAGAATTTGTTTTTTTTAATTTTTGGGTTCAATTAAAGTATAAAAAAAATACCAATTCTAAATTTAGAATTGGTATTTCATATTTTATAAAAATAGTTATTATCTCAAACTTGCTCCAAGTTCAGTTTCAAAATTATTTTGCAGTTTGCTCATAATTTTATCAATTTGCGTGTCGGTTAATGTTTTAGAACTGTCTTGAATGGTAAAACTTAGCGCATATGATTTTTTACCTTCAGGAAGATTTTGACCTTCATACACATCAAATAAATTAATGTCTTTTAAGAGCGATTTCTCCGTTTGACGTGCAATAGTATAAATACTGTCATACGTCACGTTTTGATCAATTAGCAACGCTAAATCTCTACGAACTTCCGGGTATTTAGGAATCTCAGTATATTTAATCTTGGTTGAAATCAATTTCAGAATCAAAGCCCAGTTAAAATCTGCGAAAAAAACTTCTTGTTTGATTCCAAAATGTTTTAGTATTGATTTTTTAACGACTCCTAATTCTACCAGTATTTCCGTTCCAACACTAATAGCAATCCCTTCAGAAAATACATCCGAAGTTACTGGTACATTTTGTGTTTTCTGAATGCCTAATCGAGAAAGAATCCCATTTACATATCCTTTAAACAAAAAGAAATCAGTTGGTTTTTGAGCGCTGGTCCAATTTTCTTGATTTCTATTCCCAGAAAGGAATAAAGTCAGATGTTTTTTCTCTTCGTAACCGGCAAGATAGTTATGGTACGTTTTTCCAAATTCAAACAATTTCAAATCGGCATTTTTGCGATTGATATTATAAGAGATTGCTTCTAGTCCGGAAAACAATAAAGATTGACGCATGGTAGCTAAATCAGTACTTAACGGATTAAGCATTGTTACGTTGTGTGCCGGATTCAACATTTCTGAAAGTTCAACATAAGACGCAGTCGTCAATGAATTCGCCATCATTTCATTAAATCCTTGAGAATTCAATTGTGTGGCAATCACATTTTGTATTTTATAATCTTCGTTTCTTGGAGAATTAGAAACCGTAGCATTCAGTTTTTTAGAGAAATTAATATTGTTGTATCCATACACTCTCAATATCTCTTCTATAACATCTATTTCCCTCTGAACGTCAACACGGTAAGAAGGAATAGTCAATCCCAATCCAGCATCCGAAACGCTGTTTACTTTGATGTCTAATGAAACCAATATTTTCTTAATGGTATCTTTTGGTAATTCCTGTCCGATAATTTTAGCCACGTTGCTGAAGTTTAAAAACACAGAAAAGTCTTCCATTTTCTTTGGGTACACATTAACAACATCCGATGTTATTTCTCCGCCAGCTACCTCTTGAATCAATAATGCAGCACGTTTCAATGCGTATTCTGTAATAGTCGGGTCAATTCCTCTTTCAAAACGGAAAGAAGCATCAGTGTTTAATTGATGTCTTTTAGCCGTTTTACGAATGCTTACCGGATTGAAATAGGCGCTTTCTAAAAATATAGAATTGGTATTCTCAGATACTCCTGATTTTTTTCCACCAAAAACTCCTGCAATACATAAAGGTCCTTTTTCATCACAAATCATTAAATCTTCTTCGTGTAAGGTTCTTTCGATATCATCAAGTGTAGTAAATTTTGTTCCGGCAGGAAGTGTTTGAACTATTATTTTACCGTTAATTTTTGAAGCATCAAAGGCGTGAAGCGGCTGACCTAATTCGTGTAAAACGTAATTAGTAACATCGATAATATTGTTTTTTGGATTTAATCCAATGGCTTTCAATCTGTTTTGTAACCAAGCTGGGGAAGGTTTCACTTCAATTCCAGAAATCGTTACGCCACAATATCTGGGAGCAAGTTTAGGTTCTTTTACGTCAATGTCAATTTTCAAAGTTCTTTTGTCCACTCTGAAATTACTCACTGAAGGTGTAATCAATTCTACATTGACACCACTTTGCAACATTCCGGCTCTCAAATCTCGGGCAGTTCCTAAATGGCTCATCGCATCAGCACGATTGGGGGTTAATCCAATTTCGAAAACTTCGTCATTTTCAATTTTGAAAACGGTTGCAGCAGGAGTTCCGGGTAGTAATGCATCGTCGAGTATCATAATTCCGTCGTGGCTTTCACCAAGACCCAATTCATCTTCGGCACAAATCATTCCGTGACTTTCCTGTCCGCGTATTTTTCCTTTTTTGATTGAAAAAGCAACTCCAGCTGCATCGTATAATGTAGTACCAATTGTAGCAACTGGCACTTTTTGTCCCGCGGCAACATTACTGGCGCCACAAACAATCTGAATAGGAGTACCATTACCCAAGTCTACGGTAGTTATTTTTAGTCTGTCGGCATCCGGATGTTGAATACAGGTAAGAACATGTCCTACAACAATGCCTTCTAATCCGCCTTTTACCGATTGGTATTTGTCAACGATTTCTACTTCCAGACCTAAATCAGTTAGTAAAGCTGCTGTTTCTTCGGATTTCCAGTCTATTTTAATGAATTGTTTTAACCAGTTGTAAGATATTTTCATCTGTCAATTTTAATGAGATTGCAAATATAATCAATGTTTCTTGAGGTTCAAAGTTAGTAGGGAACAAAGTTTTAAAACCTTATTCTATTTTTCTGCGTCCTTTTAAATTAATTCTTCGACATGTTTTTTGATGTTTTCAGCAATTTTTTGAGTCGGCAAATCATTTTCATCGCTTCCAAAAGGGTCTTCAATTTCCTCAGCAATTAATTCTAAACTCGCCAAAACATAAAAAATAAATACGACAACCGGAACTACATAATAACCCAAACTAAAAGAATATCCAAAAGGCAAAGTCATCACATAAAAGAAGATGAATTTTTTAAGAAAAGCACTGTAAGAGTAGGGAATAGGCGTGTTTTTGATTCGTTCACAAGCGCCGCAAATATCAGTAAACGATTTTACTTCTTCGTTTAAAATAATCAGTTGATCGCCAGTTATTTTTTTAGAATCGTATAAATCATTAATCTTCTGAAACAACATTTTGGCTACCTGATTGGGTTTGTGTTTGTGATGATCAATTTCTAAATCTACATCTTCAAATAATTGTTTGCCGGTATCATCATCATTCAAATGTTTATGCAAAATGGAAGCATAACCGGGAATCATTTTTCGAAAGTATTTACGATCTTTTTCATCATGCAACATTGCCGATAATTTTATGGAGAAATTACGGCTGTTGTTGACTAATGCTCCCCACATTTTTCGACCTTCCCACCAACGGTCATACGCGGTATTGGTTCTGAAAACGAGTAATAATGAAATCACGAAACCTAACATTCCGTGCATGATCGTAATGTTTTTTACATAACTGGTGTCGGATAATTTCCAATATTCAACTTCTAAATAACCGATAATACCAGAATAAAGCCCAATAGCGAACATTATTGGCATTAATGTTCTAAAAGTGTCCGCTTTGTGAAAACGAAAAATAAAGGTGAACCAGTCTTTTGTATTGTATGAAACCATTTAAGATACTATTTTTAGCAAAAGTAAATCAAAAATTAAGATTTCCCGCCAATTCTCGAAGCGCAATTTCAGATAATTTGCCTAGAAATTGAGCATTGCTGTAGCGCACTTTGGCATTCACATAATTCAATTGTGCGGTTCTGAATTCTAAAGTAGTAATGGTTCCAATACGGAATTTATCTAAAGTAATATTCAGATTTTGTTTCGCAATCGATTCGTTTTTTTCTTCTAAAGCAATCAATTCTAGATTAGTCAAATACGTTTGATAAGAAGTAGCCAATTGTGAGTTTAAAGCCAAATTTTGTTGTTCAATTGTAATTTTAGAATTTTCAATTTGAATCTTGGCGATTTTCTCATTTCGGTTTTGTGAAAAACCATCGAATATATTCAATGAAGCGCTAAAGCCATAGTTCAGACCTCTGGATTGGGATTGTGACACAAACCCAAGACTGGATTGACTTTCAGAAAAATTATAGGCCGTATTCACTCGAACGGTAGGATAACGTGCCGCTTTTATTTGTTTTAATTCTAATTCGGCTACTCTTTTATTGATAATCTGGGCTTCTAATTGTGGGTTTTGTTTTTCGGCCAAAGCGGTTAGTTCCGGCAGCACTAATAGTGCGTCCACTTCAAGTTCATCAATTACTTTGAAATCAGTGGTAACATCTCTGGCCAACAGTTGGTTTAATAAAATTTTACTGTTAGCATACAATTCTTTTTGTCTTAACAACGCAACCTGATCCGTATTCAAATCTACTTGGGCATTCAAAACTTCTAATTTAGATGCTTTTCCAATGGTAAATCTGTTTTGTGCCAAAGTCAATCGCTGATTCGAAATAACAATTGTTGTATCCAAAGCAGCTAATTGTTGTTGTTGTTGAACCAAATCGTAATACGCAGCATTCACGTCACTGATTCTTGTGATTACGGTTAACTTTAATTGCGCTTCACCTAATTTTTGCAATTCTTTCAACTGATCCAGTCTGGCAAACATTCGCAGACCATCAAAAACAGTCCAATCCAGCCCAACGCCATACGTCAAACTATTGTTTTTGGCATTGTCTAATTCCGTTTTTGTTCCGTCCTGACGTGTTTGTGAACTATTCTGAATACTGTTGTTATCCACAACGGTTGCAGTAACTTTAGGCAACATTCCTGCATTTCCAATAGCTACGTTTGTTTTTTCAATGGTTAAATTATTGGTGGCAATTTTTATTTCGTAATTGTTTTCCAATGCAATTTTTACTGCGCTTTCCAATGTCAAAACTTCTTGAGCATTGGTTTTAGCTGCACAAAATAGGAGTAGTATAAAGCTTTGAAATAGTATTTTAGTATTCATCATAATTCAACATCTTTTAAAAAATCATTAAATTCTTGAAAAACAAAAAATCATTTGACTAAGAATTAAAAAGTATTTATTTTTTATATGAACTTAAATATCTTATGTGTTTTAAAACATATAAGATATTTAAGTTCATATAAGTTTTTTAATATAAATGAAAAAGGAAATATGCTATTTAACTTCTTTTTCTTCCGGTGAAATTATTATTTGCCTAAGGTCGTCAGGAACCAGCTTTTTTATTTCATTGGAAGAAAAATCTTTTTTAATGCTGGTTTCATATTCTTCAATATGATCAAATTCAGGATAATGTTTTCTGGCTTTAGACCACATCAAATACATGGCTGGAATAACAAACAACGTTAAAACCAAAGAGAAAATAGTTCCACCTACAATCACAACTCCCATTCCAATTCTACTGGTAGAAGCAGCTCCAAGAGACAAAGCAATCGGTAACGCCCCTAATGAAATGGCTAAACTCGTCATTAAAATTGGTCGAAGTCTCGCTTCCGAGGCTTCTAATATCGCATCGATTTTCGATTTTCCCTGTTCTCGAAGCTGATTCGCAAATTCGACGATTAAGATTCCATTCTTGGTAACCAAACCAATTAACATTACGGTTCCAATTTGGCTGAAAATATTCCAAGTCTGGTCAAATAACCACAATGAGAATAACGCTCCTGCAACGGCCATCGGAACGGTCAAAATAATGATAAAAGGATCAATGAAACTTTCAAATTGTGCCGCTAAAATCAAAAATATCAGTACCAAAGCCAATCCGAATGCAAAAGCAGTATTCGAACTACTTTCGACAAAATCTCTTGATTCTCCACCTAAATCGGTGGTAAACGTATCGTCAAGAACTTTAGCTTTAATTTCGTTCATCGCATCAATTCCATCGCTGATACTTTTGCCTGGAGCAAGACCAGCAGAAACAGTTGCTGCCATATAGCGGTTGTTGTGGTATAATTGTGGCGGATTACTTTTTTCTTCAATAGTTACCACATTGTCCATTTGGATTAATTGTCCCAAATTATTTTTGACATACATCGACGTTAAATCCAATGGTTTCGAACGGTCTTTTTGGTCAAATTGTCCAATAACCTGATACTGTTTTCCATTTCTCATGAAATAACCAAAACGTTGTCCGCTCAATGAAAGCTGTAGCGTTTGTGCAATATCAATAACTGAAATTCCTAAACTTTCCGCTTTTTCTCTGTCAATTGTGACATTGACTTCAGGTTTATTGAATTTTAAATTCACATCACTAACCGCAAAAGTTGGGTTTTGTGACACTTCATCCATGAAAACAGGAATCTTTTCTTCTAGTTTTTTAAAGTTTGGAGCTTGTATAATGTACTGAATCGGCAATCCTCCACGTCTGTTCACCGCGATTGTAGGTTGCTCAATAACGGAGGTTTTAGCATCAGGATATTGCTTGGTCCATTTGGTTAATTTAGCAGCAATTTCTTTTTGAGAATCCTTTCTTTTATCTGGCTGAACCAATGATACCCGAATAAAACCACTGTTTACGGATGAAGATCCAAAGCCGGGAGAGGTAATAACCAAGGCCACTTTTTTACTGGGAATCGAGTCATCTACTAATTTAGACACTTCTTGCATGAAACGATCCGTGTATTCATAGGAAGAACCTTCGGGTGTAGACATACGCAAGACAAAACCACTGCGGTCATCATAAGGTGCGGTTTCTTTTTGCAAAAGGTTGAAAAACAAATAAATTAATCCAAAACAAGCAAATAAAATAGGGAAGCTCAACCATTTTTTCTTCATAAAACGGCTTAATGCACTGGCGTAACCACTGTTTAGTTTTTGAAAATACGGTTCGGTACGAATGTAGAATTTTGATTTTTTTTGTTCGCCGCCTTTCATCAAATAGGCGTTTAACATAGGCGTTAATGTCAACGATACAAAAGCCGAAATTAATACCGCAGCACCTATGACGACGCCAAATTCCCTAAACAATCGCCCGACAAATCCTTCGAGAAAAATCACAGGAAGAAATACCGCTGCTAAGGTTATCGAAATGGAAATTACCGCAAAAAATATTTCGTTCGATCCTTTGATGGCTGCCTCGATAGGCGTCATGCCTTCTTCTACTTTTTTGAAAATATTTTCGGTGACTACAATTCCATCATCGACCACCAATCCTGTTGCCAAAACGATAGCCAGTAAAGTCAATACATTTATAGAAAACCCGAAAAGCCACATGATAAAGAAAGTAGCAATCAACGAAACAGGAATATCAATTAATGGTCTGAAGGCGATTGCCCAATCCCTGAAGAATAAATAGATGATTAAAATCACCAAAACAATAGAAATTCCTAATGTTTCAGCAACTTCAATAACTGATTTTTTTACAAAAATGGTATTGTCAATGGCTATATTTAGTTGAATATCTTTTGGTAAATCCTTTTTTAATTTTTCGAATTCCTTATAAAAAGCAGTAGAAATATCTAAATAATTGGCTCCGGGAAGTGGCACAATGGCAACACCAACTAAAGGCGTTCCTGATTGGGTCATTTTGGTCTCCATATTTTCAGGTCCAAGAGTTGCTGTTCCAACATCGCTAAAGCGAACTACTTTTTCCCCTTCGGAACGAATAATGATATTGTTGAATTCTTCAGCAGTAGAAAGGTTTCCCACTGTTTTTACTGTCAATTCAGTGTTGTCTCCGGTTAGTTTTCCGGAAGGTAATTCTACATTTTGTTTGTTCAAGGCATCTCTCACTTCAGATACAGTGCAACCGTAGGAAGCCAGTTTCACAGGATCAATCCACAAACGCATTGCATATCTTTTTTGTCCCCAAATTTGGACACCGCTCACGCCAGGAATCGTTTCTAATCGTTGTGAAATTACATTTTCGGCATAATCACTTAATTCCAATGCGTTTCTGGTATCACTTTGAACGGTCATTGATATGATCGCATCACCATTGGCATCAGCCTTAGAAACCACAGGAGGGGAATCGATATCTTGTGGAAGATTTCTAACTGCTTGAGAAACTTTATCTCTCACGTCATTTGCCGCTTCTTCCAGATCCTTATCCAGATTAAATTCGATGGTGATGTTACTGCTTCCTTGCGCACTTGAAGAAGTTACGTTTCTAATCCCATCAATGGAATTGATTGCTTTTTCTAAGGGTTCCGTAATTTGCGACTCAATAATATCAGCATTCGCACCGGCATATCGAGTACTGATGGAAACTTGCGCAGGATCAATAGATGGGAATTCTCGAACGCCCAGAAAAGTATAACCAATTATTCCAAACAACACGATGGATAAATTGATTACTATAGTAAATACGGGTCTTCTAATACTTGTTGTGGATAAACTCATTTTTTTTGAATTATGAGTTATAAATTATGAATTATGAGTTACACTGTGTAACTCATAATTCATAATTTATAACTTTTAAAATTATTTTATTTTAACGGTCACAGGAGTTTCATTTTTTAGAGACATAACACCACTGGTAATAATGGTATCACCCGCTTTCAAACCTGAAAGTACTAAAATAGAGGCATCCGTTCTTGTAGCAGTTTCTATCATCACTTCTTTGGCCTGGCCATTACTGGAGATGAAAACTTTTTTACCGTTTTGTACTGGAATAATTGCTTCTGTTGGTACAACGATAGCGTCTTTTATGATATCCAAAGGCAATTCGACATCAGCAAACGTTCCGGGTAATAATTTTCCGTTTTTGTTATCGGCAATCGCACGAACTTGTAATGTTCTGGTAGCTACTGCCACTTCAGGCTCAATGGCATATACTTTAGCGGTATACTTTTCAGTAGAACCCGAAACGGTAAAACTGATGTTGGTATTCGTTTTTACTTGGCTGGCGTATTTTTCAGGGATTGAAAAAGTGATTTTTAGCTTTCCTGTATTTACTAATTTCGCCACCAAAATGGCAGGCGTAATGTAGGTTCCCGGTGAAATGGAACGCAATCCGATTCTTCCTGAGAATGGCGCTCTAACCGATGTTTTTGCAATTTGTGCTTTTATCAACTGACTTTGTGCTTGTGCCGATTTTAAATCGGCTCTGGCTAAATCATATTCTTCCTGACTGATAGCTTCTTTTTGTAATAACAATTTAGCTCTTCTTTCGTTTTCCGAAGCCAATCCTTCTCGGGTGGAAGTTTGTCTCAATTGCGCTCTTAACTCTAAATCATTTACTTTAAAAAGTACCTGTCCTTTGCTCACGTTGCTTCCTTCCTGAAAATAAATGGCCTCAACAATTCCAGAAACTTCACTGCGAATTTCGACTTGTTCATTGGCTTCAATAGAACCGGAAAGGGATAAATTATTGTCAAAAGTTTGTGGTGTTGCCACAATTCCGTTTACGCTCATGGACTTGCCTTTTCCTTTTTGGTCTTTTGAATCTCCATTTTTGGTTTTATTTTCTGTGATTCGGTAGCCAATAAATCCAATGATTCCGATAGTTAACAAGGCATAAACTAGGTATTTAATTTTCATAGGTATAGAGTAAAGTAGGATTAGGTTTCAGTATTTTTAGTTAAAAACAAATTTAGGTTTTAGAAATGGGAATTGTGATCTTGTTAATTTTTATTTAACGTTTGTACATACAAATATTAACACTTAGAAAATATAGCATCTACTAATGGGAGGAAGCAATCACACCTTTCGATTTTCTAGGACTATTAAAAAATCAAATGGTTTAATCAAGAATAGAAAAAAGAGACCTTTTTCAAGAAAATAAATTTAATAGGTAATTTGAAACATATAAGAAATGTAAGTTCATATAAGTTTTGGCTTTGATTTTTTATTAAAAAAAGAAATTAGTTTTTTAATAATAGTTAACGAACCAGTTAGGTGCAATTATTCAAAACGTCAGTTCGAGTTGTTTTATAAAATAGCGACAGCATTTTTATAAAAATGTATCGAGAACCATTATGTAGAGAAAACTTCTCGATACATTTTTGGCTTATCAAATTCCGTTTTCAAACCTAATTTTTTCAAGCCAAAAACACTACCATTGACGTTTTTTATTACGTAGCCCTTCGACTGCGCTCAGGGTGACGGTTTGAATGTCATTTTATATTGCTTTTTTTGTAAAAAAATTAAGCCTCGAAGAGACGTTAATCAAGGTATCTTGTGTTTGTCCGTTCGATTTTTGAAAAAAATCGTATCGAGAATAGAAAAATTATTACACGCAAAAAAGACTTAACTAATATAATTCCAGATGTTTTTCTTTTTGGTCATTTCGATAAAAACAGCTCTCAAAGCGGCATGTTCCGGTTTTTGCATTCCGGCATCTTCCTTAAGTAATTTCAAAGCATAATTTCTGGCTAATGCCAAAGTATCTCTGTCTCGAACCAAATCAGCAATTTGAAGATTTAAAACGCCGCTTTGTTGGGTTCCCATTAAATCTCCCGGACCACGAAGCTTTAAGTCGACTTCGGCAATTTCGAAACCATCGTTTGTTTGTACCATCGTTTCCATTCGGGTTTTACTGTCGGAACTCAATTTATGGCTCGTCATCAGGATGCAATAACTTTGTTCCGCACCACGACCCACGCGACCGCGAAGCTGATGCAGTTGCGATAATCCAAAACGTTCCGCACTTTCAATAATCATCACACTGGCGTTAGGAACATTGACACCAACTTCAATTACCGTTGTGGCCACCATAATATTGGTTTTCCCTTCCGAAAAGCGTTTCATTTCGGCATCTTTATCCGCCGGTTTCATCTTTCCGTGAAGAATGGAAATCGAATACTGTGGCAACGGAAAATCTCTGGAAATACTTTCGTAACCGTCCATTAAATCTTTGAAATCCATTTTCTCCGATTCCTGAATCAACGGATACACAATATAGATTTGTCTTCCCAAAGCGATTTCGTCCCGAAGGAATTTCCAAACCTTTAATCTATTGCTGTCAAAACGATGTACAGTTTGAATCGGTTTTCGTCCCGGAGGCAATTCATCAATTACCGAAATGTCTAAATCGCCATACAAACTCATCGCCAAAGTTCGGGGAATAGGCGTGGCGGTCATTACCAAAACGTGTGGCGGAATCACATTTTTCTTCCACAATTTAGAGCGTTGTTCTACACCAAAACGGTGTTGTTCATCAATTACAGCCAGTCCTAAATTCTTAAATTTTACTTTGTCTTCCAGTAAAGCATGCGTTCCGATGAGAATGTGTAACATACCGTTTTCCAGTTCTTCATGGATAATTCTGCGTTGCGCTATTTTGGTGGAACCTGTTAGGATCCGAATGTTGATGTCTGATGTTTGTGCTAATTCAGTTAAACCAATAAAATGCTGGTTTGCCAAGATTTCTGTAGGTGCCATCAAGCAGGCTTGAAAACCATTATCAAGTGCCAAAAGCATGCTCATAAAAGCGACAATTGTTTTTCCGGAACCTACGTCGCCTTGCAGCAATCGGTTCATTTGGGCGTTGCTGCCCATGTCAGTTCGGATTTCCTTGATGACTCTTTTTTGGGCATTCGTCAATTGAAAAGGCAAATGATTTTGATAAAAATCATTGAAATATTCGCCTACGGTTGCAAACGGATGTCCCTTTATTTTATTTTTCCGGATGAGATTCTTCGTGATTAATTGCAACTGAATAAAGAACAATTCTTCAAAGATTAATCGGAATTTGGCTTTCGCCAAAACGTCTGCGCTTTTTGGAAAATGAATGTTGAATAAAGCCGCTTTTTTAGGAATCAGCTTCAATTCGTTGATTAAATAATCCGGTAAAGTTTCTGTGAATAGCGCTTGTGTTTCCAGAAACAATTGCTGCATCAATTTATTAATCACTCGGTTTGAAATCCCGCGATTGGTCAAGGTTTCTGTCGAAGGATAAACGGGCTGCATCGCTGAACGCAGACTTTGTTCGTGCTCGCTCATCAGTTCGATTTCGGGATGTGCCATATTGAACGCATTTCCAAAAGACGTGCATTTCCCGAAAATTACACAGATTACATTGAGTTTTAAACTCTCCCGAATCCATTTGTGACCTTGAAACCAAACAAGTTCCATTTGACCCGTATCATCCACAAAAGTGGCCACCAATCGTTTTTGATTTCTGCCAAATTCAACGGTTTTGATGTTGATTATTTTACCGATAATCTGAACTTCGGCAATGTTATTTTGGAGTTCGTTAATCTTGTAATACCGTGTTCTGTCAATGTATCTGTTTGGAAAAAAATTAACCAAATCCACATACTTATGAATTCCCAATTCCTTACGCAGCAATTCGCCCCGATTGGGACCAACGCCTTTCAAGTATTCAATGGGAGTGAGTAGGAGATTGCTCATTTAGATTTTTTTGGACACAGATAAAACGGATTTGCAAAAGCAAAAACGCAGATTAAAACGGATTTTTAATTTGATGGAGCGAAGATAGTTTTTTGTTTGGAAATTTGGAAATGGGAATGCTTGGAAATGGAGTAGGAAAATTTGTATATTTGAAAAGTAAATACTGCTATTAAAAGATGATACATAATAGCGATTGACAATTTTATTAAAAAATAAAAATTATGGATACAATTACAAGAAGTTTTTTAGATGAATTCATTGAAAGTAAAGGTTATCAAAGTCTACCTGTAAGTGACCAATTTGAATTATTTACAAATTTTTGTGTAATAAATAAAGAATATGATTCTATTTCATTTGATGAAAAAAGTATATCAACAGGAACAGCAACGCAAGGAATTGATGGCATTGGAATAATTGTAAATAATAAACTTTGCTCTTCGGTAAAAGAAATTCAAGAACTCATTGATTTAAATAGAGTTCTAAATGCAAATTTTATTCTAATACAAGCAAAAACATCATCCAGTTTTGACGGTCAACAAATAGAAAATTTTTTTAGGTGGACAAAATCATTTTTTAAAGAAGAAATAGATTTATTTGTAACTGATGAAATGAAGAATTTTATTGAAATGAAAAATTTTATATACCAAAATTCAAAGTATATGAAAGATAGAAGTCCTGTTTGTAATTTATATTTTTGCACAACTGGAAAATGGAATGATGATAAAAATCATTTGGAAGTAATCAATAGCAACATAACTGAATTGGATAACTTAAATTTGTTTGAAAAAGTAACTTTCTACCCTATTGATTCAAAAAAAATTCAACAATTATACAGAAAAACAAAAGAACCAGTTGAGGCAACTATAAAATTTGAAAAGAAAGTAACTATACCAACAATTTCAAAAATTAAAGTAGCCTATTCTGGAATGATTCCTTTTTCAGAATTCAAAAAAATAATTATAGATGAGTCTTCAGGTAAAATGAAATCAGTTTTTAATGATAATATTAGAGATTATTTAGAACAGGAAAATAATTCCGTAAACACTGATATAGCAAATACTTTAAAAGAAGGTAACATTGAATCATTTTGTATTCTAAACAATGGAGTCACGGTTGTTGCTGATGAAATTTCAGGACCGGGAGATAATATTACAATTACAAATTATCAAATTGTAAATGGTTGCCAAACGAGTAATGTTCTTTATGAAAATAGAAATGTAGTTGGCATTGAAAATATGCACGTTCCTTTAAAAATAATCGTAACAAACGATTCTGAAATTAAAAGTCAAATAACTCGTGCAACTAATAATCAAACCGCAGTTGATGCAGTTGATGCAGTTGAATTAGAAGCATTAACAGAGTTTCAAAGAAATCTTGAACTATTTTATGATGCGTTTGGTAAAAATGAGAATAGACTTTATTATGAGCGAAGGACTAATCAATATAAAAGTTCTGATATACCTATGTATAGAGTTATAAATAGAGAAACTCAAATTAAAGTTTTTGCTTCAATGTTTCTTGATAAACCACATCTTGTTGCTGGGTATTATGGTAAATTGACAAAAGAAATGGGAGATGAAATATTTAATCATGAACACGATAATTTGCCTTATTATACAAGTTCATTAACATATTTTAAACTTGAAAATCTGTATAATAAAAGTAAATTAGATAAAAATTTGAGACGATTTAGATACCATTTAATTATGATTTTCAGATTTTTAGTTTTACCTCAAACAGTTCCAAATTTTGATGATAAAAGAAAGCAAGAAACATATTGCAATAAACTTATTGAAGTTTTAGACAATGAAGAATTAACACTTTCAAAATTTAAAGAAGCATTAGAATTTTTAACAAGCGATAAATTAAATCTTGATTTTGGAGATAGAAAAACACCAGAACGAAAAAATACAACTGATATGATTTTATTGGAATTAAAAAGCAATTTTTTTGTAAAAAATCAAGCTAGCTACTAAAAGTAGTTTTAAAAGATTTATTCAAAGTGAAATGGTTTAATCAAATTCAAACAGAAATTCCCATCCAAACACAATATCTTCGCAAAAATAAAAAAGCTTAAAAAATGACAACTCATCTCGCATTGCTTCGTGGCATCAATGTTTCCGGTCACAGTATGATAAAAATGGAGGCACTCAAAACAACTTTGGAAGCCATTGGTTTTCAAAATGTGCAAACCTATATTCAATCTGGAAATGTTTTTGTAGATACAGAAGAAGAAAGTCCTGCAAAAGTTGGGTTTCAAATCAAACAGGAAATTTTCAAGGTTTTTGGTCATGAAGTGCCTATTGTGGTTATTGCCAAAGAAGACTTGGAAGCGTGTTTCAAGAGCAATCCTTTTTTGAAGGAAAAGGATATTGATATCAAAAAGTTATACGTGGCGTTTATTTCTACGACCTTGCAAAGCACCAGTATGAATGATTTGAAAATTAGCCAATTCAAGCCGGATGAAGCCAGTATTGATGGCAGCAGAATTTTTATTAAATACGCTGTTGGAGCCGGAAAAACTCGATTTGATCAAAAATACATCGAGAAAAAACTGAATGTTACCGCAACAATCCGCAATTGGAATACGGTGACGCAGTTGCTGAAACTCTACGAGGAAAGATAATATAATAAAGACTTAAGTCTGTTTTAACCGCTAATTCGCTAATTATAAATGCTATAATCCATTTAAAATTGCGAATTGCCGGTATTTTTTTAGAGTCAAAACAAAGATGTTTCAGGATCTATTTTTAACTTTTTTCACTTTAGAAAAAAAAAAATATAATTTGACGCAACCTTTTGTATGATGTATCATCTACATATTATCTGTAAAAACTGATATATGAAAAATCTTGTTATTCTTGTTGCTTTTCTTTCTGTTTTTAGTTCTTGTTCAAAGGATGATGCTGTAACAATGGATAGCACTGGTTATTATGGGAAATGGACTTTGGTCGCGATGTCGGGTTCTATTCCTAATTCTGAAACTACGGGCGCAGCAATGGAATGGCAGGAATTTTATATACTCAACACTAACGGAACATTTACAAAATCCAGAGAAAGAAATTCGGTTAAAACTTCCATTTCGGGAACCTACACGACTACAACTCAATCAGACGGAATTTATTTTGAATTAACATATCCCAATGACAGCGAACTTATAGGCAACTGTTACGGAAATCTAAAAGAAGTGCTGTATTTGACTGCCAATAATTCCTTGTCCAGTACTTGGAAAAGCTGTGACGGTCCAGGATTAGAATACAAAAAGTAAATTATAAGTGCTTATTAAAAACCATTTTTCATAAAATTTAGTTTTGGTTAATTTTAGAATGATGAAGCACTTTTGCTAAAGAGTACTCAGAAGTTGAAAAACTTTTGGTGCTCTTTTTCTATTTTTAAACGAATAAAAGAATCAGTCTTTCAATAAAAATGTTAGTTTGTACACACAAAAAAATTATATTTACGTACTAATTAATTCATTCAAAACCTCGTCTTTATTTTGCAAAACTCTAATATTTAGTTCTATGAATTTAAAACTTTCTTTTGTTTTTACTGTGTTTTTTGTTTGTGTTTCAATGGCACAAAACGGAAATCCAAACGATTATTTATCGGCTCAATTCCATAAAGAGCGCAGAGAAGCCTTGCGTGCTAAAATGCCTGAGAATAGTGTGGCAGTGTTTTTTGGAAATCCCATTCGGAACCGAGCCAATGATGTGGATTTTATCTACCATCAAGATCCTGATTTTTATTATTTAACAGGATACAAAGAACCCAATTCAGTTCTGGTTATTTTTTCGAACAATCAAACCAATAAAGACGGAAAATCATTGAATGAATTGCTGTATGTTCAGGAAAAAAATCCAAGAGCGGAACAATGGACAGGAGTGCGTTTAGGAACGGAAGGCGCTAAAAAAGAGTTAGGTTTTGAAAATGCTTTGAATGGAGCAGCGTTTTTAAATTCGGGGATTGATTATGTAAATTTTGACACTGTTTTCTTTAAGGAATTTGAAGAAGATACCCGAAATTCGAAAAATGAGAAAGCCGATCTATACAAATTAATTGGAGCGTTTAAATCCCAAATTGGTTATAACGAGAAAGTAAGCCCACAACCGGATTCGAATTTACAAAAGGAATTAGGGCTTAAAAAAAGTATTACCGCAAAAAAAGCGACTATCGATACCAAATCGATTTTGACGTATATGGCGAGTTTGCGTGAGAAAAAATCCAAAGAAGAGTTGGTTTTGCTGACAAAAGCCGTTCGGATTTCGGCAATGGGACAACGTGAAATCATGAAAGCGATGCATCCTGGAATGTCCGAAACGGAAATACAGGGAATTCACGAATTTGTCTATAAAAAGTACGGCAGCGAGTTTGAGGGTTATCCTTCAATCGTGGGCGCAGGGAACAACGGTTGTGTGTTGCATTATATTGAAAACAGTAAAATGAAAGTCGAAAATGATTTGGTTTTGATGGATTTAGGAGCGGAATATCATGGTTATACTGCTGATGTAACCCGAACAATTCCTGCTAACGGAAAATTTTCTACTGAGCAAAAATTAATTTATGATTTGGTTTATGAAGCTCAAGAAGCGGGAATTACTGCCGCAAAAGTGGGAAATAGTTTTAATGCGCCGGATGATACTGCTCGTAAAATAATCGGTGCCGGTTTAGTGAAATTAGGAATTGTTAGAACGGAACAAGAATCCAGAAAATATTTTCCGCACGGAACTTCGCATCATATCGGGTTAGATGTTCACGATCCGGGTTTGTACAATGCTTTTGAAGCCGATATGGTTATTACAGTTGAACCGGGAATTTACATTCCTAACGGTAGTGATTGTGATAAAAAATGGTGGGGAATTGCGGTGCGAATTGAAGATGATATTTTGATTACCACAAATGGGCCCGTAAATTTATCTGGGGAAGCACCAAGAAAATCAAATGAAATTGAAGCACTTATGAATGAAAAAAGTGTTTTGGATACTTTTTCTGTGCCAAGTTTAGATTAGTAATTTCGTTCAGATTCTATAAAAATGAAACTCCGTTGTCTTATGACTTCGGAGTTTTTTATTTAAATTATTTTTGAACCAGATCACAATACCAAAACCCAAAATCAAATGCATCAGAAGCACTCGTGTCGCAAGCGGTATCTGAGGAATCTTCTTTTTCTGGTTTTTCGTATTTTCGGTACACGATTTCTCCAATTTCAAAATCTATGGGTTTCGAGAAAATAGGACCATCAAAAGTGAAGGTATGGAATTCGCCGTTTTCGCCACAAACATCTACATTTTCAGGTAAATCATTGATGAAATCTTGGTCGATAATGCGACCAACAAAGCTTTTATCCAAGAATCGTTCGTTGACACAAACCACAATCGTTTTAAAGCCTAAGCCCATAAATTCTTGAATGATTTCGTGAGTTGGTATTTTCCAAAGTGGGAAAACGCCTTCGAAACCTATTTCGGCTAATTTATCTTCGCGGTATTTACGCAAATCTTCCAGAAAGATATCGCCAAAAATAGAATGCGTTACGCCTTGGTTTTTTAGTTTAGCCAATGTTTCGCGCATCACATTTTCATAGACTTCCATCGTGGGCATTTCGGGAATTTGCATGATTTCAAGCGGCAATCCGATGCTTTCGGCTTGTTGTTCCAATAATTCAACTCTAACACCGTGCATCGAGACACGTTGATACTGTTGGTTTATGCTGGTGAGTAAACAGGCAATTTCAATTTCGGGATTTTGTAGTGTTTTATATAAGGCCAGCGCAGAATCTTTTCCGCTGCTCCAATTAAATAGGGCTTTCTTTTTCAATGTAGTTTTCTTGTGGTTTTCTGGAGGTAAACTTACAAAATTTGTCGGATTAGTTTGGGAAACCTTTGTAACTTTGAAAATCATGCTAATCATTTTAAATGCCATTATTTAAAAATAGATACCAAACCGAATCAAATCGATTGGAAAATTGGGATTATTCCAGTGAAGCTATCTATTTTCTTACTTTGGTTGCTCAAAATAGGGAATGTATTTTTGGTGCCATTGATGATGATAAAATGCTATTAAACGATAACGGAAAAATCATTGAAACGGAATTATTAAAATCAATTACAATTAGGGAACGTTGGTTTTTCCATAATTGGATTATTATGCCCAACCATATTCATTTGTTGGTTGAAATAAAAAATGATAATTCCATCTCGTCTGTAGAGACGCACTGCAGTGCGTCTCTACCCTGTACGTCTCTACAATTGGAATCGGAATTGAAATTGTCCAAATTATCCCGAAAACCAAATTCCATTTCGTCGTTTGTTGCTGCTTTTAAATCGGTTACCACCAAACAAATAAATGTACTGATGAATCACGACGTCAACACCATTTGGCAATCAAATTATCACGATCATATCGTTCGAAATTATAATTCATTTGATACAATATATCAGTACATAAAAAATAATCCCAAAAATTGGAATACTGATTCCATAAAATCCAGTTTAGAATGAAATACCTATTCTTTTTTATTTCCACGTTCACATTCGCCCAACAAACCCAATTTATTGATTTTAAATCGGCTCTGGGAAAAATAGCCATAAATCCAATTGAAAAAACAGTTTCAGGAGAAGTGGATTATGATTTTGACGTTTTGAAATCCATCGATACCATTAAAATTGATGCTCAAAACATGGAATTTTCGAATCTGAAACTGAACGGAAAATCCATTAATTATCGCAATACACAGAAACAATTACAAATTATTTATCCGTTTAAAAAAGGGAAAAACAACCTGACTTTTCAGTATTCGGCAAAGCCGAAACAAACGATGTATTTCATTGGCTCAGAAGCAAATGATAACGTACAAATTTGGACGCAAGGACAAGGAAAATATACCAGCCATTGGTTTCCGAGTTTTGATGATGTGAATGAAAAAGTAGTCTTCAATTTGAATATTGTATTTAATAAAGAGTATCAGATAATTTCAAATGGAACGTTGAAATTTAAATCAGGACTTGATGGACTTTCAGTTTGGCAATACCAAATGCAAAAACCAATGAGTTCGTATTTATTGATGCTTGCCATCGGCAAATTCGAAAAAAACATCCAAAAATCAAACTCGGGTATTCCTTTAGAGATGTATTTGGAACCAAAAGATGCAGCAAAGTTTGAACCGACCTATCGGAATTCAAAACGGATGTTTGATTTTTTAGAAAAAGAAATAGGAGTGAATTTTCCTTGGGGGATTTACAAACAAGTTCCTGTTCGGGATTTCTTGTATGCCGGAATGGAGAATACATCGGCAACGCTTTTCAACACACGTTATGTGGTGGATTCGGTAGGTCTTGAGGACAGGAGTTACACGAATGTCAATGCGCATGAATTAGTCCATCAGTGGTTTGGGAATTTAGTCACTGCCGAAAGCGGAAAACACCATTGGTTGCAGGAAGGTTTTGCGACTTATTATGCGTTGCTAGCCGAAAAGGAAATCTATGGCGAAGATTATTTTTATTCGAAATTATATGAGTCGGCGCAACAACTGAAATTTGCTTCCCGAACGGATACCATTCCCGTTTTGAATGCCAAAGCCAGTTCATTGACTTTCTATCAAAAGGGCGCTTGGGCACTTTTTGTTTTGCATGAAGAAATAGGCGATAAGGCATTTAAAAAAGCGGTAAAAAACTATTTGAAAAAACATGCTTTTCAGAGTGTAAACACACCAGATTTCTTTGCTGAAATCAAAAAAGTATCGGACTATGATTTAGGTAATTTTAGTAAAGTATGGCTTGAAAATACTGCTTTTAATACGCAACAAGCCAATAGTTTATTGCTTAAAAACAAATCAATTCAAGTGCTGTTTGATATCGATAAATTAAAAAATAAACCGTTGTCAGAGAAAAAGGAGTTTCTTGAAAAAACACTCCAGTCTGAGGTGTATTTTTCGGTAAAAGAAGCAGTTGTAAACCAATTGAAAGAGGACCGTTTTCAAGAGAAAGAATCGCTCTTAACGTTGGCTTTAGAAACTAAAAACGTACAAGTTCGTCAAGCTATTGTAGCATCACTAAATGAAATTCCAACGCATTTTAAAGCACAATATGAAACTTTATTGGAGGACAAATCGTATCAAACACAAGAAATGGCGCTGTATAATTTATGGAATAATTTTCCGGAGCAACGCATTCAATATTTAGATAAATCAAAAAAATGGATGGGTTTCAATGATTATAATTTAAGGACGCTGTGGTTGACACTCGCCTTATCAACGCCAAATTATACGATAGATAAAGCAGCATTGGCAAACGAACTAATACAGTATTCGTCAGTTAATTACGAAGCGAATACAAGGCAAAATGCTTTGGAGAAATTGCTTACTTTCAAAATAATAAATGATGTTGTTTTGGGAAATTTGGTAAATGCTACTACGCATCACATGTGGCAGTTCTCGAAATTTGGTAGAGATAACATTAGAAAATTATTAAAAAATCCAGAAATGAGAGTTTCTTTGGAAAGAATACTGTCAAATTTAAATGAAGCGGAACAGTTTCAATTGAACCGATTGTTGAAGGAATAGTAAGTAAGTTAAAAGTTAGGAGTTAGGAGTTAGGAATTGTAATCCGAAACCTAGGGCACTCATAACTTTTAACCTATAACTCATAACTCAATTCATAGATTACCACAACTGACCCACTTCGTTTTTGATGTAAGCCAAAGCGGCATTGCTAGGTGATTGTTTTTCCATCAAATCGCTTAAAAGTACTTCACGTAATTTATCGGCATTGTCGACACGATCACTCATATTCGCTTTTCGAATCATTTGGATTGTAGCATTTTTTGCCGTTACAATAATCGTCCAGCATTCGTCTGACATGTATATTTGTTGGGTTAAATTGTGTTCAAATTCTTGTTCGATTTGTGTAATTATCAGATTTTCGTAATCGTTTTTATCATTAGAAATTGGAGCAATTCGAATTAATAATTTAGTAGGATTGATGCGTTCCATGTACAATGACATGCGCTCATACGCTTGCAAACGCAAGGGTAAAGCATTTTTTTGTGCTTCCTTGTTCAGTAAATAACGACGTCTTCCTTCTTCGTTTTTGGTATGGAGATCAAAAAAATAATAGGCAACAAGACCCGTAACAATTGCCGGTAACGTATAACTTAGTAATTCTATAATTTTTGTAGTATCCATGTTTTGATAAAATTTATAAAAGCAAAAATATACTTTTTTGGTTATAAATCAATTCCATTTTAATAGCAATAAATCAATACGAATGGTATTTTTGCCAACGACTACGGGAATTATAAAAATAATAGTTAAATGGAAACCTACATATTAGTTTTACTTTGTTTGGCTGCTTTTGCTGCAGGATTTATTGATGCCATTGTCGGTGGCGGCGGTTTGATACAAACACCTATGGGGTTGATTTTATTGCCTAATCTTCCTGTTTCAACCGTTATTGGCACCTTAAAAGTTCCCGCTTTTAGTGGGACTTCGTTTGCGGCCTATCAATATCTTAAAAAAGTGGATATGAACTGGAAATTGCTGGCTATCATGATGCTTTTGGCATTTCCTTCGGCATTTTTAGGTTCTACTTTGTTGACGTATGTAAGCAACGATTTCATGAAGCCTTTATTATTGGTAGTTCTTTCTTTTTTAGTGATTTATACGTACGCCAAGAAAAATTTTGGGCAACATATTGAAAAAAATCATTCTTCGAGAACCCAAATATGGAATGCGATTGGAATTAGTTTTGTAGTTGGTTTGTACGATGGATTTATAGGCCCAGGAACCGGAAGTTTTTTGGTGATGGCTTTTATTGCCATTATGGGATTCGATTTTTTGCATGCTTCCGCAAATGCCAAAATGGTGAATCTGGCTACTAATTTTGGTTCTATTTGCCTTTTTATTTTAAAAGGTAAAATAATATGGGCCGTTGCATTGCCTATGGCAGCCAGTAATGCACTTGGTGGTTGGATTGGGGCTAAATTAGCTATTAATAAAGGAAATAGTTTTATTCGGATTTTCTTTTTGGTTGTGGTTGTCGGTACTTTAATCCGTTTTGCGTACGACGTATTTTTCAAATAAAAGCCTATTATTATAACTGATAATTGTTTTTATGTATTGATTATTAAAGATTCGCAGCTTTGTCAATGACTTTATAGTAAGTGAATTTTTGGTTAAATCAGAACTCATTATGATTGTAATTTAAACCCGATTTCTAAATCTTAAATTCTTATTTTTGCATAATAAATTTAAATTTCTCCATGCATAAATATATCGATCAACTCAACGAAGCCCAACGTGAACCTGTTCTTCAAAAAGACGGGCCAATGATTATCATTGCTGGTGCGGGCTCTGGGAAAACACGTGTGTTGACTATTAGAATTGCTTATTTGATGAATCAGGGTGTTGATGCCTTCAATATTTTATCGCTTACGTTTACCAATAAAGCGGCACGGGAAATGAAAACCCGAATCTCTCAGATTGTAGGTGCAAGTGAGGCAAAAAATCTTTGGATGGGAACATTTCACTCGGTTTTTGCCAGAATTTTACGTTCCGAAGCCGATCATTTGGGATATCCTTCGAATTTTACGATTTATGATTCCCAAGATTCATTGCGTTGCATTTCCGGGATTATCAAAGAAATGCAATTGGACAGGGATGTATATAAACCAAAACAGGTTTTAAGCAGAATTTCCAGTTATAAAAACAGCTTGATTACGGTAAAAGCCTATTTCAACAATCCCGAATTACAAGAAGCGGATGCAATGGCTAAAAAGCCAAGATTAGGGGAAATTTATCAAAATTATGTTGATAAATGCTTTAAATCCGGGGCGATGGATTTTGATGATTTATTGTTGAAAACCAATGAATTATTAACTCGTTTTCCGGAAGTTTTAGCCAAATATCAAAACCGTTTCCGTTATATTTTGGTGGATGAGTACCAAGATACGAACCATTCTCAATATTTGATTGTTCGTGCTTTATCTGATAAATTCCAGAATATTTGTGTGGTGGGTGATGATGCGCAAAGTATTTACGCATTTCGAGGAGCGAATATCAACAACATTTTGAATTTCCAAAAAGATTATGAAGGTGTAAAAACCTTTAGATTGGAACAAAATTACCGTTCGACAAAAAATATAGTGGAAGCAGCAAATACTATTATCGATAAGAATAAAGTAAAGCTGGATAAAATAGTTTGGACTGCGAATGATTTTGGTCCAAAAATAAAAGTGCACCGCAGCATGACCGATGCCGAAGAAGGGCGTTTTGTGGCCAGTACTATTTTCGAACAAAAGATGCAAAATCAGCTTAGCAACGGCTCTTTTGCAATTTTGTATCGTACCAATGCACAATCCCGTGCGATGGAAGATGCGCTTAGAAAAAGAGATATTCCGTATCGAATTTATGGTGGTTTATCTTTTTATCAAAGGAAAGAAATCAAGGATGTATTGTGTTACTTGCGATTGGTTATCAATCCAAAAGATGAAGAAGCTTTGGTTCGTGTAATCAATTATCCGGCTCGAGGAATTGGAGATACAACTGTTGAAAAACTTACGATTGCAGCCAATCACTACAAACGTTCCATCTGGGAAGTGATGCAGAATATTGATAAAATTGACTTGAAACTGAATTCGGGAACCAAACAAAAATTACAAGATTTTGTGACGATGATCCAAAGTTTTCAGGTAATTAATGAAAATCAGGATGCATTCTATATCACCGATCACGTTGCCAAAAAAACAGGATTGGTTCAAGAATTAAAGAAAGATGCCACTCCGGAAGGGATGGCTAAAATCCAGAATATAGAGGAATTATTAAACGGTATCAAGGATTTCACCGAAGGGCAAAAAGAAATTGATGGTGCTCGTGGCGCCTTGTCTGAGTTTATGGAAGATGTGGCTTTGGCAACTGATTTAGATAAAGATACCAGTGATGAAGACCGCGTGGCCTTGATGACGATTCACTTGGCAAAAGGATTGGAATTCCCTCATGTTTTTGTGGTGGGAATGGAAGAAGATTTGTTTCCGAGTGCGATGAGTATGAGTACGAGAAGTGAGCTCGAAGAAGAACGTCGTTTGTTCTATGTGGCCTTGACTCGCGCTGAGCATCAGGCGTATTTGACGTATGCACAGTCACGCTATCGTTGGGGAAAACTGACTGATAGCGAACCTTCCCGATTTATTGAGGAAATTGACGCACAGTATTTAGAATATCTCACGCCGGCCGAATCGAATTACAGGTATAAACCAATGATTGACAGTGATATTTTTGGAGATGTGGATAAATCTAGATTGCGTCTGGCAAAACCAGCAAATGGAACACCACCTCCAAAACATACTAGCGATAATGAACCCAAATCGGATATAAATATTCGTAAATTGAAACCTGTATCCAATACTGTTGCTGCAAGCGGTAGTGCGAATTTGTTTGATAATAAATTGGTTGCCGGAAATATTGTGATGCACGAACGTTTTGGCAAAGGCGAAGTATTAAACCTTGAAGGAACAGGAGCAGATAAAAAAGCCGAAATCAAATTTGAAATTGGCGGAATAAAGAAATTATTGTTGCGCTTTGCAAAACTGGATATTATTGGGTAATTTCTTTTAATTTGTAGTTTCTTTTTGGTCGTCTGTTCGAGTTTTTTTTGTGGAGAGTAACGGAACAAAAAATGTATCGAGAACCATTAAATTCGAATGTAACAAAAATTATTATAGAAAAATAATATGAAACAGTCTTACGTATATATCTTAAAATGTTTTGATAATTCGTATTATACTGGGGTTATGAGTAATTTAACCCAAAGACTTTTTCAGCATGAAACAGGTTTTTATCCCGATTGTTATACCGCAAGCAAAAGACCCGTTGAACTAGTTTATTATTGTGAATTCACGGATATTAATTTTGCAATTGATATTGAGAAAAAAATTAAAAAATGATCTAGAGCAAAAAAAGAAGCATTGATTAATGAAGAATATGGCAAACTTCCTAATTTAGCAAAGAAAAAGTTTTAAAGAGCTTTTGAAGTATCGAGAATTAAACGCTTTATTATACTTCTCGATACAATTTTTAATAGTAAAGCTGTCGCATTACTATTAAAAATCACTCGAAGAGACGGCCAAAGTGACTTAACGTAATGACATTGCACTCTAAGTGAAGGTAAAATAATAAACTAAAAAAAATGGCTCAATTTATAAAAATATACGAAGACAAACCTAATGAAGCGGCAATTGCCAAAGTAGTTAAGGTTTTAAAAGACGGTGGTTTGGTGATTTATCCGACGGATACAGTTTATGGTTTAGGTTGTGATATCACCAATACCAAAGCCTTGGAACGCATCGCAAAGATTAAAGGGATCAAGCTGGAAAAAGCTAATTTTTCCTTTATTTGTCACGATTTGAGTAACTTATCTGATTATGTAAGACAGATTGATACGTCCACTTTTAAATTATTAAAAAGAGCTTTGCCAGGACCTTATACGTTTATTTTACCCGGAAATAATAATTTGCCGAAGGAATTCAAAAAGAAAACTACTGTCGGAATCAGGGTTCCAGATAATGCAATAGCATTAGAAATTGTGAAGTTGCTAGGGAATCCAATTGTGTCTACTTCCATTCACGATGATGATGATGTGATAGAATATACGACTGATCCGGAACTCATTTTTGAGAAATGGCAAAACCTTGTCGACATGGTTATTGATGGCGGTTATGGTGATAATATTGGATCAACAATTATTGATTTATCAGGTGATGAGCCTATTGTAGTCAGAGAAGGTAAAGGAAGTCTGGATATTCTTTAATTAGTGTTCAGTAAAAACCATAAAAAAACGTCTTGATTTCTCAAGACGTTTTTTAGTTCAAATTATATTTGAATTATGGTCTTTGTTTTTTCATCTCTTTTTCAATCATGTCGTAGAACTGATCGATTTTAGGTAAAACAACAATACGTGTTCTTCTGTTACGTGCTCTGTTTTCAGCAGAATCATTTCCTACTAAAGGAATGTATGAACTTCTTCCTGCTGCAATCAATTGTTCTGGTTTAACACCTAATTGAGTTGTTAATACACGGATGATAGAAGTAGAACGTTTCACACTTAAATCCCAGTTGTCCAATAAAATACCTGAACCGTTATAAGGAACATTATCAGTATGACCTTCAACCATACATTCAAAATCCGGTTTGTCATTTACTACTTTAGCCACTTTTGCTAAAACACCTTTTGCTTTATCAGTTACATCGTAACTTCCTGTTTTAAACAACAATTTGTCAGCAATAGAGATAAATACAACTCCTTTTTCAACATTTATTTCGATATCTGGATCAGAGATTCCTACAGCACTTTTCAAACTAGTAACTACAGCAAGTGTTACACTGTCTTTCTTAGTTAATGCATCTTGCATTCTGCTGATTTTTAAATCTTTTTCTTTGATAGATTCTAAAGCTTTTTCAATATTCTCAGCTCCTTTTGTAGACAAGATAGTCATGTCTTTAGAAGTACTTATCAATCCTTGGTTTTGCTCTTTTAATAGAGACGCAGTAGCAGAAAGTGCTGCTTTTTCTTCTAAACAAGCATTCAATTTTACTGTTGCAGTATTTAATAAGTCTTGAGTTTCTTTATTTCTAGCTTCTAAATCAGTGTATTTCTTTTTAGAAACACATGAAGTCAATAGCGCTAATACAGATAAGGCAATTACTATTTTTTTCATAAATGGTATTAATTTAATTAAATGTTAAAGGCAAATTTACTTTTTTATATTTGTTTTGTTCTAAATAAATCGTTAAAAACAACGATTTTCTTAATAAAATAGATGTAAACGATACTTTTTGTATTATAGTATTTTTGTTCTTGAAATTTAGTTCTTTTTTTATAATGATCTAAAAAAAGTCTGTAAAAAGAAAAATGTGCTTTCAATATTGCAATAAAATGATTGAATTTTCCTTTCGTGAGAAATTGTATTCCTGCAACTCCATCCAGAACCATTCTGCCTAAAAGAATTGGATACAATTTATTTTTAGGAAGGTTTTTAGTCAGCATCAATAAGGAGTTTCTAAAATTCAAAAACGTTTTTTTCGGGTTTCCTTGCTGTAAAGTCGCTCCGCCAACATGATACACAACCGATTCTGAAATGTATTTTATTTTATATCCTTTATTAAAGGCACGCCAACACAAATCAATTTCTTCCTGATGTGCAAAAAAAACATCATCAAAACCATTTAGTTCTTTATAAACGGCACTTCTAATAAAAAAACAAGCTCCGGTTGCCCAGAATATTTCGCAATTATCATCGTACTGTCCGTTGTCTTTTTCTAAAGTGTCAAAAATACGCCCGCGACAATAGGGATATCCATATTGATCTATAAAACCACCGGCGGCACCAGCATATTCAAAGTATTCTTTGTTTTTAAAGTCGAGTATTTTAGGCTGAATTATGGCAGTATTTGGCTCATTTTCGAAAGTTTTAAGAATGGGTTGCAGCCAATTTTCTGTCACTTCAATATCGGAGTTGATTAAGGCATACAGTTCAGCGTCAATATGCTTCAAAGCTTCATTATATCCATCTGCAAATCCTAAATTAGTGTCGTTTTTTACAATCTTAACCGAAGGAAAAAAAGATTTCACGTAGGAAATGGAATCATCTGTAGAAGCATTATCAGCAACATACACTGTGGCTTCCGGAGAATATTTCAGCACTGAAGGCAAAAATTTTTCTAACAATAAAATTCCATTCCAATTCAGGATGACAACAGCTATTTTCATTTAGATTATTTGATTATACGATTTTATACATTGGCAATTCGGGGAGGAATTGATATTTTTCATTTTCAAAATCCATTTGGCAAAAGTAATGATTCAATCCATTGGTTACCATCAAAAATTCGGACTTCATTGTCATATTGTATCTTGCAATTTGGTCGAAAGTCGCTTGTGCAATTTTTACTTCAGGCGCTTTGCATTCGATTAAAATGAAAATGGAACCATCAGAATTGAAAACCACAACATCATATCTTTTGCGCAAGCCATTGACTTTTAAAACTTTCTCTACATTTATCAACGATTTCGGGTATTTTTTTTCTTCCAATAAAAACTGGACTACATGCTGACGAACCCATTCTTCGGGAGTAAGAATGATAAATTTTTTCCTGATTTCATCAAAAATGGAGACTTTATTTTCGCTATTTTTGAAACGAAAATTATAAAGTTGAAAATTGAGTTTTTGCATGAAGCAAAAGTAGGACTTTTAGATAATAGATAAAAGAGAAAAGACAAAATGGACGAGGTTATAAAAATTGTAAATGATATAAAAAGCGGCAACATCAAACCCATCTATTTTTTGATGGGTGAAGAACCGTATTATATTGACAAACTATCGGATTATATTGAGGAAAAAGTCTTATCCGAAGAGGAAAAAGGATTCAATCAAACCGTTTTATACGGAAGAGATGTTTCTATAGAAGATATTATTTCGACAGCAAAACGCTATCCAATGATGGCGGAGCGTCAAGTGGTAATCGTAAAAGAGGCACAGGATTTAATCAGAACCATAGATAAACTGGAAAGCTACGCTGAAAATCCAATGGCAACAACGGTTTTGGTTTTTTGCTATAAATATAAAACGTTGGATAAACGTAAAAAAGTAACCAAGTTACTAGCGAAAAACGGTATCGTTTACGAAAGTAAAAAATTATATGAAAACCAGGTAGGAGAGTGGATTAAGCGTGTTTTGTCAGGTAAAAAATATTCGATTGAGCCTAAAGCAAATGCCATGTTGGTAGAATTTTTGGGGACAGATTTGAGTAAAATAAACAATGAACTGGAAAAACTGCAAATCATATTACCGGTTGGAAGCATCATAACTCCCAAGCATATTGAGGAAAACATAGGTTTCAGCAAAGATTTTAATGTATTTGAATTGCGAAAAGCACTTGGCGAACGCAACCAGTTAAAAGCGTACACGATTGCTGAAAACTTTGCCCAGAATCCAAAAGACAATCCAATGGTGGTGACTACAAGTTTGGTTTTTGGTTTTTTTATCCAGTTATTGAAATACCACGGTTTGAAAGACAGAAATCCAAAAAATGTGGCGGCAGTATTAGGCGTAAATCCATTCTTTTTGAAAGAATATGATGTGGCTTTGAAAAACTACCCAATGAAAAAAGTGAGTCAAATTGTTGGTGCTTTAAGAGATATTGATGTAAAAAGTAAAGGTGTTGGCGCAAATGCGATGTCACAATCCGATTTGTTACGAGAAATGCTTTATAAAATATTTAATTAAAGGACAAAAATTTCCGATATTTGCACTCCCATTCCGAGACTTCGGAATCGGGATTAAAATAAATACCACAATTATGGGAATGAATAAAAACACTATTTTAGGTTGGGCAACTTTGATAATGATTGTAATGGGTTTATTGCTTATCGCATTAGGCGCTTTTAGATACGATGACGTAGCAGGTTGGGGATTTGCAGCTGTAGGTATTGGTTTTTTGGCTAATGCTTGGGTTTTTAGTTCGCTTAAAGGCAGAGTATAATTGTTTATGGTTTTTAGTTAATAGTTTGTAGTTATGGCAAGAATATCAAAATTCGAAGAATTAGAAATCTGGCAAAGAGCAAGAGAAATTTGTCAATATGTTGAGTTACTTATTCAAACCACAACTTTAAAAACTAACTATTCACTTAAAGATCAAATAGACAGAAGTTCGGGTTCTATAATGGACAATATAGCAGAAGGATTTGAACGAAACGGGAATAGAGAATTTATACAGTTTTTAAGTATTGCAAAAGGTTCTGCGGGTGAAGTAAAATCTCAATCTTACAGAGCTTTTGATAAAAAACTAATTTCAGAAGAACAACATTTAAAGTTAAATGAAATAACCGAAATAGAAAAAAACAAAATTGGTTCAATGATGAACTATTTAAATAATTGTGAAATCAAAGGTTTAAAGTTCAAATAACAATAAACCAAAAACAACAAACAATAAACTTTTAACTATGGCAGACGATAAAAAAGTAATATTCTCAATGTCAAAATTGAGTAAAACGTATCAAGGAGCAGATAAACCAGTACTTAAAAACATCTATTTGAGTTTCTTTTATGGAGCTAAGATTGGTATTCTGGGTTTAAATGGTTCCGGGAAATCCTCCTTATTAAAAATTATTGCCGGTGTTGACAAAAACTACCAAGGTGATGTAGTGTTTGCACCAGGTTATACAGTAGGTTATTTAGAACAAGAACCTATTTTAGATGATAGTAAAACGGTTATTGAAATTGTAAGAGAAGGAGTTGCTGAAACTATGGCTGTTTTAGATGAATTCAATAAAATCAATGATAGTTTTGGTTTGCCGGAAGTCTATGAAAATGCCGAAAAAATGGAGCAATTGATGGACCGTCAAGCGCTTTTACAAGATAAAATTGATGCATTGGGTGCTTGGGAAATCGACACCAAACTAGAAATTGCGATGGATGCTTTGCGCACTCCGGAAGGCGATACGCCAATTAAGAATTTATCTGGTGGTGAGCGTCGTCGCGTAGCTTTATGTCGTTTGTTGTTGCAACAACCTGATGTTTTGCTTCTGGATGAGCCTACGAATCACTTGGATGCCGAAAGCGTTCTTTGGTTAGAACAACATTTAGCACAATACGCAGGAACTGTTATTGCAGTAACGCACGATAGATACTTTTTGGATAATGTTGCGGGTTGGATTCTTGAACTGGATAGAGGAGAAGGTATTCCTTGGAAAGGAAACTATTCTTCTTGGTTGGAACAAAAATCAGGTCGTATGGCACTGGAAGAAAAAGTAGCTTCAAAACGCAGAAAGAATTTAGAACGTGAGTTGGACTGGGTTCGTCAAGGAGCTAAAGGGCGTCAAACGAAACAAAAAGCACGTTTGCAGAACTACGATAAATTGTTGAATGAAGACCAAAAACAATTGGATGAAAATTTAGAAATTTATATTCCAAATGGTCCACGTTTAGGAACTAATGTAATTGAAGCCAAAAATGTTGCTAAAGCTTTTGGAGATAAATTGTTGTATGATAATTTAAATTTCACATTACCACAAGCAGGAATTGTTGGAATTATTGGACCAAATGGTGCTGGTAAATCGACAATTTTCAAAATGATAATGGGCGAAGAAAAGCCAGATTCAGGAGAGTTCTTAATTGGGGATACTGTAAAAATCGCTTATGTAGATCAAGCACACTCAAACATAAATCCTGATAAATCGATTTGGGAAAACTTCGCTGACGGTCAAGAATTGATTATGATGGGAGGAAAGCAAGTAAATTCAAGAGCTTATTTGTCACGATTTAATTTTGGTGGCGGAGAACAAAATAAGAAGGTTTCCATGCTTTCTGGAGGAGAACGTAACCGTTTGCACCTTGCGATGACTTTAAAAGAAGAAGGAAACGTACTTTTACTGGATGAGCCTACGAATGATTTGGATATTAATACACTTCGTGCTTTGGAAGAAGGGTTGGAGAGTTTTGCAGGTTGTGCCGTAGTAATTTCGCACGACAGATGGTTTTTGGACAGAATTTGTACGCACATTCTGGCTTTCGAAGGAAATTCTGAAGTATACTACTTTGAAGGTGGTTTCTCTGATTATGAGGAAAACAAGAAAAAACGTTTGGGTGGTGATTTAACTCCAAAACGATTGAAATACAGAAAGTTAATTAGAAGCTAATTTATTCTGATTACTTTAATAATAGCAAGAGGATGTCCAGTGGTCATCCTCTTTTTTTGCGCTATTTTTTTATTTTTTTATCGAAATTCATCATAATGAAAACTGCGGCAACCAGTCCTATGGTTACTAAACCGAATACGACAATCATTATAAATGAACCGTTATCCCAAGAAAAAAGTGAAGTGTCTTTCATGATTAATTAAATTTAAGATTGTCCAAATTTATACTTCCTACAAAATAAAAGGTATGATAATTATCATAATTATTATTTTATTCTAAAAATTTAGCTTGGAGCTCTTTTGTGGGAATTAGGCAAGTTTCCTTTTTTCCATACCATTTGTATCGGTTCTTAGCGATGTAATCGTAAATGTAATTGTTGAATGAAGTGGGTAGTATCGAAAATAAAGCACCAAAATAAAATATTCCACTTAAATCTTTTGCAATTTCCAAAACGGCTTCTGATTTGTAATAATACGCAAAACCGGGTTGATAGAGAATTATACTATCCGTTTTACTTGTGTCAATTCCCAAGTGCTTGATGATTTTTTGACCTAAATCAGATTGTAAGGCTACAAACCGGAAAACATCTTTTGTATCATGCTTAATAATCATTTGTACTGCCGAATCACATAGATTGCAAACGCCATCAAATAAGATAATTTTTTTGTCTTTAGGAATATTGAGCATTTTCTTGTTTTGTTATGTCATTGCGAGGAACGAAGCAATCGCATTTAGTTACTCAATTCGTGTTCTCGTTAGTGTGATTGCTTCGTTCCTCGCAATGACTTGTGTTTGTCGTTTTAGAGTCATTCCGTCATTATATCTTTAATTTCTTCAAATAAATCTTCCCAAGTTGGATTTAAAGTCCGAATTAATTCATTTTTTGCTTCTCTAGAACCTGCTTTTATTTGCTTTTCTCTTGCAATCGCATCACCAATCCATTGAAATTGTTCATAATATACTAATACATTCGCATTGCAACGAGCAGAAAATGAATTAGGATATCTTTTTTCTTTGTGTTCCAAAATTCTTTGCGGAAGATTTGAAGTGACACCAGTATAAACTACGGTTTGGTATTTATTAGTGATGATATAGATAAATCCAGGTTTCATAGTTTTTGTTTGCATTTGTCATTGCGAGGAATGAAGCAATCTCATGTCGTATATCCTTTTCAAAGTCCTTCTTAGTGGGTTTGCTTCGTTCCTCGCAAAGACTTTAGTCTACTTTTTCCCCGCTTCAACGAATTCCAGCGCTTCCAGGCTCACTTTTGAAGTAAATACGCCATAGTTTACTGTTGCTTTGTTTTTTTCAATAGAATCAATCGTTCCCACTGATTTTCCATCAAACATTCGCACGCGATCGCCTACTTTTAGGATCGGTTTTGGTTTTTCAACCACTACTTTCAATTTCTTCTCTTTCTTTTCTTTTCTGATTTCTTCAACCTGAACGGTTACTTCTTGAATGACTTCCTTTTTCTTTTCAATCAATGCTTTTGTTTCTTTGGTTGTCGCTTTTTTGCGTTTTGAATTTTCAATTTCAATTATTTTCAAAAATTCACCTAGCAGTTCTTTCTTATTCTTATTGTTGAAATATTTCTCCGAGATGTCTTCAATTTTTTGACCAATGTAGATTGTCTTCTGGTTGCTGTCATACAATTCCTGATAGCTTTCCAGTTTTTGCTTGATTTTTACATTGATAGTCTCCATTTTCTTGCCTTCTTCGCGCGCTTTTGTTTCTTCTTCTTTTAGCGTTTGCGAGGTTTTCTCCATCTTAGAACGTTCTTTCTGAAGTGTGGCAATCGTTTTATCAAAACGTACTTTTCCGACTTCAATTTTCTTTTTTGCTCGATTGATTAAGCTGAAAGGAATTCCGTTTTTCAAAGCGACTTCAAAGGTGAATGAACTTCCTGCTTGTCCCAAAGCTAATTTATACATGGGTTCCAATGATTTCTCATCAAAAAGCATGTTGGCATTGGTGGCAAAAGGCAATTCGTTAGCCAGAATTTTTAGGTTTGAATAATGGGTTGTAATAATCCCGAAAGCTTCCCGATGGTAGAATTCTTCCAAGAAAATTTCGGCTAATGCGCCACCTAATTCAGGATCAGAACCCGTACCAAATTCATCAATCAGAAACATGGTTTTTCTATTGCACTTCTTTAGGAAGTAGTTCATGTTCTTTAATCGGTAACTATAGGTGCTTAGGTGATTTTCAATAGATTGATTATCTCCAATATCCGTTAAAATTCTATCAAATAAAAAGGTTTCACTGCGTTCGTGAACGGGAATCAACATTCCTGATTGCAGCATCAATTGCAGTAATCCAACGGTTTTTAACGAAATGGTTTTTCCTCCGGCATTAGGACCCGAAATCACAATTATTCGACTTTCCTGATGTAATTCAATGGTTTGCGGATGCGTAATTTCGTTTTTCTGTTTGTTATTCAAATACAAAATAGGATGGTAAGCATCTCTGAAATAAAGTCGGCGCTCTTCCGTAATTTTTGGCAAAATCCCATTTATTCTGTCGGCATATTTTGCTTTAGCAGCAATTACATCAATATCACTCAGGAAATCCTGATATTTGATTAACAGCGGTAAAAAAGGACGAATCTGATTGGATAGCTGTTTTAAAATTCGGGTGATTTCTTCTTTTTCTTCGTATTCTAAATTACTTAATTCACGGGAATATTGTAAGGTAGCTTCAGGTTCGATATAGGCGATACTTCCTGTTTTAGAACTTCCCAAAATCGATCCTTTTACTTTACGACGGTACATGGCTAAAACTGCCAAAACACGTCTGTTTTGCACAAAACTTTCTTTGATGTCATCCAAATATCCTAAAGCATTGTATTGTGTTAATGCTGATCCAAAACTTTGGTTGACTTTACCGCGGACTACATTCATATTCCTGCGGATACTCAATAAATCTGGTGAGGCATTGTCTTTTATTTCACCATACTTGTCGACAATTTCATCGACCATCGTGATGATTTCTTTGGTCAGTTCGACTTGGTTTGCTCTTGCGTTTAAATTTGGATAATAATCCTCGAATTTTCTCAAAAAACTCAATAGGAAATTTACCGTTGAAGAAATAGTGGCGATTTTTCTAAAACTGCCCACTTCCAAGAAACTGTCTTCAATGGCCAAGAATTTTATCTCATGCGTGATGGCGTCAAAACCATGGTTGGGAATGGCATTGTTATTTTGGAAAGACGAAACATATTCTGACGTTTGCATTAATGCTTGCATCAACGTTTCCTTGTCTTTAAAAGGGGTGATTTCTAATGCTTTTTGTTTTCCAATGTCAGTATTACAAATTGTCGAAATGGTTTCGAGAACAGTTGGAAATTGTAAATCTTGTAATGTTTTTTCGGTGATGGATATCATTTTATGATCTAAGTTGTAAAGGTTCAAAGTTACAAAGATTCAAAGTGAAATGCATTAATTTTTTTAGTGGACTTTGCGAAAAACTTTGCGAACTTTACGGCAAAATAAATTACATGCAAATCAATCTCAATCCCTCTTGGCAATCCATTTTATCTGATGAAATCAAGAAACCCTATTTTCAGGATTTAATGGAAACTGTTGCTGAGGAGTACAAAAATCACACCTGTTATCCTCCCAAAGAATTGATTTTTGCTGCGTTTAACTATTGTAGTTTCAAGGACGTAAAAGTGGTTATCATTGGTCAAGACCCGTATCACGGCAAAGGCGAAGCCAACGGTTTGTGTTTTTCTGTAAATGATGGTGTTCGAATTCCGCCTTCGTTGCGCAATATTTTTCGCGAAATGAGTGATGATTTAGGGACTATTTTCATGCCCACTTCCGGTAATTTAGAAGCTTGGGCAAAGCAGGGCGTTTTATTATTGAATGCTTCGCTGACGGTTAGAGAAGACAATGCGAACAGTCATAAACATTTAAAATGGAATGTTTATACCGATGCAGTAATCCAAAAAATTTCGGAAGAAAAAGAACATGTTGTTTTCTTGCTTTGGGGTAATTTCGCCCATAAAAAAGGATTAAAAATCGACCGAAACAAACATTTGGTTTTAGAATCCGGGCATCCTTCGCCTATGAGTGCGAATCAGGGAAAATGGTTTGGGAATAAACATTTTAGTAAAACGAATGAATATTTAAAACAAAACGGATTAGAATTAATTAACTGGATTTCAGAAGATTAATTGTGTGTTTTTAAAATATAAATATTTTTTCACACTGCTTTGCGTGAGTGATGGAAGTGAAGCTCTTTTTTTGGAGAGGCGTTTCAGCCTCTTAAAAAAAAGCGGGAACGTACAGCACGACCCGAAGTTTTTACGCAGGGTCACGCCCAAATTGAAATATTGTTATTGGAAGGATTAAACCATAAATAACACTATTAAAGTGTCTATTTTTTAATAATATCTTCTAAAACGGCTTTATCGGAGTAATTAATCACTTTCAAAGTAACTTCTTGGTTTTTGATTGTTTTTCCTTCGATGATATATAATTTTCCTTTTTTAAGTTCGATATTGCTTTTGTCAAAATCTACATCGCCAAATTGTAATGTATTTTTTATATCGGATGTATCAATCCATTTTTCAGCCAGAATGCGTGATGCTTTATCCGAATAATGGAACGGTTTATTTCTCAAATCATTTAAGACTCTTGCATTTGGAAAATAATTACAACGGGTATCTTTCCCACTAAAAACTAACGCTACAAAAAACAATCCGATAACTAAACCTACTAAGTAATAAGCAAAACGATGTATAAACTTCATGAATTAAATTTTTGGCAAAGGTAGAAGAAAGTTTTCTTAAAAAACAATTAAATTAATGTCGTTGTTTGGTAAATCGTACCAATCGCCAATGGCACTATTTGTGAGGATTCCGTGGTACATATAAACGCCATTTTTCAATCCTTTATCACAGCGAATAGCGCTTTCAATACCACCATCTGAGGCAATTTGCAACAAATAAGGCGTTATGATATTGCTTATGGAAAGCGATGCGGTTTTAGAATATCGGGATGGAATATTGGGCACGCAATAGTGCAATACATTGTTTTTGATAAACGTTGGTTTCTCGTGGGAAGTCACTTCAGAAGTTTCAAAACAACCGCCGGTATCAATACTTACATCCACAATTACAGCGCCATATTTCATGTGTTCGACCATAGTTTCAGTAACAATCACGGGACAACGTTCTTTTCCCCGCATGGCGCCAATAGCGACATCACATCGTCTCAATGCTTTCAATAAAGATTTTGGTTGTATGGTAGAAGTAAAAATACGCTGATTCAAATTATTCTGTAAACGGCGTAATTTTGTAATAGAATTATCAAAAACTTTGACATTGGCACCTAAACCAATAGCGGTTTTAGCGGCAAACTCACCAACAGTTCCTGCGCCCAGAATTACAACATCGGTAGGAGGAACACCGGTAATGTTTCCGAATAATAGTCCTTTTCCAAATTCATTGGTAATCATCAACTCGGCAGCGATAAGAATGGAAGCAGTTCCGGCAATTTCGCTCAAGGATTTGACTGCAGGATACGTACCGTCTTCATCTTTTATGTATTCAAAAGCAAGTGCGGTAATTTTCTTTTTGGTCAAAGCCTCAAAATAGGTTTTCTTTCGGGTTTTCAATTGTATGGCTGATAATACAATCGTTTCAGGATTCATCATTTCAATTTCGGCAAACGTTGGCGGCTCTACTTTCAAAATCATCGGACAACTGAAAACTTTCTTGGTATCATTGGTAACTTCGGCACCGGCATCACAATATTCTTTATCCGTATAACTGGAATTTAGTCCCGCGCCAGCCTCAATCATCACCCGATGCCCATGATAGGTCAGCGAGTTTACAGCGTCTGGAGTAAGGCAAATACGGCGTTCCTGATAACTGGTTTCCTTTGGGACACCTATAAAAAGCTCGCTTTTTTTTCTTGCAACCTCAAGTTTTTCTTCTTGTGGCAATAACTGTTGTTTTGTGAATGGAGTTATAGTAATTGACATTGCTGTTGTTAAATTAATGGTACAATTTACGTAAAAACTTTTAAAAAAAGTACAATATTAACGGGGATAAATACCTTTGAATTTACTGCTGAAATTAACGCATGATTCTTTCCATTTTTATATCGGCTCTTTCATAAATACCGTCTTCTAAAGGTGCTTCTGTAAATCCAAATTTTTCATACAAATGAATCGCCGGCAGTAATTTCCTGTTCGAATATAAAATCAGCTTTTCAATTCCTTTTGCTTCAGCAACAGCAAGGCAATGCAGCATCAGTTTTTTACCAACTCCCAAACCTTGAACACCATCTGTTACCGCCATTTTACTCAATTCATAGGTTATGTTGTCGATTTTTATTAAGGAAACGGTACCTACGATGGCATCATTGTATTTCGCATAAAAAATCATTCCGCCTTTGTCTATAATCTGCCCTTGCGGATCCGAAAGCACGATTTCGTCTTTGGGTTCCACCTTGAAATATTTTCTCAACCATTCCAGGTTCAAGGTTTTTATAGGGGCAGCTAAAGCGGCTGAAAAAGGGATGATTTCTACGGTATTGTCTAAACTCATAATTACTTTTTTAACTTAAGGTTAAAGAACGCTTTCCGTCAGGAAGCAGCGAAATAGTGATAACCGAATGTGTTTCAGGAATCAAATTTGGAATCTTCTCCGCCCATTCTATAAAACACCAATTGCCGGAATACAAATAATCGTCAACACCCATGTCCAAAGCTTCTACTTCATCATTCAATCTGTAAAAATCAAAATGATAAACCAACTGATTGTCATCGGCTTCATATTCATTAACTAAAGAAAATGTTGGACTGCTCGTCGCGCCGGTTACGCCCAGCGTTTTACACAATTGCTTGATCAAAGTCGTTTTCCCAACGCCCATTTCTCCATGAAAAAGAATCACTTTTTTGGGGCTATTTGCAATAATTTGTTTGGCCACTTCTTCGAGTTGGTCCAATGAAAAAATAACATTCATAAATACTAAGTATTCAGTGTTCAGGAATTAGTGTTCAGTTATCTCGGATTTCCGCAAACTGAACACTGAAAACTGACCACTTTTTTTATTTTGGGTTAAACACTAAAAATGGAATAATCATTTCTTCCAATGAAATTCCACCGTGCTGATACGTATTTTTGTAATAACTCACATAATGATTGTAGTTGTTGACATAGGCCAAAAACAAATCATTTTTTGCAAAAATATAAGAACTGCTCATATTTATAGTAGGCAAGCCTACATTTTTTGGTTCTTTTACCGCATAGACATCTTTGTACTCGTACGTCAAGCTACGTCCTGTTTTGTAACGTAAATTCAAACTGGTGTTTTTATCACCCACCACTTTCGATGGATTTTTTACATTTATCGTTCCGTGATCGGTAGTCAAAATCAATTTGAAACCCATTTTTTGAGCCTGTTGGATGATTTCCAATAGCGGGGAATTCTTAAACCAACTCAACGTCAGCGAGCGATACGCCTTATCATCTGAGGCCAGTTCTTTCACGACATCCATTTCTGTTTTGGCATGGGAAAGCATGTCCACAAAGTTGTAAACAACCGTCACTAAATCATTATCTTTTAATGCTTTAAAACCCTCCGCTAATTTTTTTCCGCCGGCAAGACTTGTTATTTTAAAATAGTCTTCCTTGATATTCAAACCCAATCGTTTCAATTGTGCCGTCAAAAATTCTGCTTCAAAAAGGTTTTTTCCACCTTCTTCCGGGTCATTTTTCCAGTATTGCGGAAACTGTTTTTCCATTTCCAACGGTGTCAAACCAGAGAAAATAGCGTTTCTCGCATATTGCGTCGCCGTAGGAAGAATAGAGTAGTAAGGCACTTCTTTTTCCAGTTTATAGTAATTCCCTACGACGCTTTCAAAGGTTTTCCATTGGTCGTAACGCAGGTTGTCAATCACTACAAATAAAATAGGTTTGTCTTTTTTCTTGAGTTCGGGAAGCACTAATTCTTTGAATAAAGTATGCGATTGCACCGGCCTATCGGCTTTTGGTGCAAACCAATCTTCATAATTGCGTTCAATGAATTTTCCAAATTGCGAATTGGCTTCTGTTTTCTGGGATTCCAAAATCTCAACCATGCCCTGATCGTCGATATTCTCCAATTCCAGCTCCCAAAAAATCAATTTCTTATACAACTCAATCCAGTCTTCATAGGAATTCACCATCGCCATTTCCATGGTGATTTTTCTAAATTCCTTCTGATAATCGAGTGTTGTTTTTTGCGAAATCAATCGAGAATGATCCAGATTTTTCTTCAAACTCAACAAAATCTGGTTTGGATTCACGGGTTTGATCAAATAATCGGCAATTTTAGAACCTATGGCTTCCTCCATAATGTATTCTTCCTCGCTTTTAGTAATCATAATCATGGGAACCGATGATTTTTTCTCCTTCATTTCTGACAGGGTTTCCAAACCGCTCATTCCGGGCATATTTTCATCCAAGAAAACAATATCAAAATTGTTTTCCTCAAAAATTGCAATGGCATCAAGCCCGTTGTTACAGGTCGTTACCTCGTAATTTTTCTTTTCCAGAAATAAGATATGTGGTTTCAAAAGGTCGATTTCATCATCTACCCAAAGTATTTTTATTTTATCCATAATTGTATAAACAAGTGTTCTAAAGTACTAAATTAAAGTGCCAAATTACATTTTTTTGTAACGGCTACCTGCTAATATTATGATAATTTTTTAACATACTTACACTACATTTTATAAAATTACAATTTGCTTTGGGTTTGTTTTAGGTTTGGTTCTGGGCGTGTCCCATCCTCCGTAAACTCCGTCCGGGTCGGGCTTCCCGATAGCTATCGGGACGCTATATCTTTCCTTTTTAAAGAAAAAAGGAAAGGATGCCGCTTCCATCCCTCACGCGCTTGCGAGAATGATTGCGGTTCAGTACTGCTTTTGGGTAAGAAAAATTTTCTGAAAACAAAACCAGATTACATTATTTGTAATGAATTTATTATACATTTGGAAATAACAATAATTTGGTATTTATCAGACCAAGCCAGACAATTTTGGGTGGATTGGGATGATTTTATCAAGTATGTACATGATTTGAACGATATTTAAAAAAACTATGAAAAAAAGAATTTTAATAATATTTATATTATTCACAAGTCTAATTTATTCACAAAGTTTTAAAACCAAAATTGAGAAAAATAGATTTATAGAAAGAAAAAACAATAAATATGGAGTTGTTGATAGTCTAAACAACAATATAATTCCATTTAAATACGACTTTATAGAGTTTAAAAATAATAGACTAATTGTACACGATAAAAAATTATATGGTCTTTTTTCCCTTGATAATAAAGAACTAATTCCCGTACAATATCAATTTTTATTACCCAGAAACTACAATAGATTTATTCTTTGGACAGAAAATTCATTATTTGGATTATCTGATTCAAATGGTAATATAGTAATTCCTGTAAAATATATAGATATTTCTTCAACAGAAAATGACGATTTTTATATAACAAAAAACGATAAAAACTTACATGGAATATATGATTATAATGGAAAAAATATAATTGCAGAAGAATATAAATTTTATACTATTGATAACTATAAAATATTTGCTACAAAAAATAATGAACCTCAAATTTTAGACATTCAAAATTTATACGATGTTAAATATTTAGAAAAAGATATTAATTTCATTGAGACTCTTAGACATCATTCTATGGGAGAAAGCTTGTTTCAAATTATAATAAAACAAAATAAATATGGTGTAATAAATTCATTAAATGAATTGATAATTCCATTAATCTATGATGAAATACAATCTTCACAAAACTGGCGATATTTTATTATAAAACAAAACAATAAAGTAGGCTTAATTAACATCAATGGGACTGTTGTAAAAGATGTTATATATGATAACATCGAATTAAGAAAGGAATATATTTTACTAAAAAGAAAAAACATGAAAGATGAAATTTACTCATATGAATATTAAAAATTGTTGCACTACAGACGTTTCATACCTCTAGTGAAATCGTCCCACTCTTACCCGAAAATAAAATTAATTAGAATTACAAAAACATTAACAATATAAAAGAATGTCACACACATTCGCTTGTTAAAATATTTGAAGAAAAACAAAATGATGAAACCAATACTGATTTTAATAGTGCTTTTTTTTACAACAGGATCAAATTCGCAAAGTATTAAGCCAAAAGAAAATAGTAAACCTTTTGTTCTTGGAATTACCGAAGAGATATATTCAAAAGTATTATCAGAAAAAAGGGTGTTAAATATCTATTTTCCGGAGGGGTATCAACAAAACGACACCATTACATATCCTGTAATCTATTTACTGGATGGTTCAGCAGACGAAGATTTTATTCACGTTGTTGGACTTTTTCAATTCAACAACTTTTCTTGGATTAATAGAGTTCCAAAATCAATTGTTGTTGGAATTGCAAATGTTGACCGAAAAAGAGATTTTACGTATCAAACCACCATCGAAGCAGATCAAAAAAGATTTTTAACTTCCGGAAAATCGGCAAATTTCATTTCATTTGTTGAAAATGAACTACAGCCTTATATTGAAAAAAAATACAAAACAAACGATTCAAAAACCATTATAGGACAATCATTAGGCGGACTTTTAGCCATCGAAATTTTACTTAAAAAACCTAATTTATTCAATAAATATATCATAATAAGTCCAAGTTTGTGGTGGGACAATGGCTCCTTATTGCGTCAAAATTCAGCTATTTATCAAGAAAACTTCAATAAAAAAATAGATATTTACATAGGAGTTGGTAAAGAAGGACTTGCACCAAGCGAGATTCCACATGTAATGGAAGTAGATGCAAATCTTTTAACAGAAAAATTAAAAAGTACAAAATCTAAAACTGTAAAAGTAAATTTTGACTATTTGCCACAGGAAGACCATGCCACAATAACGCATCAAGCCGTTTTTAACGCTCTGAGAATTTTGTATCCAATAGCAACTGAAAAGTAAAAAATAGTGCACCCGAACACTCGAATAGGGAAGCGGTTCGATAATAATCCCTCACAGGAATTATTATTTGCAAGCAAAAACAGCGAAACAATTAATTTTAAGATAGGATGAAATGAAAAAGACAATATTGGTAGTTATAGGATTCTTGGCGTCATTTGGACTTGGATCAATTCTCAACTAAAAATGCAATTAAATTAATATGTTAGATAAAAAATATTACGTAAACGGACAAATTGCTCATGAGTTAGTTGGGGACCAATTGACTTATTTTTTCAAAAACGGAAAAGTGAAAGCGAAAGGTACTTTTATAAATGGATTGATGGAAGAAGAGTGTCTGTTTTATCGAGAGACCGGACAGCTTTGGCAAGTTGGAAATTTCAAAAACAGCAAGAAAAATGGTTCTTTTATTCGGTATGACAGAAACGATCAAGTAGAATATCAAGAGACTTTTGAAAACGATAAGATTATTAAAAACAAAAAATGAACACCATAATCCTCAAAACGGAACGATTAATTCTAAGGCCAATTGCATTATTGGATTTAGATTATATTCACGAATTACATTCTTTGAAAGAAACCGATGAATTCAATACGTTAGGAATTCCGGAAGATATTAAAGAAACAAAACTACTATTAGAAAAGTGGATTTTTGAAAACAACAAAGTGCTTACAACCAATTTTACTTTTGCGGTCGAATTAAATACTGGAAGCCAAATTATAGGATTAATTGGAATCAATTTGGGGAAAGTAAAATATAAAAATGCCGAAGTTTGGTTTAAATTCCACAAAGACCATTGGAAAAAAGGCTACGCTACAGAATCTTTGAAAGAAATTCTCCGTTTTGGTTTTAATGAACTGAATCTGCATCGTATTGAAGCAGGTTGTGCGGTGGGAAATATTGGTTCCATCAGCGTTTTGGAAAAAACTGGAATGACAAGAGAAGCCCACACCCGAAAATTGTTGCCCTTGCCATCCGGCTGGTCCGATAATTACGGTTATGCTATTTTAGCAACTGATTAATCATTCGCTCATTCTAAAAAAAAGCATTTTTTATATGATTCCAAGAATTGAAAGACTATCGGAGAAAAAGCTAATTGGCAAACGAATTACACTTTCGTTATCCAATAATAAAACAGCGGAATTATGGAAAAGCTTTATGCCAAGACGTAAAGAAATTCAAAATAATATTGGGATTGATTTGTATTCCATGCAAAAATACGACGCCTTGTATTTTAATACTTTTAATCCCAATACTGAGTTCGAAAAATGGGCAGCCGTTGCTGTAACTGATTTTAATGAAATTCCAGAGGCAATGGAACCGATTGCTTTGGCTGGAGGATTGTATGCGGTTTTTGTTCACAAAGGAGATGTGACGACTGCTTCAAAGACATTTCAGTATATTTTTGAAACTTGGTTGCCCAACTCTGAATACGTTTTGGATGACAGAATGCATTTTGAACTATTAGGAGAAAAATACAAGAATAACGATACCAGTTCTGAAGAGGAAATTTGGATTCCAATCCAACTGAAATAAGAATCCTTCTTATCAAAATTCGCTACTTTTTTGGTTACAAAAATGAACGATGAACCCAATACATTTTGAACTGCTGTCTTTACATTGTAAATACATACGGTATTAAATAATTGGTTTTCAGTTAGTAACGATGCTGTTTTTAGTAAAATTCATAAATTTATTTACTAACTTTATATCTTGTTTCATTAATTAAATTTAAAAAAATGGAAAAAGACATCAAAGGGTATGCCTATGGGCAAGTAGGGCAATCACCGGTAAGCATTGCCGATTTAGAGCTCCTTAAAAAAACGGTATTGTTTACGGAAGAAGATGAAAAAAATCTGCGTCTTGCAGGCGAAGTATTGAAAGACCAAACAAATGAGATACTTGACCTTTGGTATGGTTTTGTGGGGGGTAACGAACACTTGGTTCATTATTTTTCTAAAAATGGACAGCCCAATATGGACTATCTCACAGCTGTTAGAGCAAGGTTTGAACAATGGATTATGGACTTATGCAACAAGCCGTATGACCAAACTTGGCTGAACTATCAACACGAAATTGCTTTGAGACATCACAGTAGTAAGAAAAACAAAACGGACGATGTGGACACCGTTCCTATTATTCACTACCGTTATATGGTAGCATTTATTTTTCCAATCACGGCAACTATCAAAGGATTTTTAACTAAAAAAGGTCACGATGCCGAAACAGTGGAAGCAATGTATTCGGCTTGGTTTAAAGCCGTAACACTTACTGTAATTCTTTGGACGTATCCTTATATCAACAAAAATGAATTCTGATTGAAAACCCTGTCTCGAAAAATTGGAATAGCCGGGTTTTTGTTTTTTCTCATCAAAAGACTAATCGGGTTATTCTTTTTGTTTTTCACCGAATACCATTTTATTTTTAAAAATATTGGAATATTTATTGGTAATATTGTCATTCCGACGTAGGAGGAATCACATAATCAGAATAACTTGATGAGATTTCTCCTTCGTCGAAATTGACAAACTGTACGGTTTGAACTAAGATCCTTTTTATTACATCTATAACTAGCATACTACACGTTTTTAATTATAAACTCTAATTTACTTATATTTGTTGACCAAAACAAAGTTATAGTGAGTCAAATCAATAAGCTGAAAATATTCAATGATCCCATTTACGGGTTTATTACCATTCCTAACGCCTTAATTTACGATTTAATCCAGCATCCTTATTTTCAACGGCTGCGACGCATTTCCCAGATGGGATTGTCGTATTTAGTCTATCCGGGAGCCAATCACACGCGTTTTCATCATGCTTTGGGTTGTATGCATTTGATGCAAAAAGCAGTCGATGTATTGCGATTCAAAGGTATTTCGATATCTCCCGAAGAGGAAAATGCGCTGTATATTGCTATTTTATTGCATGATATAGGTCATGGCCCTTTTTCACATGCTATGGAAAAAAGCATTGTTGAAGATGTGCATCATGAAGAAATATCGCTGTTATTCATGAACCAATTGAACGTGGAATTTAACGGTCAGTTAAGTTTGGCAATTCAGGTTTTTAAAGGAGAATACAATAGGAAATTCATGTTGCAATTGATTTCCAGTCAATTGGATATGGATCGAATGGATTATTTGAAACGCGACAGTTTTTACTCGGGAGTGGCAGAAGGAAATGTCAATTCGGAGCGACTGATTCAAATGATGAATGTGGTGGACGATTACTTGGTAATTGAAGAAAAGGGAATTTATTCCGTCGAGAAGTTTTTGATGTCCAGACGATTGATGTATTGGCAGGCGTATTTACACAAAACCAGTTTAGTGGCAGAGTTGATTTTGATGAAAATCTTAAAACGCGCCAAAGAACTGACGCTAAAAGGAGTGCCATTGCCTTGCAGTGAACCATTATTATTTTTCATGCAAAACAAAGTGACTATAGAGACTTTTGACGCTGAAACGTTGGATTTGTTTGCTCAATTAGATGATTTTGATATTATTGGTGCTTTAAAATCTTGGCAAAAACAAGATGATTTTATTTTGTCATCATTAAGTAAAATGATTGTCAATCGAGATTTACTAAAAATAAAATTAACGAGTGATAAAGTGATGATTGAGGAATTACAGCCGCTAAAAGAACGTTTTGCGATGGAGAATAATATTTCATTATTAGAGACCAATTATTTTATTTTTAAAGGTAAAATAAAAAACCAAGCCTACAGTAAAGAAGCGGAACCAATACGAATTTTGAAAAAAGACAGCACAATCGAAGACGTTATAGAATCTTCCGACCAGCTGAATTTAAAATCGTTATCTAAATTGGTGACCAAATATTATATTTGTTTCCCAAAACAACTGTTATAAAAAGACCATTTAAAATCTATTTTTTTATATTTTTGTCGCAATGAAATTTACAGCAGAACAAATAGCAGGGATTTTAGAAGGAGAAGTTGTCGGGAATCCCATGGCAGAAGTTTTTAGATTGTCAAAAATCGAAGAAGGTGCTGAAGGATCACTTACTTTTTTATCAAATCCTAAATATCTTAATTATATATATTCCACAAAAGCTTCAGTCACAATTGTTAACGAGACTTTTGTGCCGGAATCACCTTTAACTACCACATTAATAAAAGTACAGGATGCGTATGCCGCATTTTCTAAATTATTAGAGTTTTACAATCAGGTGAAGTTGAATAAAAGTGGAATAGAGCAGCCTTCTTTCCTTTCGCAGAGTGTAAAATACGGAGATAATTTATATCTTGGTAGTTTTAGTTATGTGGGACAGAATGTAGTTTTGGGTGAAAATGTAAAAATTTATCCTAATTGTTTCGTTGGAGATAATGTAGTAATAGGGGATAATGTAATTTTATTCGCTGGCGCAAAAATTTATTCGGAGACCGAAATCGGGAATAATTGTACGATACATTCCGGAGCTATAATAGGTGCTGATGGTTTTGGTTTTGCACCAAATCCGGACGGAACTTATACTAAAATTCCGCAAATAGGAAATGTGATTATTGAAGATAATGTAGATATTGGCTCTTGTACTACTATTGACAGGGCTACAATGGGTTCTACCATTATCAGAAAAGGAGTAAAGCTTGACAATCAAATTCAGATTGCGCATAATGTTGAAATTGGTGAGAACACCGTAATTGCCGCTCAAACCGGTGTCGCAGGTTCTACAAAAATTGGAAAAAGTGGCATGATTGGCGGACAAGTTGGAATCTCTGGACATCTAACTATTGGAAATAATGTTCGAATCCAAGCGCAATCAGGTGTGGGACGAAATATAAAAGATGATGAAATCTTGCAAGGAAGTCCTGCATTTGGATACAATGATTTTAGTAAATCGTATGTTCATTTCAAGAATTTGCCTAAAATTGTTGCAGAAATAGAAGAATTAAAAAAACAAATATTAAACCAAAAAAATGGAAACAATGGTTAAACAGAAGACCATCAAAACAGAAATTTCGCTAACTGGAGTCGGATTACACACAGGAAAAGAAGTAAAAATGACTTTCAAACCTGCTCCAGTCAATAATGGTTTTACTTTTGTTCGAGTAGATCTGGAAGGACAACCTATTATTGAAGCTGATGCAAATTATGTTGTGAACACTCAAAGAGGAACCAATTTAGAAAAATTAGGGGTGCAAATTCAAACGCCTGAGCATGTTTTAGCAGCATTAATTGGTTGTGATTTAGATAATGTTATTATAGAGCTAGATGCTTCAGAGCTGCCTATAATGGATGGTTCGTCTAAATATTTTGTTGAAGCTCTTGAAAAAGCAGAAATAGAAGAACAGAACTCAAAAAGAAATGTATATGTAGTAAAAGAAGTTATTTCTTTTACAGATGAAGCTTCTGGTAGCGAAATATTAGTAATGCCAAACGATTATTATTCAGTTACTGCAATGGTAGATTTTGGCACTAAAATATTAGGTACTCAAAATGCTACAATGAAAAGCATTGCTGATTTTAAAACTGAAATATCAGAGTCCAGAACCTTCAGTTTTTTGCATGAATTAGAATCTCTTTTGGAAAACGGTTTAATAAAAGGAGGCGATTTAAATAATGCCATCGTTTATGTAGACAAAGAAATTTCGGTATCAACCATGGAGAGTTTAAAAGTAGCTTTTGGAAAAGACGAAATAACCGTTAAGCCAAATGGTATTTTAGATAACCTTACGTTGCATTATCCAAATGAAGCGGCAAGACACAAACTGCTTGATGTGGTGGGTGATCTAGCTTTGATTGGAACAAGAATTCAAGGAAAGGTAATTGCCAATAAACCAGGTCATTTTGTGAATACACAATTCGCAAAAAAAATGGCTAAAATTATAAAAATAGAACAAAGAAATCATGTTCCTGTTTATGATTTACATCAAGAGCCTTTAATGGATATTCATAAAATCATGGCGGTTCTTCCTCATAGACCCCCGTTTTTATTGATTGACAGAATCATTGAGATGTCTGAAACCCATGTTGTGGGTATGAAAAATGTAACAATGAATGAGAATTTCTTTGTTGGACATTTTCCTGAAGCTCCAGTTATGCCGGGCGTTTTAATTGTTGAAGCAATGGCACAAACAGGAGGAATTCTGGTATTGAGTACCGTTCCTGATCCAGAAAATTATTTGACCTATTTTATGAAAATAGACAATGTCAAATTCAAACATAAAGTGTTACCTGGTGATACTTTAATTTTTAAGTGTGATTTAATTACTCCTATCAGAAGAGGAATTTGTCACATGCAAGCAAATGCTTACGCAAATGGAAAATTAGTTGCTGAAGCAGAATTAATGGCTCAAATTGCCAAAAAACAATAGATTTAGATTAAAACTAAAATCCTCCATTTGAAAAAATGAGAGTAACGTTTGTATTCTGAAAAATAAAAAAAATAAAAAAAGCAGATGAATCAACCACTAGCCTATGTTCATCCAGGCGCTAAAATCGCCAAAAATGTTGTCATCGAACCATTTACCACCATTCACAATAATGTAGTTATTGGAGACGGAACTTGGATAGGTTCGAATGTTACCATTATGGAAGGCGCAAGAATTGGAAAAAATTGTAATATATTCCCTGGCGCAGTTATTTCGGCGGTTCCACAGGATTTAAAATTTGGTGGAGAAGATTCTTTAGCAATAATTGGAGACAATTGTACCATTAGAGAATGTGTAACGATCAATAGAGGAACAATTGCATCCGGACAAACTACTTTAGGTAATAATTGTTTGGTAATGGCAACGGCACACATTGCTCATGATTGTCACATTGGCGATAATGCTATTATTGTAAACGGAGTAGCTTTGGCTGGTCACGTGACAGTTGGTAATTTTGCTGTTATTGGCGGTTTGGCAGCAATCCATCAATTTATCCACATTGGAGATCACGCGATGATATCTGGTGGATCTTTAGTAAGAAAAGATGTTCCGCCATTTACAAAAGCTGCAAAAGAGCCTTTGTCGTATGTTGGGATTAATTCTGTTGGATTAAGAAGACGCGGTTTTACAACTGAAAAAATAAGAGAAATTCAGGATATTTATAGAATTCTGTATCAAAAAAATTACAATACAACTCAAGCTTTAGGTATTATTGAAGCAGAGATGGAAGCGACACCGGAAAGAGATGAAATCATTGATTTTATTCGAAATTCATCAAGAGGAGTAATGAAAGGATATTCGGGGAACTACTAAAAAATTAAAGTAGTTTTCAGTTACCAAAAATAAAAATAGTAATAAAAATAAAAAAATAATGGCATCTACATCAGATATTAAAAACGGATTGTGTATTAAATACAACAACGATATTTACAAAATCATTGAATTTCTTCACGTAAAACCAGGAAAAGGTCCTGCTTTTGTTAGAACTAAATTGAGAAGTTTGACTAACGGAAAAGTATTAGACAACACCTTTTCGGCGGGTCACAAAATTGAAGAAGTTAGAGTAGAAAACCATAAATTTCAATTTTTATACCCAGAAGGTGATCAATTTCATTTTATGAATGTTGAATCATTCGAACAAATTACTTTGAATAAAAACATCTTGGATTCTCCAGATTTATTGAAAGAAGGAGAAAATGTAATGGTAAGTATCAATACAGAAACTGATTTACCTCTTTCTGTAGATATGCCGGCATCTGTTATTCTTGAAGTGACTTATGCAGAACCAGGAATTAAAGGAAATACTGCTACAAATGCAACAAAATCAGCAACTGTTGAAACTGGTGCAACTGTAAATGTTCCTTTGTTTATTAATGAAGGAGATAAAATTAAAATTGATACTGCATCAGGTTCTTACATGGAACGTGTAAAAGAGTAGATTACAATGTTCAGTATTCAGCTTGCAAATGGGCTGAATACTGAATATTGAAACCGAATATTAAATTTATGAAATTCCAAAAAGTTTACACTTTAGAAGAAATTGCAAGTATCATCGACTGTGAATATGTTGGTGATAAGAATTTTCCAGTGACAGGAATGAATGAAATTCATGTTGTTGAATCAGGCGATATTGTTTTTGTGGATCATCCTAAGTATTATGATAAAGCATTAAACTCAGCAGCAACTATTGTTTTAATCAATAAAAATGTAGCGTGTCCAGAAGGAAAAGCGTTGTTGATTTCAGACGATCCATTTAGGGATTTTAATAAATTAACGAACTATTTCAAGCCATTTCAATTTTCGAATGTTTCAATAGCTGCTTCAGCTTCAATAGGTGAAGGAACTATAATACAGCCTAATACATTCATAGGGAATCATGTTGTTATTGGGAAGAATTGTTTGATTCATTCTAATGTTTCGATTTATGATTATACCGTAATTGGCGATAATGTAATGATTCACGCAGGAACCATTCTTGGTGCTGATGCGTTTTATTATAAAAAACGTCCTGAAGGATACGATCAATTACTTTCCGGTGGAAGAGTGGTCATTAAAGATAATGTTGGTATTGGAGCTCTTTGTACGATTGATAAAGGAGTTACTGGCGATACCACTATTGGCGAAGGCACAAAAATTGACAATCAAGTGCATGTAGGTCATGATACTGTTATTGGAAAAAAATGTTTAATTGCTTCACAAACCGGAATTGCAGGTTGTGTTATTATTGAAGACGAAGTTACTATTTGGGGACAAGTAGGAACCACCAGCGGAATCACGATAGGAGCAAAGGCAGTTATTCTTGGTCAAACGGGAGTTACAAAATCAGTAGAAGGAGGAAAGTCCTATTTTGGTACACCAATTGAAGAATCAAGAGAAAAATTGAAACAATTGGCTAATATCAAGAAGATACCAGAAATTCTAAATAAACTAAAATAATATGTCTGCTAAAGAAGTCGTTCAGAAATTTTACAAATCAGATGCTCTTATCGATAGCGAAGTCATAAAAGATTTTTTGCATCCTGAAGTGATCGTTGAATGGAATAGCAGTAAGGGATTTATCCAATTGGATTATGATTCTTTATTGAGCCTGTCTAATGATTTAAGTAAAGCCTATGTTCGTTCAAAGGTTAGAATTAGTCATATTATGTCTGAAAATGATTTAATTTCGGTACGGTACTCTCATTTTGTGAAAACGATAGAGAATCCTAGAGAAGAAATGTTATTGGCGCATTTTATGGTTATTTGGCAAATAAAAGACAATAAACTATTTCGAGGGTATCAAATGAGTCAATTATCATAATTTAGTAGCAAAAAACTGAATACTGAATACTGATTACTGATTACTATTTTATACTTTTGCATAACAATTTTAAAAACTACATAAAAAATATATCATGAGTGTTTTAGTTAATAAAGATTCCAAAATAATTGTTCAAGGTTTTACAGGAAGCGAAGGAACTTTCCATGCTTCTCAAATGATTGAGTACGGTACTAACGTTGTTGGTGGTGTAACTCCAGGAAAAGGGGGAACAACTCACTTAGACAGGCCAGTTTTCAATACTGTAAAAGATGCTGTAGAACAAGCAGGAGCTGATACGACTATCATTTTTGTACCGCCTGCTTTTGCTGCTGATGCAATTATGGAAGCTGCAGATGCTGGAATTAAAGTAATTATTGCAATTACTGAAGGAATTCCTGTTGCTGACATGATAAAAGCAAATAGTTACGTTAAAGAAAGAAATTCTAGATTAATAGGTCCAAACTGTCCAGGTGTAATTACTCCGGGTGAAGCTAAAGTTGGTATTATGCCAGGTTTTGTTTTCAAAAAAGGAACTGTTGGTATTGTATCTAAATCGGGAACATTAACGTACGAAGCTGCTGACCAAGTGGTAAAACAAGGATTAGGAATCACTACTGCAATTGGTATTGGAGGAGACCCAATCATTGGAACTACTACAAAAGAAGCAGTTGAATTATTGATGAATGACCCTGAAACGGAATGTATCGTAATGATAGGTGAAATTGGTGGACAATTAGAAGCTGATGCTGCTCATTGGATCAAAGCGGATGGTAACCGTAAACCGGTTGTAGGATTCATTGCAGGAGTTACCGCTCCAGCAGGACGTACAATGGGACATGCAGGTGCAATCGTTGGTGGATCTGACGATACTGCTGAAGCTAAGAAACAAATCATGAGAGAATGTGGAATTCACGTGGTAGATTCTCCAGCTGAAATTGGTAAAAAAGTAAAAGAAGTTTTAGGTTAATCTAAACTCTAATTAAATATTTTAAAAGCCTCACAATTTGTGGGGCTTTTTTATTATAAATTGAATTAAAGAAATATCTTTGCACTTTATTAAATGCATCTGTTTTTCAGATGTAATCCTAATAAGAACAAACATAAACGAATGGTTTCTAATGGGCCTCACGATTTTGTGGGGTATTTTTTTGCCGAAGCCAGTTCAAATAAAAATAAAATAATATGTACAAAGAGTTAAAAAAATTCAAAGTTACCAATCAGTTTTCATTTACTACAGAGGACAGTCTAGCAGAAGTTTGTAATGCTTCAGAAGGATCTGGAGTGTTTTTAGTGTATTCTGTAGGGGAGGAAAAAGAGTTGATTATGGTTGGTTCTACTGGAACTGTTCAAAATGATGGAACTTTGAAAATTAAAAATGGTGGTCTAAAAGAAAAAATTGTAGAAGGACACCAATTTGCAAAAACAGGAAGAAAATATTCTTGGCCAGCACAAATGAAAATCGAAGATATCAGCACGCTAGAAGTGGTTTGGTATGAGACATTCAACGATAAAACAAAAGCAATCCCAACATTTGTAGAAGGACAAGTTTTACAAAATTTCCTTGACGAAAATGGAAGATTGCCAAAATGGAATGTAGCTTTTTAATTGTTTAAAGTCTGTTTTCCAATATTTTAATTATAATTGCGTCACATTTTTATGTGACGCTTTTTTCTGAATTATTATTTTTTTTGAATGAAATCCAAATTATTTCATAAATAATTAATTACTTTTGCACCCGTTATCACGAATCCTTTAAAAGGATAGCAACCTGCAACAACAAGCAAGGTGCTAAAACGATAAGCCAAATCCTTTGGAAAAAATGTTGTTTTAATCATTTTTATATTTTGGTTTATTTGTTAGTCGTGGTAATGGATTCATTTTATACCATTATTTATGACAAAAAAAATTCAACTAAAAGGAAATGCATTGGCATTACTTCCGTTATTTATTTTTATTTTAACCTTTTTAGGAGCTGGAATTTGGCTTAATGATTTTTATGCATTCCCATCTCCAGTAGCGGTTTTATTAGGGATTATAGCTGCTTTTTTACTTTTCAAACAATCAACAGAAGACAAAGTAAATACTCTAATTTCCGGTTGTGGCGAGAGTAAAATAATCACCATGTGTTTGATTTATTTGCTTGCAGGCGCTTTTGCCACTGTCACTAAAGCAATGGGAGGAGTTGATTCTGTGGTGAATTTAGGTATCAACAATATTGATGTGGCTTATTTTCCATTAGGAATTTTCCTGATTGCTTCTTTTCTTTCGACTGCTACAGGAACTTCAGTTGGTGCAATTGTAGCATTAGGACCAATTGCGGTAAGTCTTGCTGAAAAAAGCGGTTCTCCGCTTGCGTTAATCGCGGGATCTTTATTGGGGGGCGCCATGTTAGGGGATAATCTATCGATGATTTCTGATACAACCATTGCGGCTACTCAGTCTTTGGGATGCGAAATGAAAGATAAATTTAAAGTAAATCTGTTCATCGCTTTTCCGGCTTCGGTAATTACCATTTTTTTACTTTTCTATTTAGGATTAAATTCGGAAGTTACGGCTGTCGCTATTCCAAAATCGAGCTACGAATTAGTGACTATTTTGCCCTATTTGCTAGTGATTGTCCTTGCCATAATTGGAATTAATGTTTTCACAACTTTAATCATCGGAATTGTGGTAGCAGGAATTATTGGAATTATTGGTGCCGATTTTACTATTTTAGTGTTTGCACAAAAAATATACGAAGGGTTTACGAGCATGACCGATATATTCTTGTTATCCATGCTTACGGGTGGTTTAGCGGCATTGGTAGAAAAAGCAGGTGGAATTGATTTTGTCATTCACAAAATTAAATCAAGAATTAAAAACAAAAAATCGGCGCAAATGGGAATTGGTACCTTAGTGAGTTTTACTAATATGGCTATCGCCAATAATACGGTTTCCATTGTTATTACTGGTTCTATAGCCAAAGAAATTAATGATGAGTATAATTTGAGCTCTAAAAAAACAGCAACTTTACTGGATATTTTTGCTTGTATTGTACAAGGAATTTTGCCTTATGGCGCTCAAGTGTTGTTGATTTTAAGTTTTGCTAATGGTAAACTGAATTTCTTAGATTTACTCAGTAATGCTTGGTATCTCTTATTTTTGTTTTTAGTTACTTTAATTGCCATTTACAGCGATTTTTGGGATAAATCGATAAATAGATTTTTGAAAGTTTAAGCTTTTGACATAAAATTTTTGAATTGAATTGTTATATTTGTCTTATAAAAAAAAATACAAACGAACGATAGAATATGAAATTACTAGAAGGAAAAGTAGCCATAATTACAGGTGCGAGTCGCGGAATTGGAAAGGGAATTGCTGAAGTTTTTGCAAAACATGGAGCAAATGTAGCATTCACCTACAGCTCATCTGTAGAATCAGCTTTGGCATTAGAAAATGAATTGAATGCGCTTGGAATTAAAGCCAAAGGATACCAATCAAATGCTGCCGATTTTAATGAAGCGCAAACTTTTGTTGATGCGGTTTTAGCTGAATTTGGAACGGTTGATATTCTAATTAACAATGCCGGAATTACTAAAGACAACCTTTTGATGCGTATGTCTGAAGGAGATTTCGATCAAGTAATTGATGTTAACTTGAAATCGGTTTTTAATATGACCAAAGCAATTCAACGTACTTTCCTGAAACAACGTTCTGGTTCTATAATCAATATGAGTTCAGTAGTAGGGGTGAAAGGAAATGCAGGACAAACTAATTATGCTGCTTCTAAAGCGGGAGTTATTGGTTTTTCTAAATCAGTAGCATTGGAATTAGGATCTCGTAACATTCGTTGCAATGTAATTGCTCCAGGATTTATAGAAACAGAAATGACGGCTAAATTAAACGAAGATGTTGTAAAAGGATGGAGAGACGGAATTCCGTTGAAACGTGGCGGAACGACTGAAGATGTTGCCAATGCGTGTCTTTTCTTTGCTTCAGACATGAGTGCTTACGTAACGGGACAGGTTATGAATGTTTGTGGAGGAATGCTTACCTAAAAAAAATAGTGATCAGTCATCAGTGCTCAGTTGCTGAATACTGATGACTGAACACTACTAAAATATGACAACAAACACTTTACTATTATTACTTCTTTCTTTACTAATAGCTGGCGGTTTGTCATTTTTTCAATATATCTACAAAGCCAAAAACAAATCGAAAATCGGTTGGTTTTTGGCTTTTTTGCGTTTTTCATCCATTTTTGGAATTTTATTATTGTTGATTAATCCAATAATAACCAAAAATACGCTTGAAACCGTAAAAACGCCTTTACCGATTGTTGTTGACAATTCGAGTTCTATTTCGTTTTTGAATGCCAATGAAAAAGCATTGGAATTGTATAAAAAAATACAATCAAACTCGGATTTACAAGAGAAATTCGACGTGCAATCGTATCAGTTTTCAGATGATTTTAAACCTACAGAAACATTTGATTTTAAAGGAACCCAAACTAATATTGATGTTGTTGCCAAAAATCTAAAAAGTATTTATAAAAATGCAATCTATCCAGCGGTTTTAATTACTGATGGAAATCAAACTTCCGGGAATGATTATGTCTATAGTTTTGATGTTGTGAATAAAATATATCCCGTAATTGTAGGTGATACAACGACTTTTTTAGATTTTAAAATCAATCAGCTGAACGTTAACAAATACGCTTTTCACAAAAATAAATTTCCTGTAGAAGCTTTTTTACAGTATTCAGGAACAAAAAACGTAACAGCTGATTTCATCATTTCGCAAGGAAATTCGGTATTCAGTAAACAATCTATTACCTTTTCGCCTTCCAAAAAAACGGCAATTGTAAGTGTGCTTTTACCGGCTGATAAAATAGGATTACAGGTTTTTAAAGCCTCTATTTCATCGAAAGAAAAGGAAAAAAATACGTATAATAATACCAAGAATTTTGCGGTTGAAGTTATAGATCAAAAAACAAATATTGCTATAGTATCTGCTATAAATCATCCTGATTTAGGGGCGCTAAAAAGGGCCATTGAATCTAATGTACAACGTAAAGTAACAATCATTAAGCCAAATGAAGTCAAAACATTGCAAGATTTTAATGTTTTAATTTTATACCAGCCAACAACCGAATTCAAAACCATTTTTGAGAATAATAAAGGTGCCGGAATCAACACGTTTATTATTACTGGAAACAACACCGATTTTAATTTTCTGAATCAGCAGCAGGATAATTTGAGCTTTAAAATGAGCGGACAAAAAGAAGATTATTTGTCGGTTTTTAATACTCAGTTTAATTTGTTTGCCATTGATAATATCGGGTTTGAAAATTTACCGCCTTTACAAAATGCTTTTGGAACCGTAACTACAAAAGGAACGGTATCAGTTTTACTTTCATCCAAAATTAGAACAATAGATACGAATGCGCCTTTACTGGCTTTTACAGAAAATCAAGGCAGGCGATCCGCTTATCTTTTGGGAGAAAACAGTTGGAAATGGCGCTTGCAAACACACGTCAACAATCAATCTTTTGAAAAATATGATGTTTTTATTGATAAGATTATTCAATTTTTGGCTTCGAATAATTCTAAAAAATCATTAGTGGTTGAACATGAAAGTTTCTATAATTCAGATGAACCCATTGAAATAACCGCGCAATTTTTTAATAAAAATTATGAGTTTGATGAAAAAGCCCGTTTGACTATTGCGGTAACAAATACCAAAACCAAGCAAACGAAAAATTACGATTTATTAAAAGGAAATAATTCCTATAAAGTCAATCTTGACGGATTGAAAGCCGGTCCTTATGCGTTTACCGTAAAAGAATTAAATTCTAAAACGACGTATTCCAGTAGTTTTGAAATTCTTGATTTTGATATCGAAAAGCAATTTGTCAATCCCGATGTGGAGAAATTGACACAATTAGCCACACAAACACAAGGAAAAGCGTATTTTTCGGATCAAGTAGATGTGTTGATTAAAACGCTTTTAGAAAATGAGGAATATAAAGCGATACAGAAGAACATTATTACTAAAACTCCTTTGATTGATTGGATTTGGTTATTGGTTTTAATTTCAATTTTGCTGGCAACTGAATGGTTTGTTCGAAAATACAACGGATTACTGTAATAAAATACAATTAAACAACATGGATTTTAGACTAAAAGTGTTTTATACCGTTGCCAACCGTTTGAGTTTCACTAAAGCTGCAACGGAATTGTTTATTACGCAACCTGCGATTTCCAAACATATTCAGGAATTAGAGGAACAATATAAAATCAAACTGTTTGATAGAAATGGTTCTAAAATCTCACTGACAACCGCCGGTGAAGTATTATTAAAACACACCAAAAATATTTTTGAAGTATACCGCGAGATAGATTTTGATATGAGCACGCTGATTAATCAACGTTCCGGATTGTTACGATTAGGAGCCAGTACAACTATCTCTCAGTATATAATTCCGCCGCTTTTAGCTCGTTTCCATCAAAAATTGCAAGATGTAAAAGTGAATTTACTGAATGGAAATACGGAACAAATAGAAAACTCTTTATTAAAACAGGAAATTGAAATAGGTATAGTTGAAGGGCAATCAAAAAACAAGTCTATTAAATATACCGAGTTTTTAAAAGACGAATTGGTTTTAGTCTGTAAGAGTTCCAATCCATTAGTCAGTCTTGATGAAGTGACTCAGGAAGATCTTAAAAGGATGCATTTTTTAATGCGGGAACAAGGCTCAGGAACACTTGAAGTTATTGAACATGCGTTGAAACCATTTGAAATTAAACTATCAGAATTAATAATTGAAATGCAATTGGGAAGTACGGAAAGCATAAAATCCTATTTGATGAACTCTGATTGTGTGGCTTTTATATCCATTCATGCGATAAAAAAAGAACTTAAAAACAATGAACTGGCGATATTAGACATTAAAGATTTAATCATAGAACGTTTCTTTTATGTCATTACGTTACAAGGAAAAACCGATTCGCTATCGGATTTGTTTATCCAAAACATTTCGAATCATTATAATTTAAAGTTATAGCAGATTATAATTTGCGATTGGCATTAATAGTTTTATATGCTCACCTTTGTACTGTAATAATTCAACAACTTTTCATTGGAAACGCATCAAAAAGTAATTCAGAAAGAATCCTTTATTTTTTTTAAAATAAATGCCAAATTACAGCAACTCATTTTTGTTGCATTGCTATTGTTCTGCACATCAACTTTTGTTTCTCCGCCAATTGCTTTAGTGTTAGGATTGATTGTAGCCAACCTTTTTGGGCATCCTTTTTTAGAATTGAATCATAAGGCAACTCATTTTTTATTGCAGTTTTCGGTAATAGGACTGGGTTTTGGAATGAATGTCCACAGTGCTGTTTCTGCTGGTAAAGAAGGCTTTTTGTTTACTGTCATTTCTATTTTCAGTACTTTGGTTTTAGGGACTTTTCTGGGGAAATGGTTTAAAACGGAAAAGAAAACATCTCATTTAATTTCTTGCGGAACGGCAATTTGTGGCGGAAGTGCCATTGCTGCTATTGCGCCCGTAATCAAATCAAATGAAAAACAAACTTCAGTTGCTTTGGGAGTGATATTCATTCTGAATTCGGTGGCTTTATTTTTGTTTCCCGCCGTGGGTGATTGGTTGGATTTATCTCAAAAAGAGTTTGGATTATGGTGCGCCATTGCCATTCATGATACGAGTTCTGTGGTAGGAGCAGCCAGTAAATATGGTCCGGAAGCATTACAAATTGCCACAACGGTAAAATTAGCCCGTGCGTTATGGATTATTCCTGTAGCATTGATTACTGCTTTTATTTTTAAAAATAAATCGGGGAAAATAAAAATTCCTTATTTTATCGGATTATTTATTTTGGCGATGATTGCTAATACGTATCTGCCACAAATTAAGATTATGGCACCGCATTTGGTTTCTGTTGCCAAAATTGGTCTGACGGTGACTTTGTTTTTGATTGGAGCCGGATTAAATAGAACTGTTTTAAAATCGGTGGGATTGAAACCGCTTGCGCAGGGAATTTTGCTTTGGACATTTATAGCAATAGCTACTTTGGTCTCGATTATTTATCTAAAATAGTTTTATGATGAAAGGTTTTTCGTTTGATAACATGAAATTGCAATCGGATGTAATCATACAAAAGCGCAATTAATAAAAAAGTTGCGGCAACAAAAAGGGTTTTCATTTCCAATAAATTATAAAGGAAACCACCTGAAAAACAGCCGATAAAAAAGAACGTAATAATGGATAATCTCAGATAGATACTGGTTTTTAATTTTTTCTTTTCTTCTGGTTTTTTATAGAAAAATAATTGAGACAGTTCAATTCCCAAATCAGTAAAAAGCCCCGTTAAATGGGTTGTTCTAACTGTAGATTGAGAAATTTTGGTTACCAAAGAGTTTTGTATTCCCATGGCAAAAAGCATCGAAAAAGCAATCCATTTCCCTTCAATGCTGGATAATGCTGATTGTGCTCCGAAAACCCCAACACCAATCAAAACAATCATTTCCAGAGAAATAGGGATGACATGAGATAAATTTGGATGTTTCTTGGAAATCAATTCCGCTAAAAAATTAGAGGTAAAAGCGCCAAACAAAAAGAAAATAGTGAATACAAAAAAGGTAATTGCGGCTGCATAATCCCGCTTCATGATTTCTTCGGCAAAGTAGGCGAAATGCCCCGTAACATTGGTAGTTAATGTTTGTATCGATAAAACTCCGGTAACATTTACAATTCCGGCAACAAAAGATAATAAAGTGGCTAAACGAAGATTGTGAATAAAAGTTCTGTTTTTTCCTTGATGTCGAAACATATTTATAGTTTTCTTTTTTAATTAACAGAATCTTAAACCCAATTTTTTCTAATAACGATTTAAAGAAATACATTTGCACTTCAAAAAAATAAATTTAATGAAAAATTTTAAAATTAGACCTACGTTTATCGCGTTATCTACTCTTGGAGTTGCTTTTTTTCTTTTGTCATGGGGAATTATTGGACATGAACGAATCAATAGAGCGGCGGTAATGGCACTTCCAAAACCATTACAGACTTTCTTTTACAATCATATTGATTTCATCACGCAAGAATCTACCGTTCCAGATTTGAGAAGAAATGTTTTGAATGATAAAGCAGAGCCACCTCGTCATTATTTTGATATGGAGAATTTTGGTGCAGTAGAAACTTTTCCTAAAACGATGGAAGAAGCGAAACTAAAATACGATGAGAAGTTTTTGACTAAAAACGGAATATTACCTTGGTATATTCAGGATATGATGGTCAAATTGACAAAGGCTTTCAAGGACAAAAGAAAGAACGAAATATTATTTATTACAGCTGATTTAGGGCATTACATTGCGGATGCGCACATGCCGTTGCATACTTCAGACAATCACGATGGACAAAATACCAATCAAAAAGGAATTCATTCTTTGTGGGAAAGTCGTTTGCCGGAATTGTTTGCTAAAGATTATAAATTGATTGTAGCGCAAGGAAAATATTTAGAGGATGTGGACAAAGCAACTTGGGATATCATTTTTGATACCCACAGTTTGGTGGAGCCTTTATTGGCTGCGGATAAAAAACTAAGAACCGCAACTGCTGAAAACAAAATGTATGTAACAGATGCAACTGGAAATATTGTAAAAAACAAATATGGTGGAATGTTATATTCAGATGAATATGCCGGTAAATTCCACACGGAGTTGAATGGTATGGTTGAAAAACAAATGAAAAAAGCCATTACTGCAACGGCGAGTTTTTGGTATACGGCTTGGGTAAATGCAGGAAAACCGGATTTAAGTAATCTTGATGCTACCGAACTTACAAAACGCAACAGCAAAACTTTGAAAAAGGATTTAAAAACTTTTGAAAAAGGGAATCTTTTTGGCTTGACAAACGAAAAAGAGTAACGTTATACTTCCAATTAGAAAACGGGTGAGATTTTAATTTCACCCGTTTTTTTTATGTCAATTAATTTTTTGGTATTTCTTTTTCTTTAACATATCCGAGGCGGTTTGATAGTATGAAATCGTTTCGTTTACTAAATCTGTTCTTTCTTTTGACAACGGTATTTGATCGTAATGAATTTGGAAATCACGAGCTACTTCCTGGTTTGGTTTCAAAGTCAATTGAAATTGTTTCACTTTTTGTTTTGGGGAAATAATCGTTAAAACATTGTCTTTAATCAATCCTAAATCCTGATAGGTTGCAATCAAAGCTCGAGGTTTATAATCTGGTTTTAAAACATCTTGGCCATAAAATTTACTTTGGTAATCAAAATTCAATAGTCCAAATACCGTTGGCATAATATCAATTTGTGACATCAGATTAGTATAGTTTTTTGGTTCAACAAAACCAGGACTATAAATTAAGGCAGGAATCCTATATTTATCTGCCGGAAGTTCTGTTTTTCCTGCGCTGGAAGCACAATGGTCGGCAATAATTACAAAAACGGTATTGGTAAACCAAGGCTGTTTTTTTGCCATATCAAAGAATTTTTTCATCGCATAATCCGTGTACTTTACACCACCATCACGGGATTTTGCATCACCCGGAATATCAATTTTTCCATTTGGATACGTGAATGGTCTGTGGTTGCTTACCGTCATTATATGATTAAAGAACGGCTTATTCGCTGCTGCTTCTGTGTTCATTACCTTGATTGCTTTGTTATACATATCCTCGTCACAAACGCCCCATACATTCGAAAAAGTGATTTCTTCAGGGGTAAATGTTTTTTTATCTACAATATCATAACCGTTTCCTGTAAAGAAATCTTCCATATTATCAAAAAAAGCATCGCCGCCGTAAAGATATTTTACATTGTACCCTTTTTCTTTGAAGATATTTCCAGTGGAGAATTTATTTTTATTGTCTTTTCTTTTCACAACGCTTTCGCCGGCAGTAGGAGGGAAACATAAAGTAACGGCTTCAAGCCCACGGACCGTTCTGTTGCCTACAGCATATAGGTTTGTGAAAACTAAACTTTTGGTTGCCAAACTGTCTAAAAACGGAGTGATATTCTTCTCGTTGCCATACATTTTCATAAACTCCGCGCTATAACTTTCAATAGTTATCAGAACTACGTTTTTATGATTTTCGGCAGCTTCATTTTTTATTTGTCTCAAAGTTGTTTCTCCTGAAATGGAAGGAATTTGTTGTTTTAATTGAGCAAAGGCCTCACTACTGGGAACTGTTTTGTAAAATTTGAAATAATCCAATTCACTATTCATAAATGCCAAGTAGAATTTGTAAATACCGTTTGCCTGAAGTTCATTTGCAAAAATATTTTGAGAATTTTCTTTGGTGGATAAAAATGGTATTGCCAATAAAGAAAGACCAAACAACACTAAATAAATCCCGGACAATTTTATTTTTTCTACAAAAGCAGGAATGCTTTCAATATAGTTTTTTGATTTTTTTACAATTAGATAGGTTACAATTCCAGCAATAATAAACAGTCCGGAAAATAGAGGAATGACAGGATACGATTCCATGATATTTCCAATGACTTCATTGGTGTAAATCAAATAATTTACCGCTATAAAATTGTATTTAACGCCAAATTCATTCCAGAAAAAGTATTCACTGATTCCATTTTGTAAAATTAAAACCACGTAGAGAAAAATCACAAAGGAGAACAGCCAAAATCTGATTTGGCTGCGGTATTTGGGCAGGAAAAGCAATAATCCAAATAAAACGGTTTTGATTGCTATAAAAGCAATGCCAATTTTAGGTAAGGCGCCACCATATTCATTAAGAATAGTATTGCCAAATATAACATAGAGTAATAAGGCTACCAATAAACCAAAAATGATGTAACCGTATGGTTTCAAATATTTAGAATTTGATATAAAAATAAGATAGAGCCATAAAAAGCCACTAAGTAAAATAAAAATAAAAAAGTCAGATATAAACCCGAAAATAAATAGGGACAGCGCATCAGTCCAAGTAAATGTGGTTTGTGTTATGGGATGAAAAAATAGGACAATCCTTAAAACAAAGCTTACGGCAATGTAGAAAAGTAATAAATAATAAAAAGGGGATGATTTTTTGATAAAATTCATAGTGCTATTTTTAGATGCAAAAGTATATATAATTTTTAGTATTATTTTTTAAGAATTGCTTAATATTTTGTGAAAAAACATTAATAACTTAAAATTTTTCACAAATTTTGGTGTTTAATTATAAATGAAATAGTTTTACACGTTTTATTTTGATTTAGTCACTTTAATGCGAATCAATATGGTTTTGGGGTAAATTACACGGATATTTTTAAGAGTGTAAAATCTGGAAATTCGGTTTTAAAAAATATTGATTTGAGGTTTAATTACTACAAAAGAAGTGGTAATTTAGCGGTACAATTATTGCCATTGACACAAACAAAAAATTTATGAAATCTGTGGTAAAAAAATAAAGAAGCAGAGCTTCGAGGAATAAAACCTAAAGAGATTAAACTTTAAATAAAAATTATGAATGATGCTCATTTACACATGGTCGTAAACCATTTTCCAATTATCGGAACCATTTTTGGAATTGGAATTTTAATCACAGGAATATTTTTAAAAAACAGTTCCGTAAAAAATACGGCTTATATTTTATTTATTGTTGCTGCAATTTTTGGGGCACTCAGTATGGGAACTGGCGAGGGAGCAGAGGAAATGGTTGAGGATTTTCCAAATATTGGTAAAGCAATTATCCATGAACATGAAGAACTAGCTGAGAAATTTGCTTTAGTACTTTATATAACGGGAGTTTTTGCATTAATTTCATTTGTAGCCGCTATAAAAAAGTTTCGACTGGCTAAAATATTTTCATTTATTACGCTTGTTCTGGCTTTACTAGCTGGAATTATTTCAATAAACGTAGGGACTTCTGGCGGTGAAATTCGTCATACTGAAATTAGAGAAGATGGCAGTGCCAAAATTGTAAATGATACAGATTCTGCTGAAACAGAATTGAATAAAAAGTAAATCGTAACAATTTTACGTCATTAAGTTAAAATAAAAATAGTTTTTTAAATAATTTATCTCTTATATTTGCAAAAGAATTTAATTCTAAAACACACAAAAATGTTTACAAATCAATTGCATCATCATCATTTTCATTATTGCTCTCAAGCGATGTGTTAATGGTATGTGTGTAAATCATCATATTCTAAAAACCCGTTTGAGTACATCAAACGGGTTTTTTATTACCCAAAATTTGTACTCAATCAAAATATTTTAAACAAAAACAAAAAAGACAAAATGAGTACATTAAAAATTGCAATTCAAAAATCAGGACGTTTAAACGAAGACAGCATTCAAATTCTTAAAGATGCAGGTATTTCAATCGATAACGGTATCGACCAATTAAAAGCCGAAGCATCAAATTTTCCATTAGAGGTTTTATATTTAAGAAATTCGGATATTCCCCAATATCTAATAGATGGAGTTGTAGATATTGCTATTGTTGGCGATAATTTATTAGTTGAAAAAGGAAACAATATTGAAGTAATTCAAAAATTAGGTTTTTCAAAATGTAAAGTATCCGTTGCAGTCCCGAAAGCATTTAATTACAAATCAATTCAAGATTTAGATGGTATGCGTATTGCAACTTCCTATCCTAAAACAGTACTTGATTTTTTTAATTCTAAAGGAGTAACAGTCGATATTCACCAAATCTCCGGTTCGGTAGAAATAGCTCCAAACATTGGTTTAGCAGATGCCATTGTTGATATTGTTTCCAGTGGAAGTACTTTGTTTAAAAATAATCTAAAAGAGGTTGAAGTTATTTTTAAAAGTGAAGCGGTTTTGGCTGTTTCTCCAAAAGTAAGTCCTGAATCTCAAAAAATAATCGATACATTAAAATTCAGAATCGAATCCGTTTTAAGGGCAAGAAAATCGAAGTATATCTTGATGAATATTCCAAATGACAAAATTGATGCTGTAGGAAAAATTCTTCCAGTATTAAGAAGTTTAACCGTTTTGCCTCTGGCACAAGAAGGGTGGAGCAGCGTACACTCCGTAATCGACAAAGATACTTTCTGGGATGTGATTGATCAGTTGAAAGAAGTTGGAGCCGAAGGAATTTTGGTTTGTCCAATTGAAAAAATGGTATTATAGAACAGTTGAGTGTTCTGGGTTAAGAGTTATGCGTCCTAATCCATAACTTTTAACGGATTAACTAAAAACTAAAAAACAATGAATAAAATATACAATCCAAAACCGGAAACTTGGTCTTCTATTTTAGAAAGACCTACAAAAACTGTTGATGATATTGAAGCTACTGTAAAAGAAATTTTTAAGGAAGTTCAGAAAAAAGGAGATAGTGCTGTTGCAAAATATACGTCGCTTTTTGACGGTGCTAAAATCGATAAATTAGAGGTTTCAAAAACTGAAATTGACCAAGCAATTGCGTCAATTTCTACCGAATTGAAAGATGCTATTCAATTAGCTAAATCAAATATTAAAAAATTCCATACTGCTCAAAAAACAAATAGAGTATCTGTAGAAACAATCGAAGGAGTAAAGTGCTGGCAGGAAAAAAGACCTATTCAAAAGATAGGATTGTATATTCCAGGAGGAACTGCACCCTTATTTTCAACTGTATTGATGCTTGCAGTTCCTGCAGAAATTGCTGGTTGTAACGAAATTGTGTTATGTTCTCCTCCGGATAAAAACGGAAATATAAATCCAGCTATTTTATATGCTGCGAATCTATGTGGAGTAACAAAAATTCTTAAAGTTGGCGGAATTCAAGCTATTGCCGGAATGACTTTTGGAACGGAAACGATTCCGAAAGTCTATAAAATTTTTGGACCAGGAAATCAATTTGTGACCGTTGCTAAACAATTGGCAACTCAGTTTGGAGTAGCTATCGATATGCCTGCCGGACCATCGGAATTATTGATTGTTGCTGATGACACTGCAGTTCCTGCTTTTGTAGCTTCTGATTTATTGTCACAAGCAGAACATGGAGCGGACAGTCAGGTGATTTTGGTTTCTACTTCCAAAAAATTAATTGATGCTGTAGAAGCAGAAATCCAAATACAGATGGAAGTTTTGCCAAGAAAAGCGATCGCCGAAAAAGCCATTGCGAATTCAAAATTAATTTTTGTGAAAAATGATACAATTGCCTTGGAATTAATCAATGAATACGGACCAGAACACTTTATTATTTGTTCAGAATTTGATGATTTTTACAGCAATGGCATTCAAAATGCGGGTTCTGTATTCATAGGGAATTATACACCTGAAAGTGCTGGAGATTATGCTTCAGGAACCAATCATACTTTACCAACCAACGGTTATGCCAAGAACTATAGCGGTGTAAATCTGGATAGTTTCACCAAAGCGATGACTTTCCAGAAAATATCTAAAAAAGGAATACAAAACATCGGTAAAGCTATCGAAATCATGGCAGAAGCGGAAGGTTTACAAGCACACAAAAATGCAGTTACATTACGATTAAAAGTAATTGAGGATGGAAAATAATTTTGATATAAATAATTTAGTCAGAGAAAACGTAAAGCAATTGAAACCGTATTCTTCGGCTCGCGATGAATTTGAGGATTTTGATACTGCAGATATGATTTTTCTGGATGCCAATGAGAATCCTTTTGAAAACGGTGTAAATCGGTACCCGGATCCTCAACAAATGAGTGTAAAAGCTATTTTAGCTAAGCAAAGAAATGTAAAACCAAATCAAATTCTACTTGGAAACGGAAGTGATGAAGTGTTGGATTTGTTATTCAGGGCTTTTTGTGAACCAAAAACAGACAATGTAATTACTTTGCCACCAACCTACGGAATGTACGGCGTTTTGGCTAATATCAATGCCGTTGAAAATAAAGAAGTCTTGCTTTCTTCAGATTTTCAACCTCAGATTGAGAAAATCATGGAAGCTGTTGATGAAAAAACTAAAATCATCTTTTTGTGTTCTCCAAATAACCCAACCGGGAATTCATTTTCGGATGAAAGTGTTGCGTATCTTTTGCAAAATTTTAAAGGTTTGGTTGTGATTGATGAAGCCTATATTGACTTTTCAAAAAAGGAAAGTTGGATTAATGAATTAGATGAATATCCAAATTTGGTGATTACTCAAACGTTATCAAAAGCGTATGGTCTGGCAGGAATTCGATTGGGAATTTGTTATGCATCTGCAGAAGTAATTTCAGTTTTAAATAAAATAAAACCTCCGTATAATGTAAACGAATTAACACAACAAAGAGCTATTGTTCGTTTGAACGATTCGGATAAGATAAAAACTGAAATAGCATCTATTATAGCACAAAGAGAAGAATTACTAAAAGTATTACTTGATGTAAATTTCGTCAAAAAAATCTATCCTACAGAAGCAAATTTTATTTTGGTGAAAGTGGATGATGCCAATAAAAGATACAATGAATTGATTGCAAAAGGAATTGTAATTCGAAACAGAACAACCCAACCGTTATGCGATAATTGTTTGCGTTTTACCGTTGGAACCGAATTGGAAAATAAAAAATTAATGGAAGTAATAACCCTGTTAGGGTCTTAAACCCTAACAGGGATAAATATTAAAAAAATGAAAAAAATACTTTTTATAGATCGTGACGGAACAATGGTTTTGGAACCAAACGATTATCAATTAGACAGTTTCGAAAAATTAGAATTTTATCCAAACGCCTTTCAATATCTTGGTAAAATTGCTTTGGAACTAGATTTTGAACTCGTGATGGTTACGAATCAGGATGGCTTGGGAACTGATTCTCATCCGGAAATTAACTTTTGGCCAGTTCATAATTTAATCATGAAAGCGTTTGAAAATGAAGGAGTTGTTTTTAAAGAAGTATTAATTGATAAAACATTTCCGCACGAAAATGCACCGACACGCAAACCTGCAACGGGTTTATTGACAAAATATATTGATAATCCGGAATATGATTTAGAAAATTCATTCGTAATAGGCGATCGAATAACTGATGTGGAATTGGCAAAAAATTTGGGCTCAAAAGCGATTTTCATCAACACAGACGAAGGATTGGGTGGGGATGAAATAGCCTCAAAAAGAGAAGAACTCGATTCGGTTATTGCTTTGCAAACTACAGATTGGAAAGTAATTTATGAGTTTTTGAAATTAGAAGAGCGTTCTGCTTCAATAGAAAGAAAAACTAACGAAACGGATATTTTCATCAAGTTGAACCTTGATGGAACCGGAAAAAGTAAAATAGATACCGGAATTGCTTTTTTTGATCATATGCTGGATCAAATCGCACGTCACGGACAAATGGATTTAGAAATCCTTGTAAAAGGAGATTTGGAAGTGGATGAACACCATACTATCGAAGATACTGCGATTGCACTTGGAGAAGTTTTTGCAAAAGCATTAGGAAATAAATTAGGAATAGAACGTTACGGTTTTTGTTTGCCAATGGACGATTGTTTAGCACAAGTGGCTATTGATTTTGGAGGTAGAAACTGGTTGGTTTGGGAAACTGAATTCAAACGTGAAATGGTTGGTAAAATGCCGACGGAAATGTTTTATCATTTCTTCAAATCTTTCTCGGATGGTGCTAAAGCAAACATTAATATCAAAGCGGAAGGAACTAATGAACATCATAAAATTGAAGCCATTTTTAAAGCTTTTGCAAAAGCAATAAAAGTAGCCGTAAAACGCGATACCGAAAAAATGATTTTGCCTAGTACGAAGGGAATGCTTTAATTAAGTCAAAAGCCGAAAGTCTTAAAGTCGAAAGAACTTTAAAAATGATTTTTTTTGATATTGAAATTGACTTTATGACTTTTGACTTTACAACATTAAGACTAAATAAATGAAAATAGTAATCATAAATTACGGGGCAGGAAATATTCAAAGTATTATGTTTGCCATCGAAAGGTTGGGATTCAAAGCGGTTTTGAGTAATAATCCTGACGAAATTAAGACAGCCGATAAAGTTATTTTTCCAGGCGTTGGTGAAGCGAGTTACGCCATGAAAATGCTTATCGGAAGTGGTTTGGACACATTGATTCCAACCTTAAAACAACCCGTTTTGGGAATTTGTCTGGGTATGCAATTGATGTGCAACAAATCGGAAGAAGGGAATACAAAAGGTTTGGAAATTTTTGATGTTGATGTGATCAAATTCACTCCAAAAGTGAAAGTCCCACAAATGGGTTGGAATCAAATTTACAATCTGAAATCGCCTTTATTTGATTGTGTTTCTGAAAACGAGTACATGTATTTGGTTCATAGTTTTTATGCTCCGAGCTGTCCCGTAGCTATTGCTACAACAGATTATGAAGTTGAATATGCCTCAGCTTTGCAAAAGGATAATTTCTACGGAACACAATTTCATCCTGAAAAAAGTGGTGATGTAGGGGAACAAATCCTTGGAAACTTTTTGAAGTTATAAATAGCAATGGCAAAAATCAATTTCAATAACAATAAAATCTAAAATCTGCACTCTAAAATCTGAAATCTCAATGAGAATAATACCTGCAATAGATATCATAGACGGAAAATGTGTTCGCTTGTCAAAAGGCGATTACAATACCAAAATTATATACAATGAAAATCCACTTGAAGTGGCGAAATCATTCGAAGCACACGGAATCGAATATTTGCATTTGGTTGATTTGGATGGTGCAAAATCCAGTCAAATTGTCAATTATAAAATATTGGAGCAAATTGCCACAAAAACTAAATTGAAAATTGATTTTGGAGGCGGATTAAAATCGGATGCTGATTTAAAAATTGCTTTCGAAAGTGGTGCCAATCAGATTACTGGCGGAAGTATTGCCGTGAAAAATAGAGCAATTTTCGAAAAATGGATTGCCGAATATGGTTCTGATAAAATCATTTTGGGAGCGGATGCCAATAACGAAAAAGTAGCCGTTTCTGGCTGGCTGGAAGATTCTGATGAAGATTTAGTTCCATTTATACAAGACTATCAAAGCAAAGGAATTCAGTATGTTATTTGTACAGATATTGTCAAAGATGGCATGCTTGAAGGACCCAGCTTTGATTTGTATGCAAAAATTTTGGCTGAAGCCAGCGGCATAAAATTGATTGCTTCCGGAGGAATTTCTACATTTGACGAGTTGCCAAGGCTAGCCGAATTAGGTTGTGAAGGAACAATAATCGGAAAAGCAATTTACGAAGGAAGAATTTCATTGAAACAATTAGAAAATTATATAATCAACAAATAATAAAACATGATAACTTGTTATTTAAAATACACTATCGATCCTTTTCAATTGGATGTTTTTGAAGATTATGGCAAAAGATGGATTAAGTTAGTTAATCGTTTTGGAGGACAGCATCATGGTTATTTCATGCCTTCTGAAGGAGCAAATAACATAGCATTTGCCATGTTTTCGTTTCCTAACTTATCCGAATATGAGAATTACAGAAAACTAATTTTGGAAGATCATGAATGTATAGAGGCTTTTAAAATTGCAGAAGATACAAGGTGCATATTGAGCTATGAAAGAACCTTTTTGCGCCCAGTATTTGAATAAAAAGACTTTTAACAATAAATAGAATGCTTACAAAAAGAATTATTCCCTGTCTCGACATAAAAAACGGAAGAACCGTAAAAGGTGTTAATTTTGTGGACTTGCGTGATGCAGGAGATCCGGTGGAATTAGCCAAAATATACTCGGATGAAGGAGCCGATGAATTGGTTTTTTTGGATATTTCGGCAACGGAAGAAAGAAGAAAAACCTTGGTGGATTTGGTGCGAAAAGTAGCTTCGACGATTAATATTCCGTTTACCGTTGGTGGTGGAATTTCATCTGTTGAAGATGTTGAAATTTTACTGCAAAATGGAGCTGATAAGGTTTCCATTAATTCATCTGCTGTGAAAAACCCGCAGTTGATTAATGATTTGGCACAGAAATTTGGGAGTCAATGTGTGGTAGTTGCCATAGATGCTAAACAAATTGATGGACAATGGATTGTTCATTTAGTTGGCGGAAAAGTACCTACAGAATTGAATTTGTTTGATTGGGCAAAAGAAGTTGAAGAACGTGGCGCAGGCGAAATCCTTTTTACCTCCATGGATCATGATGGAACCAAAAACGGATTCGCCAATGAAGCTTTGGCAAAATTATCAGAATTAGTAAATATTCCAATAATAGCTTCTGGTGGTGCAGGTAACATACAGCATTTTATTGATACATTCAAAAAAGGAAAAGCTGATGCCGCATTGGCTGCAAGTGTATTTCATTTTAAAGAAATTGAAATCAAATCATTAAAAACAGCCCTTAAAAACAACAACATTGAGGTTAGAATTTAAGTCTTAATACTTAATTCTCACTACTTAATACTTAAAAAAAAATGAACATAGATTTTTCAAAAAATACAGACGGATTAATTCCTGCCATAATTCAAGATAGCGAAACTAAAACGGTTTTGATGCTGGGTTTTATGAATGCCGAAGCGTATCAAAAAACAGTTGACACTAAAAAAGTAACATTTTATAGTCGTACGAAACAAAGACTTTGGACAAAAGGAGAGGAAAGCGGCAATTTTCTCCATCTGATTGACATCAAAAACGACTGTGATAATGACACTTTATTGATACAGGTAAAACCAGAAGGGCCAACATGTCATAAAGGAACTGATACGTGTTGGGCAGACGAAAACAAACCTGATTATGGATTTATTTCAAATTTAGAAGACACAATCCAACTTCGAAGAGAAAATGCTGATTCTGAAAAAAGTTATGTTGCTTCCTTATTTAAACTAGGAATGAACAAAATTGCACAGAAAGTAGGCGAGGAAGCGATTGAAGTGGTTATTGAAGCGAAAGATGATAATGATGATTTGTTTTTGAGCGAAAGTGCTGATTTGCTTTTTCATTACCTTATATTGTTGCAAGCCAAAGGATTTAAGCTAAATGATGTTGTTGAAGTCCTAAAAAGTCGCCAGAAGAAAAATTAGTTTACTCAATTTTCATATTTAAACCCAATAGTAAATAATATACTATTGGGTTTTCTTTTTTCTTTTATTTCAAATTGCAATCCACTATATTTACTATTATTTTAAAATTAAAGTACCACAATGCAAGTGATGAATTTAGATAATACCACATTGACACAAGAATTAAACGATCCAATACTAAATACGGGGCTATATATAATCCTTACAACTGACGAAGATGATGCAAGACCTGTTTATATTTCAGGGAATTTCAATAATTGGCGTACGCAGGACAAAGCGTTTATGATGGAAAAAATTGGCAATAACTTATACCATTATAAATTTTTGCACGATTTTGATTATCCTGTCGTCCTTTTGTATAAATTTACTAAAGGGGATTGGAGTGAAGTGGAAATTGACAGCCACGGCAATCGTACCGAAAATCGTTCGACACTTAATCATACTGGTATTCAAAAAGAACATGTTGCCAGATGGCGAAAAAATTGGTTGCCTTTTAAACAATCATTTTTGCCACAAGTTCAGCTGATTTCAGATGAATTTTTAATTCCTCAGCTCAACAAAACAAGAAAAATTTGGGCTTTGTTGCCTCATGATTATGACAATTCAAGTGAAAGTTATCCCGTGATGTATTTGCAGGATGCCCAAAATTTATTTAATGAATCAGCCGAATTTGGCAATTGGGAAATTGACAAAAAACTGGCTGTTATGTCAGAGTACAAAATTGGAAAAATTATAATTATAGCGATAGAGCACGCCGAAGAAGATCGTATAAAAGAATATAATGTTGGGAAAACAGCATTAGGTAAAGGACAAGGCAAGAAATACATTCGATTTGTAACGGATACGCTAAAACCATTTATTGACAGTACCTTTCGAACCAAAAAAGAACGGGAATTTACCGGAATAGGAGGAAGCTCGATGGGCGGATTGGTAAGTATTTTTAGCGGATTAAGAAACCCTGAAGTGTATGGCAAATTAATGATTTTTTCACCATCACTTTGGGTAGTTCCGGAATTAAAAATCAATTCTGATAAAGCTAATACTGCCGATACCAAAATCTATTTGTATGCTGGCGGTGATGAAAGTGATACAATGATTGAACACATAAAAAGTTTTAAAGATAATTTGATTTCAAGCGAATTTGTAAAAGACAAATCAAAGATTAATCTAAGCATTAAAAGGCAAGGGAAACATAGCGAAACCTATTGGAGTGATGAATTCCCTAAAGCAATAGAATGGTTGTTTTTTAATACAAAAGAAACGTAGCTACACGATTTATAGTGTATGCAATTAATAAGGGAAAAAGAAAAGAACAAATGAAAACAAATACATTACAGAACGTAACTGATTTTTCAGGAACAATTTTGATTCCGGTTTTTGAAACGTATTCAAAAAGTATTGTTCCTATAACTTATAATGGACTAGAAGTAACATCAAAAGTTTTTTTCGGAAAAAAAGACACTCATTATTTAGCCGAAAAAAACAACAATACGTATGTTTTTATTGGCTTGGGAAAAGAGACGGATTATAAATCATTGAAAACTATTTTTCGCCGTATTTCATCGAAACAAAAAGAAGATTTCAGTTTGAATGTAGCTTTAGTTATACCGGAACAGTTTACTCAGGATCAGGTGGAAGCGATGATTTCGGGACTGCTTTTAGGAACGTATGATTTAGGTCATTTTAAATCGGAGAAAAGCGTTCATCCGTTTTTGGATCCTGATTTCACATTGAATTTGCTTTCTGAAAAAGATCATTTGGCTACAGCCAAAAAAGGAATTAAAATTGCCAAAGCGCAACTGGCAATCCATAATTTAGTTGATTTGCCTCCAAATACTGTTAATCCAAAATATCTAGCAAATTGGGCTAAAGAAACGGGTGAAAAATATGGTTTTGATGTAGAAGTTTTAGGTCATGATGCTTCAAAAATAGTGGGACTTGGTGCTTTTTTGGCAGTTGGAAAGGGAAGTGAAAATGAACCACAATTTATTATTATGAATTACACTCCTGCAGCCGAAGTGAAACACATAAAACATGTTGGATTGGTAGGGAAAGGAATCACCTTTGATACCGGTGGATTAGATATAAAAACAGCCGGAATGCTTCATATGAAATGTGATATGGCGGGAGCTGGAGCCGTTCTTGGTGCAATGCAACTCATTGCTGATTTACAATTACCCGTTAAAGTAACTGCAATTGTTCCTTGTGCCGAAAATTCCGTTGATGCCAAATCGTTTTTACCCAGTGATGTGATTCACAGTTACAGCGGACATTCGATAGAAATTATTGATACAGATGCTGAAGGAAGACTCATTTTAGCGGATGGATTATCGTATTTGATTAAAAATTTCAAACCAGAATATATTGTAGATATCGCCACACTTACCGGAAGCAGCGTTGGTACTTTTGGGTATGAATGTGGTGCTTTGTTTACCAATAATGCAGAAATGGCTAAGAAACTACAAGATAACGGAGATGCAATTGGAGAGCGTTTGTGGCCTTTGCCGCTTTGGGATGTTTATAAATCAGATATCGAAAGCGATATTGCCGATGTGAAAAATTATAGCGGAAAACCAGTTGCCGGAGCAATAAGCGCCGCTAAATTTTTAGAATATTTCACCCAAGAACACAAAGCTTGGGCGCATCTTGACGTTGCAGGTGTAGCATTTGGCGATGATGAGTTTGCTAAAAGTAAGCACGCAACAGGATATGGAGTTCATTTATTAACTAAATTCATTGAAAATTTATAACCTATGGAAAACTCTAAAACCTTCCTTTGTATTTCAAATTATTTCAAGGGTGCCGATTTTTTAATTAATTTAAAAAAGTTAGGCAACAAAGTCTATTTAGTGACGAGCGAAAAACTGAGAGACAAACCATGGCCGCATCAACATATTGATGAGATTTTTTATATGGAAGGTCAAGATGTCGATTGGAATTTAGAACATCTGTTGTTAGGTGTGGGTAATTTTATGAAGTCAACCAAAGTGGATGCCATTGTTGCTTTGGATGATTATGATGTAGAAAAAGCTACGTATCTCAGGGAAAATCTCCGTATTGACGGGATGGGACAAACTACAGGACGTTATTTTAGAGATAAACTGGCGATGCGCATGAGAGCCAAAAGTTGTGGAATTCCTATTCCGGCTTTTTGTTCATTATTTAATGATCATGATATTAATACTTTTGCAGATACTATTCAAGCTCCATGGGTTTTGAAACCACGATCAGAAGCTTCGGCTGCAGGAATTATAAAAATATTTGACAAAGAGAGTTTGTGGATTCATATCAATGAAATGGGGAATAACAGATTCAAATATTTATTAGAACAATTCAAACCTGGCGATGTGTATCATTGTGATAGTTTGATTTCGGATAGCAAAGTAATCTTTAGTTTAACTTCAAAATATTTAGCTACACCGATGGAAATTTTACAAGGTGGAGGCGTTTTTCGTTCGGCTATTATTAAATACAATTCAGAAGATGATAAAGCGATGAAAAAGTTAAATGAAGAAGTATTGAAAAGCTTTGGATTAAAACATGGTGCTGCACATACTGAATTCATAAAAAGCAATGAAGATGGTCAAATCTATTTTCTGGAGACTTCTTCAAGAGTAGGAGGAGCGCATTTGGCTGAAATGGTTGCCGAGGCTTCCAATATAAATTTATGGAAGGAATGGGCGGCTATTGAAGACGCATTGGTAAAAGGAACAAAATACATTTTACCAAAAGTAAAAAAAGGATATGCCGGAATTGTTTTGACCTTATCAAAATTCCAGCATCCTAATTTATCTTCGTTTTCAGATCCGGAAGTTTGTTTCAGAGTTCCGTTAGAACATCATGCAGGACTTATTGTAAAATCAGATAGTCAGGAACGAGTTTTAGAACTATTAGAAGATTATGGGAATCGCTTAGCCAATGATTTTACTGCTGTAGTACAACAAAATAAGGTAACCAACCTGCATTAATTTTTAATGCATAAAGTAAAAAAGCGACTATTTCAATAGAGATAGTCGCTTTTTATTTAAAGTTTAATAAATAAATACAATGGATAACAATCATTCCTCAGTTTGGATTCGGGGAAAAGAAAATAAATTTATTCAAGAATATGTTCAGGTATATACTGAAAAATAATTTTTTAGAGTCCTATATTTATAGGATTATAAAGTTTATTTTTGTTCCAAATGATTATTATGAAAAAACAGTTTAGTATTATTTTTATCACATTTCTATTTTTTAATGGTATAAATGCACAAGGTTTACTAGGAAAACCGGAGCAAATATTTACCAGACAAGATACTTTGCGAGGTAGCATCACTAAAGAAAGAGCTTGGTGGGATGCAAAATACTATCATCTTGATATTAAAGTAAATCCTGCAGACAGCACAATTACAGGTTCTAACGCCATTCGATATAAAGTATTGGAAGAACACAATACTATGCAAATTGACTTGCAAAATCCAATGGACATTTATAAAGTCATTCAGGATGGGGTAGCTTTAAAATACAGAAGAGAAGGAAATGCTTTCTTTATTGAATTAATTGCTCCTCAAACAAAAGGTGCAATAAAAGAACTTACCGTATTTTATGGAGGAAAACCAAAAGTTGCAATAAATCCACCTTGGGATGGTGGAATTACTTGGAAAAAAGACAGTAATGGCAATCATTTTATTGCTTCTTCCTGTCAAGGATTGGGTGCCAGTGTTTGGTGGCCAAACAAAGATCATATGTATGACGAAGTGGATACTATGTTGATTAGCGTAAATGTTCCGAAAAATTTGACGAATGTATCCAATGGCCGTTTGCAAAGTGTAAAACAATTAAAAGACGGAACCAAAACCTATAATTGGTATGTATCAAATCCTATCAATAATTATGGTGTAAATATCAATATCGGTGATTATGCTTCCTTTTCAGAAAAATACAAAGGCGAAAAAGGCGATTTAGATTGCAGCTATTATGTTTTGAGAGACAATTTGGCGAAAGCCAAAAAACAATTTCAAGATGTTCCAAGGATGCTGAAAGCTTTTGAACATTGGTTTGGACCGTATCCATTTTATGAAGACAGTTACAAGTTAATCGAAGCTCCGTATTTAGGAATGGAACATCAAAGCAGTGTGACGTATGGTAATGGGTACCAAAATGGGTATCGCGGTAGGGATTTAAGCGGAACAGGTTGGGGTTTAAAGTTTGATTTTATTATTATTCACGAATCGGGACATGAGTGGTTTGCCAATAATATCACGTATAAAGATATTGCTGATATGTGGATTCACGAAAGTTTCACGAACTATTCTGAAAGTCTTTTTGTAGAATATTACTATGGAAAAGATGCCGGATTTGAATATGTGAGAGGGACAAGAAAAGGAATAAACAATGACAAACCAATTATAGGGAACTACGGTGTAAACAACGAAGGTTCTGGAGATATGTATCCAAAAGGAGGGAACATGTTGCATACTTTACGCCAAATTGTAAATGATGATGAAAAATGGAGAGGAATATTAAGAGGTTTGAACAGTACTTTTTATCACCAAACGGTAACGACTAAACAAATTGAAGATTATTTAAGTCAGCAAGTTGGAATCGATTTATCAACTGTTTTTAATCAATATTTAAGAGATACTCGAATTCCAACATTAGAATATTTTTTCAAGGATAATCAAGTGGGTTATCGTTGGACAAATTGTGTTTCTGGATTCAATATGCCAGTGAAAGTATCTCTAAATGGAAAAGAAGAATTGCTGAAACCCGAAACGGAATGGAAGAGTCTTCCAACGATTACTGAAAATTCAAAACTGGAAATAGATACCAATTTTTATGTTGCAGGATTTAATATAACGGAGTAAAATAAGGGATAGATTCAACTAAAAAAGATGCATTTCTAATAATTAGAATGCATCTTTTTTAGTTAAAGAAAGTATGGTTTACAACAAATGCTTTTCTACATAAGCACAACTTGTTTTTACAGATTCTATTGGATTTGGATAATAATTAGTTTCATGTTCCACAAAGAAGTGTTTCATTCCTGAAAGTTTCGCTTCAGCAAAAATGGCTTTAAAATCAATCGTACCTTTCCCAATTTCTGTATTTAATTTTGGATCCGTTTTATCCATGTCTTTTACATGCCACATTGTAAAACGTCCTGGATTTTCTTTAAATAATTTTAACGGATTATTTCCGGAACGAACCGCCCAATACAAATCCAATTCAAAATCGACTAATTTTTTATCAGTTTCATTCAACAGAATTTCATAGCCCGTTGTATTTCCAAAAGTCTTAAATTCAAAGTCATGATTGTGGTAGGCTAATTTTAAACCTGCATCTTTACAAAGTATTGCGGCTTCATTTATCTTTAAAGCCGTTTTCTTGTAACCATCAGCATTAGTTCTCACGGACTCTGATAACCAAGGAATTGTTAGATATTCGCTTCCAAGGATATTCGCGGTTTCAATTGAAGCCTTTAAAAAGTCGGAATTATTCTTATCTATGAAAGAACTAAAATCATAATGGCCGCTGGTTGCTTTTAATCCATTATCGGATAAAATTGCTTTAAAGTCTTTTGCAGATGTACCAAAAAAACCATCCTTTGCAGAAAAACCATAAGTCTCCACCTCTTTAAAACCGGCTTTTGCTACTTGCTCCAAAACGCCTTTCACATCTTTTGGTAATGATTCTCTCAAAGAATAAAGCTGTAATCCAATATTTCGTTTTTTGGTGCCAAAAGCAAATGTAGGCGCAATGGCTAATGCACCTAATGCTAAACCGGCATTAATTAAAAATTCTCTTCTTTTTATCATGAGTTATTTTTTAGATTCGTTAAATATCACAAATTGCGATAGCCTGTTTCAATGAAGCTAGTTTATCCGGATTTTTAGGAATAAATTCTTGCCCTACAAATCCCTTAAAACCAGTTTTCGCAATCGCTTTCATGATTGCAGCATAATTTAGTTCCTGAGTTCCGTCAATTTCATTTCGTCCCGGAACGCCTGCAGTATGGTAATGTGCAATATATTGATGGTTATCTCTTATGCTTCTAATCACATCACCTTCATCAATTTGCATGTGGTAAATATCATAAAGCAACTTGAAATTTTCAGAATTTAATCGTTTCGCTAATTCCACTCCCCATGAGGTTCTGTTGCATTGATAATCTTTGTGGTCAATTTTACTGTTCAGCAATTCCATGACAAGGATTATATTGTGCTTTTCGGCCAAAGGAATTAGTTTTTGTAAACCAATAACACAATTATTCCAACCTTCTTCATCCGTTTTGCCTCTTCGGCTTCCGCTAAAGCAAATTAGATTTTTATAACCCGCTTTTGCGACAAGCGGAATCATTTCAGTGTAATTTTTTAGGAGTGTTTCATGAAATTTAATGTCATTAAAACCATCAACTAAATTAATTTCGGCACCATTACACATTGTGGAAACCAAATCATATTTTTTTAGAGTTGGCCAATCTTTTGGTCCAACTAAATCAATCCCGGTAATCCCCATTTTTTTTGATTCGACGCATAACGTGTCTAAATCGATGTCACTAAAACACCAGCGGGAAACGGAATGGTTTATATTTCCTTTCAACATACCTAATTGTGTTTCTGATTCATTTTTTTGCATAGCCAAAGCAGAAAATCCAGAAGGAATTCCAAAAGCTGCTGTTGTCGCAAGTAATCCTTTTATTGCTGATCTTCTATTCAAATTAGCGCTCATTTGTTTCTATTTAAATTACTCGAATTTATTCTTCGATCTTTATTTTATGTTTCTCTTTAAAAAATACAAAAAACAGTAACGAAATTCCTATTGCAAACAAACATGGAAAAATCCAAATTTTATTCCAATTGTGCATACCGGCTTCCATTGAATTTTGATCGACAATTAATCCGGCAACATAAAAACCAATATACATTCCAACACCATAAGTCGCTAATGTAATTAGACCTTGTGCAGAGGAACGTGATTCCTTACCTGCTTTTTGGTCTGTGTAAATTTGACCTGTTACGAAGAAAAAGTCATAACAAATACCGTGTAAAGCAATGGCAACATATAACATCCAAATATTACTTTCGGCATCGCCATAAGCAAACAATAAATAGCGTAAAACCCAAGCAAGCATTCCTATCAAAAGCATTTGTTTTATTCCAAATCTCAAAAAGAACAGCGGCATTAAGAACAAAAATAAAGTTTCAGACATTTGTCCTATAGTCATTTTTGCAGCAGCGCTTTGCATACCAACTTCATTCAAAAATTGATTCGCCTGTCCATAATAAAATGCTAATGGAATACAGATTAATATCGATGCAATAAAGAAAATCAGATAGTTTTTGTCTGCCAAAACTTTGAGTGCATCCAGACCAATTGTTTCTGAAAAACTTACTTTTTTTCCTGCTTTTGGCGGTGGTGTGTTTGGTAAAAAGAAGCAATATACTCCAAATCCGGCAGAAACTATAGCAGAAATCAAAAAGGTAATATTCAAGCTTTCTGGCGAAGATTCCCAAGCCATCCAGCCAATTATTAAACCCGCAGCAATCCAACCTATAGTTCCCCAAACTCTAATACTTGCAAATTCTTTTTCTGCATTAGTCATCTGATTTAAGGAAATTGAATTGACTAAAGCCAAAGTTGGCATGAAAAGAATCATGTAAACTAATAGCAATGAATAAAACGAATCAAAATCGGTTTGGGTAGAAATCAGGTATAAAATAATGGCTCCCACAAGATGCAGAACACCTAAAATCTTTTGAGCGGCGAAAAATTTATCGGCAATCATACCTACAATAAAAGGGGCTATTATTGCTCCTAAACATTGTGTACCGTATGCTAAACCTGTTTGTGTACCGGAAGCCATTATGCCTCCCTTGGTTAAATAGGTTCCCATAGTTACAAACCAAATTCCCCAAACGAAGAAATTGAAAAACATCATGGCCGATAGTTTAATTCTGACAATAGTATTCATTTAATTATTGATTAAAAGATTGGTTGAAAATTATTTTTTTTGGTGGCTACTATTAGATACTACATACCGTTTTCGCATCCAGTAGTTATTTCCATTGAATTCCATTCTTTAATCATAATGTTTCTGAACCACACATTATCTCCGTGGTCTTGCAATGCGATTTTACCTTTTTTGAATGCAGCAAAACCCGGCCAAGTAGCAAATTTACTTCCAGCAACTAGAGTTTTAAAATTGGCATCCCAAAGCGTCGTTTCAACAACTTTTACTCCATTAAGTAACATGGTCAGTTTTCCATACTTACATACTAAATCAACAGAATTCCATTCTCCAACTGGTTTTACAGGCTCTGAAGAACTTTTGATCAAATCATACAAATTACCTGCTCGGTGTTTTTCAATTTTTCCGTCAGGGTGACCGTCATTGTCCAATACTTGCATCTCTAAACCCGTTTCATACGTATTTTTGAATTTTGTTACATCCTCGTTTACATAGAAAATAATACCGCTGTTTGCATTTGCTGCCACTTTCCATTCTAGTTTTAAATGAAAATTAGCGTATTCTACATCAGTTACTAAATCACCGCCTTGACCATCTTTTGCAGCGGTTGGGTCAAAATGCAAAACACCATCTGCTACTTTCCAAGCTGAACCGGCAGTCTTTTTTCCATAAGAATGCCATCCGGCTGTGGTTTGTCCATCAAATATTGATTTAAATCCTTTTGGTAATGTTTGTGCATTTGCTGTTTGAATCAGTATCATTAGAAGTAATGAAGTACAAATATTTTTAATCATTTTTAGTGTTTTTAGTTTTTGAATTTATAACGTCAACGCTTTCCAGCCTTGGCGGTAGTCTCGTTTTACAAATTGGTTCACTTCATCAAAATTGGTGATTTTCATGTTGTCATTATCCCACAATAATTTTGCAGAACGTCCCGGATAGACTTCTTCTCCAAGCTCTTCTCTCATCACATCATATCCTCTGATAGCTAAATTAGCCATTAATAAAGCTTCCGTTAAAGGACCTGCAATTTCAAATGGAGAACTCAGCTCATTCTTTCCGTAACCTGCAATTGCCGCTTCAACCCATTGCTTGTAATGTCCATTCGAACCATCTTTTACTCTGGCATATTTTTGAGCTATTTTAAGGTTTTCATTTTTGCTAAGAGGAAGCAAACGAGGATTCAAACCATAGGTATCACACATCATTTTCCCTTTCGTACCAGTGAATAATGTTCCATTTCCGCCGTCTCCAAAAATTTCATTTGAACCTAATTCAGCAGGTCTTTCAGGTTGAATTCCTCCATCCATCCAGTGTACTTTTACGTCACCATTTGTTTTTTCTGTTTTTGGAAAAGTTAATGTTACATGGCTTGAAGGGGGGCAACTTTCTGGGAAATACCCTCTTTTGAATTCATCTACATAAACTGAACCAACACTACATTGAACATCTTTTGCATATTTTAAGTTTAATACACTAAAAGGAGCTTCAAGCAAATGACAGCCCATATCACCCAAGGCACCAGTTCCGTAATCCCACCATCCGCGCCAGTTGAATGGTACTAATTTATTTACGTATTCTTTTTTTGGAGCTGTACCCAACCATAAATCCCAATCTAATTCCATAGGAATTTCAGCTATATTAGTTGACCAAGGAATACCTTGTGGCCATACCGGACGGTCTGTCCAGGCATGAATAGTGTGTACATCACCAATTAAACCGGCTTCATACCATTCTTTCATGATTCGGGTACCATCATTTGAGGCACCTTGATTCCCCATTTGGGTGACCACTTTGTATTTCTTGGCTGCTTGAGTCAAAATACGAGCTTCGTAAATGTCATGTGCCATTGGTTTTTGAACATACACATGTTTCCCTAATTGCATGGCTGCGAGAGCTTGAATCGCATGATTATGATCCGGAGTAGACACTGAAACAGCATCGAAGTTTTTATGTTCTTTGTCTAACATTTCACGCCAATCCTTGTAAAATTTAGCTTTAGGAAATGCATTTACACTTCCAGCGGCTCTTCTGGTATCTACATCACATAAAAATGAAATGTCAGCTTTTCCACTGCTGGCAAACATAGCAATATCTGACTTTCCTTTTCCACCAACACCAATACCGGCAATTGATAAACGATCACTAGGGGCAACAAATCCTCTTCCTAAAACATGACGGGGAACAATCATAAAGGCAGCAGCTGCAATAGCAGTCGTTTTTATAAAATCACGACGGTTATTTGTGATTTTATTTTCTTCTTCTTTTTGTTTCATTTATTTTTAATACGGTTAGTTAATAGTAATAAATTAGATCAACAAATGGGGTGCTCTGAAATGTTCTATAGTGAAACAGAAAAAACAGACATTTTTTTTATATTATTTTTTTATGGACAAAATATATTTTGCCATTGATTTTGCTTCTTCTTTTTTTAGAGATCCATGTGCTGCCATAGGGATTGTTCCCCAAACTCCAGAACCTCCTTTAATTATTTTACCAGATAAATAACTAACGTTTTTCTCATTGACAGGATACTTTTTTGCAATATCTAAATAGGAGGGACCTATAAGTTTTTTATCTAATTTATGACATCCAATACAATCTGATTTAGCAATTAATTTTTCACCATCTGATGTTTGAAAAATGGCGTTTGTTTTTTTAGTAGGTTTGCTATATTTTGCATCTAAAGTATCATTGGTAAATGAGGTTAAGCTAATTAATGCTGCCCAAAAAAGCAAATATTTTAATTTCATTTTCATTGTATTTAAGTTTTATAATCCTAAGTTTTTTCTATTAAAAGCCTGATTAGTTTCGACAGCTGCAAAATCATCAAATGCTTTGTCAGTAACTTTTATAATATGATTTTTTATAAATTCAGCCCCTTCTCGTGCTCCATCTTCTTGATTTTTAAGACAACATTCCCATTCCATCACGGCCCAACCTTTGAAATCATATTGTGCTAATTTGCTGAAAATAGTTTTAAAATCAATTTGACCATCTCCAGGAGAACGATAACGCCCCGCACGGTTTATCCAACTTTGGTATCCTCCAAAAGTTCCTTGTTTTCCTGTGGGGTTAAACTCGGCATCTTTTACGTGAAAAGCTTTTATCCGTTCATGATAAAAATCGATGTATTGTATATAATCCAACTGTTGCAAAACAAAATGTGACGGATCATATAAAATACAAGCTCTGGAATGATTGTTCACCGCTTTCAAGAACATTTCATAAGTTTCCCCATCAAATAAATCCTCGCCGGGATGAATTTCATAACACAGATCGACCCCATTTTGATCAAATTCATTTAAGATAGGCAACCAGCGTTTAGCCAATTCAGCAAAACCATCTTCAACTAAACCTGGTGGTCTTTGAGGCCAAGGATGAAAATATTGCCAAAGTAAAGAACCGCTAAAGGTAGCATGTGCATTTAAACCTAAATTATGGGATGCTTTTGCTGCATATTTCAACTGTTGTACCGCCCATTCCTGTCTTGCTTTAGAATTACCATGTACGTTTACCGGAGCGAAGGCATCAAAAAAATCGTCATAAGCAGGATGAACCGCAACCAACTGACCTTGTAAATGTGTTGATAATTCTGTGATTTCTAATCCGTAAGAAGCAATTGTACCTTTTAATTCATCTGCATACGTTTTACTTTCTGCTGCTTTTTGTAAATCAATGAATCGAGTATCTAATGTTGGCATTTGAATACCTTTAAATCCCAAATCAGCGGCCCATTTACAAATTCCATCTAAGGAATTAAAAGGAGCTTCATCACTAATAAATTGAGCTAAAAATACCGCAGGACCTTGTATTGTTGTCATTTATTCTTTTTTAAATATTAAAATCAAACCATTTTTGATCTGATTTCCCCGAAGCTATTACATTCTCTATGAAAGCCATTCCCCGAACTCCATCATCAGCATTTGGAAAATCAAGCATTTCCTCGGTTGGTTCTTTTCCTTCTGATTTTGATAGTAATGTCAAAGCAAAATTCTTGTATAAATTAGCGAAAGCCTCCAGATAACCTTCCGGGTGACCGCTAGGTGTACGGGAATTAAATGTGGCGATATTCGATAAATATCCATTGCCTGCACGGTAAATTTGTGCTGGGGCATCCGGCCATTTTACCAATAAGGTATTGGGTTTCATCTGATGCCATTCTAAACCTCCTTTTTCGCCGTAAATTTTAATTTTCAAGCTGTTCTCTTCTCCGGAAGCAATTTGTGAAGCCACCAAAATTCCATTGGCACCATTATCAAATTTGAGTAATACATTACCGTCATCATCCAGATTTCTTCCTTCAACAACAATATTGATGTCTGCACACAACTTAGAAATTTTCAATCCTGAGATGTATTCTGCCAGTTGTGCTGCGTGGGTTCCAATATCTCCCATGCATCCGCTAATACCACTTTTTGAAGGGTCGGTACGCCAAAGCGCTTGTTTATTTCCCTCGCTTTCGGTCAAGGTACTCAACCAGCCTTGCGGGTATTCTACCATTACTTTTCTAATTTTCCCAAACTGGTTGTCAGTCACCATTTTTCGGGCTTGTTTTACCATTGGATAACCGGAATAGGTATGTGTAAGACACAAAATAAGTCCGGTTTCTTTCACTTTTTGTTGCAATTGTTTGGCTTCACCAAGACTTAGCGTCATCGGTTTGTCTATAACAACATGAAAACCATACTCTAAAGCCATCATTGCCGGAGCAAAATGAGCAAAATTAGGAGTAACAATGGTTACAAAATCCATCCGTTGCTCTTTTGGAAGACCACTTTCGGTTACAAACATTTCTTGATAAGAGCCGTAACATTTTGATTCCGGCAGAAACAGCTCTTTTCCTGATTCTTTTGATGTTTCTGGGTTGGAACTAAAAGCCCCACAATGCAATTCAATTAATCCGTCTATGTTGGCTGCAATACGATGAATCGCTCCGATAAAAGCATGCTGCCCACCGCCAACCATACCCATTTTTAATTTTCTCATGCTTTTCTGGTGCTAAATATTGCCTTTTTTCAATTCTTTGACAGCATAATCACAGGCACGTGCTGTTAATGCCATAAATGTCAATGATGGATTTTGGCAGGCAATCGAAGGCATACAGGAACCGTCAGTAACAAATACATTATTGACTTCATGCATTTGATTCCATTTGTTTAAAACAGAAGTTTTAGGGTCGTTACCCATTCTGGCTGTTCCCATTTCGTGAATAGCCATGCCAGGATAACAATCGTTATCATACGTTTTTACATTTTTGATTCCAGATGCTTCGAGCATTTCGGCGGCATCATTCATCATGTCTTCTCGCATTTTGGCTTCATTCTCCTTATATTCGCAATCAATGGCCAAAACGGGTTGTCCCCATTTATCTTTTTTGGTATGGTCGATATAAACCTTATTTTCATAATAAGGCAACATTTCTCCAAAGCCACCCAATCCCATACTCCAGGAATTTGCTGGAAGTGACATCGTATCTTTGAAATCACCACCAAAAGCCAATTCGGCAACTTCTTTATGCCATAATCCTCTACTGGCACCTCCTTGGTAGCCAAAACCTCTTAAATAATCTCGTTTATCATTACCTACATTTTGGTATCTTGGAATATAAATACCATTGGCTCTTCTTCCGTATGTATATTTATCCTCAAAACCTTCAGCAGTTCCTTCAGCACCACAACGGAAATGATGGTCCATCAAATTATGTCCCAATTGCCCACTAGCGTTACCCATTCCTTCCGGATGCGCTTCAGAAGTTGAATTCAATAAGATGAAAGTTGATCCTAAAGTGGAGCCATTTACAAAAACAATTTTAGCATAAAACTCCATAGTTTCATTGGTTTCTGCATCAATTACCATTACCCCTTTTGCCTTTTTTGTGTCCTTGTCATAAATGATATGATTCACAATAGAGTAGGGTCTTACCGTTAATCTATTAGTCGCCATAGCAGCAGGTAATGTAGAAGATTGCGTGCTGAAATAGGCTCCAAACGGACAACCACGACTGCATAAATTTCTATATTGACAGCTACCACGACCTTTATGAGGAACCGTTAAGTTTGCCGTACGGCCAATAGTAAGGATACGGGTTCTATTGTAATGTTTTTCTAATCTTTCTTTAACTGATTTTTCTACACAATTTAAATCCATTGGAGGCAAAAATTTCCCATCCGGTAAAAGTGGCCAGTTTTCGACTTGCCCACTAATTCCGGCAAATTTCTCTACATAATCATACCATTTCGTAAGATCTTTATAACGAATAGGCCAGTCATTACCATACCCATCTTTAGCATTATCTTCAAAATTATGGTCACTAAAACGGTAACTTTGACGACCCCACATTAAAGATTTTCCTCCAACATGAAATCCTCTGTACCAGTCAAATCGCTTGTCTTCTGTATACGGGCATTCCAAATCATTAACCCACCATTTTTCGGTAGCTTCATTGTATGGATAATCACGAGTTTGTACTGGATGTGTTCTTTTTTGTTCTACGGTAAGTTTGCCTGCATGCTCCAATTCCCATGGGGCTTTCATGGCAGATTCATAATCTTTAATATGCTCAATGTTCATACCTCGCTCTAACATCAAAACTTTTAAACCTTTTTCAGTAAGTTCTTTTGCTGCCCAACCACCACTAATTCCTGATCCTATCACAATAGCATCATATGTATTTTGTTCTTTTAAATTGGTATTTATATTCACGTGTAGTATTTTTATATTTTAAAGATATTTTTAAAGTCAAAAGGGTTAATACCATTATGTTGCCCAAGCTTTTTGACCTGGGGTATACTCTACGTTTCCATCATATTTACCGGGAACGGGTAGGTATTCACGAGCTTGTGTACAACCTATTTCTGATGAAAAATATCCAAGAATGGTTAAATCTCTGGCAATCAAAAAGAAAGAAGGTGCTTTTTCTGTAGCAATTGCTTCGTCTTTTAATTCTCCCATTAATCTCTGACGCTCATCCATTGTCATAGTCATGAAATCTTTATTGAAGTCTTTCAAACATTTTGCTTGCATATCTTTCATTCCGGATGCAAAAATCTGCTGCATTTTTGCCGGATAACAATCTCTAATTATCATGGGAATAAAAGCACCAAGTCCTGCAGCTTTTGCTCCTGGCGAAGATGCTGTTGTCGGTATAATGATATCGGCAAATTCAGCTAAAACTTCTTCATCAGTAGCCGAAAAAGGTACTTTATTTTTCTCCTTTTCTGGCAAAGTAAAATTTTCAAATAAAACGCCCATCGTAGTTGCTGAAATTGCGCTTCCCATCAAATACGCAACGCTCTTAAGTGCTTCTCTTCTATTCATTTGCTAAAATATTTAGTAGTTTTGAATTACATCCTTACAATAATAAATAAAAAAAAGACAGATTATTTTTTTAAATGTTAAATTATTATAGAATTAAATAATTTGTAAATTATTAAGAGTGTAGGTTTTAAAAATTCATTAAACACTATCCATAATCAGCTAAAACAAGAAAAAACTTAAATTTTAAAAATAACAGTTCAGGTGAGTGATATTTTTATAGCTAACTTTATTATTTTTTAACACGTATTACGCTATAAAAAAGTGTTCAATTTTCACTTTCTCGTACTCCAATGCGTTAAAATGACATTATTATCAAAAATTAAACTTAAAAATGAATTTTAATTAGTGTACCTAAATACGGTATTGCAACAATAATAAGTAGTGTTTGTTTACAATAGGATAAAAGTTCAAAAAAATAGAATAAAAAGCTAAATAATTATACTCTAAATTAGAAATCAAATAAAAAATAATTTTGAAAAAAGTACACATTAGAAAGTTTTAAACTTGATTTAATAAAAGGATTTACCTTTCAAATAATCCAAGTGTTCCGCCAACCCAATCTTTATCTTTATTGAATTTAACGCCAATCATTTCACCACGACTCAATCGTACCAAGTTGCACAGTAGAGTAGGAGCTGCATCCTCTTTTTTCCAAACACAAAGCACACGCACTTCGGCTTTTACTTTCCCATCAGGAGATTGTACAATAGGAATGTAGTTTATCTTTTTTTGAAGAATATAAAGCTCTTTATCGACTACTGCTTCGATATCTTCTTTTTTAACATGAAAAATAACGCCTGTTCCTGAGAAAGAAAATAGAGGTTTTAAAACATAATTTTCTAAATCCTGAGGGATTTCTTTTAAGTCACTCAACAAAGTAGTTTCGATGAAATATTTTCCTTTTAGAAAAGGTAAAATAAATTTACTGATTCGAAAAAACCAATTGGGATGTCCAGCCCATTCTACATCAAGTTCATCTGAAAAATGGAAATTCAACTTTAAATCGGTTCGCAAATCCAATTCATCAAAAATAACCCGATTATAGATTCTTTTTACCCGAATTTCATCGCCTTTTTCGTTTATATAGAACAGTTGTTTGTCTTTCTTTAGGAGTTCAGTAACGCAAACTATCGGTAGACCAATATCTCTTCTGCAATAATAAAAATCAATCTTGGTGTTTTGTTTTTCGGGTTCTATTTCAAGCAAAATAACATTTTCTTTCGGATGCTTATTGCAAATCGCTTCTTCCAAAATATCGAAATATTCCTGTGGTTCAATATTGGTGATAAACGGTGTTAACTCGCTAAGAAAAGGATAATGATTCTTGAATTTTTCATACAAATTAATCTGATAGTTATGCAAAGAAGGAAATCCCTGTACTTCAATTAGTTTAGGAATAACAGCTCCGTCTTCTTCACAAATCCCAAAATCAATTGCTAAAAAAGTGGTGTGTTCATCCTCATTTGGAACTTTATGATTTAATTCTAATGATTTATTTGTAAGTATTTTAAAGTCTTCTTTTTGAATAAAAGCTATAACTTGATTACAGCCTTCAATCAATTGTGCTTTTAACTCATTTGAAATAAAAAAAGGGGTTTCACCTAATCGAAAAGTAGGCATGTAATTAAAATCGGAAGCAATATCATCCTTAAATTCCTGATATTTTTTTTCTGTAAATTGAGCATTAAATAACTCCCGATATTTTGAAATCATCTTAAAATAAATGTATTAATTAGAAAGCATTCTCTTGGTTTTCATTAAGTCATTAATCGCTATTCGAAGGAAATTAGGAATCAAAGTTTCATTGGTTCTGTATATTTTATCATCATCCAATAAATCTTCCAGCATGTTTCGAAACTTTCTTTTCCCTTTCATATTCCTGATTTTTTCTTTCGCCTGTTTGTTTCTCAAATGCGAGATAAAGCTTACCGGATCGGCTTCCGGGTGAAATTGTGTCCCTACAAAATAATCGGTAAAACGAACCGCCATAATTGCACGCTCGTATTGTACATTATCCCTTATTTTTTCTAACGAAATAATTTTAGCCCCTTTTTTAGAAAAAATACTAAGCTTAGGCTGTACCACTTGATAATCTCTGGAATCAATCCCATAAAAAGGATCTGCCAACCCTTCAAATAAAGGATCCGTAAGCCCTTCTTTGGTTTTATGAATGGTCATTACACCAAAAGAAGTATCATTCCTTCGGGTCACCGTGGCCAACCCAAAATGCAAGCAAGCCATTTGAAAAGAATGACAAATGAACAACACATGCTTTTTAATTGCATTTTCAGTATTCCATTTATGCAATGAATCTATAAACGCATAATATTTCACATCCCAATTTCCATCACCAATTAATGGATTTCCTGGACCTCCGGTTGAAATGTAAATATCAAACTCTTTGATATCCGGCAATTCACATTTTACCCGAACATCGAATATTTCAAAACTAACTACTGGACTAAACCTGTTTACAACATCAATTATACAGCGCATCCCTTGATTAGGTTCCCCTTTGTACATATCTAAAAGCGCTATTTTTATAATTTTATTCGACATAACTATTTAAAAAAAGATAATGCGTAAAGTTAATTTATATTTTATAATCCCTTGGTAAATTCGCCAGTTATAAAGTCTACCACTTTGGAAAGATCCCCTGTTTCTTCAAAAACAGTTAGTTGTTTGTCTGCCCCGGTTCCGTTTTTCAAAATTTCATGAACATAATTAATATCCTCGCGGCTTCCCAATTCATCAACAACATCATCGACAAAGTCTAACAATTCCAAGATAAGCATTTTGGTTTCCACTTCTTTTTGTAATCCAAAATCAATCATATTATTATCAATTCCATAACGAGCCGCGCGAAATTTATTTTCCTTTACCAATGCCAATCGATAGATATTAAAACTCGTATTATTCATGTTAAGCTTGTAAAGTTTAGCCACAATTGCCTGAATAATTGCTACAATACAAATGGTTTCATCTACCGTTAAACACATATCACAAATCCTGAATTCAATCGTATTGTAAAACGGATGCAAGCGTAAATCCCACCAAATTTTCTTAGGATTATCAATACAATTTGTTTTTACCAAAGTATCTAAATAGTTCTCATAGGAACTTACCGAATCAAAATATTCCGGCAAACCCGTTCTTGGAAACTTGTCAAAAACTTTAGTTCTAAAGGACTTATAACCTGTTTTTCTGCCTTCCCAAAAAGGGGAATTTGTTGAAAGTGCAAATATGTGAGGCAGGAAATACGTGGCTTGATTCATCAATTGCAACCCAATTTCACGGTTTTCAATACCCACATGACAATGCATTCCAAAAATCAAATTGGAACGTGCTGCATCCTGCAATTCATTGACAATATCGTGGTATCTGGGATCGTCAGTTATGGGCTGATCCTGCCATTTTGAAAATGGATGCGTCCCGGCTCCACCAACAATAAGATCTTGTTTATCCGCTAATTCAACAATTTTAGACCGTAAAAATCGAATCTCATTTTTGGCATCATTGACATTACTGCAGATATTAGTACCCACTTCCACCACCGATTGGTGCATTTCGGCTTTAACCTGCTCATTTAAAATTATTTTTGCACCATCCACAATTTTTGACAAATGCGACCGCAAATCTCTTGTTTCAGGATCTATAATTTGATATTCTTCTTCTACACCGAGTGTAAAAACGGGTAATTTTTTCATTAATTTATTTTTTTAGGAGCTATCCCGATAGCTATCGGGACCCGCTTTCCGTTGCAATCTTTTTTGTCCTGAAAAAGTTCAGGACAAAAAAGGATTTTCACTTTAATCGGGGCTAGGGCATTTCGTAATCAACAAAACTTTTATTTAAAATTACATTTTTCTTCCCCTTTGTCATTCCGAGGAACGAGGAATCTCTGTTTGCTGTTCCTTATGGTTGAAATTCCTCGTTCCTCGGAATGACAAACTGAATACTGATTACTTTCCTCCGGCGGCATCTTTTATAAAAGTTCCCCAAGTCAAATTTATTTTCCCTGGTTTTTGTTTTTTTGCGGCAGCGATAGCCATTTTTGCGGCTTCTTCCACCACCCATTCAAAGTTCTCAGCACCAACCGAAGTTAACTCTGCATCTGGTGCTGGATTTCCAAAATCAATGGCATACGGAATTCCGTCCCTAACTGCGAATTCGACCGTATTAAAGTCATATCCTAAACCTTTACAAAGACGTAAAGTATAGTCTTTTACTGTGGCTAATAATTTTTTATCAACTAGAGGTCCATCAATTACATACCGCAAATGATGCGGATTTCTTGGTTCGTATTGCATAATTCGCACGGCTTTACAACCCAAACAATAGACCCTAAAATACTCCGTAAAAACAATTTCTTCTTGTAACATCATCACTAATTGTCCCGTTTCCTTATGTTTTTCCCAAAACTCTTCTTTGTTTTCTAATCGATACACGTTTTTCCAACCGCCACCAGCATACGGTTTCATATAAGCCGGAAAGCCAATGTAATCAAAGATTCCTTGCCATTCCATTGGATATTTTAAATTTCGGAAAGATTTTTCGGTGGTATCAGTAGGATGTTCGGCCGAAGGAAGAATCACCGTATTAGGAAGCGGAACTCCAAGAGTATCTGCCAAAGCATTGTTGAAAAATTTATCATCAGCACTCCACCAAAAAGGATTATTAATTACATTGGTTCCTGTTAAAGCGGCATTTTTTAAATAAGCACGGTAAAAAGGGACATCTTGGGAAATTCGGTCAATAATTACCGCATATTCTCCGTCTTGATTTTGAACTACTTTATCAATAGCAACCGCTTCCGCAATGATTCCTTTTTCGTTTTTTGAGTTAACCCGATCAATAAATGCTTGCGGAAAGGTGTCTTCCATTCCAAATAAAATTCCAATTTTTTTCATCTTGATACGTTTGTAATTTTAAAAAAATTTAATTCTTGATAAATAATGCGGAAACATTTCTTTCCAGACCGGCCAGTCGTGCTTGCGTTCCTGACGAATATCTAACCAATGGTGAACGTTCCTGTCGCTTAGAATTTTGCTTAATTTTAGATTGGCATCGAAACAAATATCCCAATTAGAAGTTCCTAAAACGATGTCCATATTCCATAATTCATAATCATTTAGACCGTATAAATAATCTTCAGGACTGTTGTAAAACACATCATCATTGTGAAAACCATCCATAAAACTTTTGATATTGAAAGCACCGCTCATCGAGAACATATGGCTGACATATCCCGGATGGCGAAAGGCAAAATTAGCGGCATGATACCCGCCAAAACTGCAACCTGCCACAACAACTTTTCCGGAAGAAGTGTTGTTTTTCACTTTTTCAACGATTTCATGACAAATCATTTTATCGTATCTGACGTGATTTTCTATGCGATGTATGGGATGAATATTTTTATTGTAAAAACTGTCTTTGTCAATACTATCGGGACAAAATATCTGGATTAAACCCTGCTCAATATACCACCTTGCAGAGTCAATCAATCCCATATCTTTATTTTCATGGTAACTGCCCATGGAAGTAGGAAATAAAATAATAGGGTATCCTGCGTGTCCAAAAACTAACATTTCAATATCCCTGTTAAGGTGGGGTGAATGCCATTTGAAATACTCTTCCTTCATGCCTTTATTTTTAACAATTATAATGAAAAAAATTAAGCAAAAAACATAAATAATCAAGGTTAACCAATAATTATTATAAAAAACAATACCGATTATTAAATAGTAATGAAATTGTAATATTTACATAAATAAGCACTCCTTTTTTAAATTATAAGCAAAATGCAGCCATTTATATTGTATCGTTTTCTTTGTCAAAAGCTCATAATAGTATTAAAAAGACTTCCATTTATTTGTGAATACGTTATTCCTGTCAGGAATCAATTTAATTTTACTTTTGAAAGGTAATTATTTTAAAGAATTATGAATTCACATTTATTTCAAATAATTGTACTTGACTTTTTAGTCTTTCAATGAGCATACCCATCATTCTTTTGTTGAGACTGGAAGAGTTTTGTATGTATACAGCATATTCATCTGAGGTAAATAACCCGATTATCATTCCTTTTAAAGCATTCCTGAATTTGATGTCTTTTTGGATCGCATTTTCTATTATCGACATTTTTTTTTCAACAGTATGGGTATAAAAATCAGCTTTGTATTTACCAATATAATTGATAAAAGAGGCCACAAAAAAATCGTTTTGTAGTTTCAATATTGGTCTAAGCACTTCATTTTGAAACGATTCATCAGAAGAAGATTGTGTGGTAACAGAGCCTATGGTCTGTCCACGGAATTCTTTTAAAAAAGTATCACGCTCGTTCATGTTTTTTTCTTTAAAAATAAAGAAAATAGCCATAAGAAAAGTTTATTTTTGCATATATAAAGAAAAATTATGCGATTTCACACTAGAAAATGGGTAAAACCAGAAGATTTAAACCCTAACGGAACTTTATTTGGAGGTAAATTATTGGCTTGGATCGATGAAGAATTGGCTTTATACACCATTATCCAATTAGAGAACACCAGAATTGTTACTAAGCACATGTCAGAAATTAACTTTAGAAGCTCAGCAAAACAGGGTGATATTATAGAAATTGGCATTGATGTTTTAAAATTTGGAAATACTTCGCTAACGCTAAAATGTGAAGCTAGAAATATGATGACACGCGAAACAATTATCACTATAGATCACACTACAATGGTAAATTTAGATGCTGAAGGAAAACCAAAAGCACACGGAAAAACAGCTATAGAATTTGTAAAGGACCGATTGTAATTTTCCTTGCATTTTTAAGAAAGTAAAAACAAAAAGTTGCTCTTATACTTTAAAATCATTTTCTGAAACAGTTTCAAAAATTTCCAAATCAAAATAGTGCACTGAAGCAATTATATGATCGAATATATCTGACATGATGTACTCGTAATTCTCGAATCGTTTGTCATGCGAAAAGGCATAAACTTCAAGCGGAACACCGTGTGAAGTGGATTGCAATTGACGACAAAGCATCAGCATCTCTTTATTTAATCCGGGATAATTGAATAAGTATTCCGTAATATACTTTCGAAACAAACCTAAATTTGTCAAATTTCGTCCGTTAATAGCAATTGATTTGTCAATTTTATTACTGAAATTATATTTGTCTATTTCTAATTTTCGGGTGTCAATATAATCCGATATCAGATGGATTTTGTTCAAGTCGTTTAATTCTGCTTCTTCCAAAAATCGAATGCTGCTTGTTTTAATAAGAATGTGTCTTTTGATACGTCGCCCATCTGAATTCAACATTCCGCGCCAGTTTTGAAACGAATCGGAGCTTAAACTGTACGTTGGAATAGTGGTAGTGGTATTGTCAAAATTTCGAACTTTTACGGTAGCCAGATTGATTTCAATCACATCACCATCGGCACCAAATTTATCCATCGTAATCCAGTCCCCGATGCGAACCATATCATTTATAGAGACTTGGACACTGGATACAAAGCCTAAAATGGTATCTCTGAAAATCAAGATTATCACTGCTGAAACAGCTCCTAAAATGGTTAAGAGCTGTTTTTGATCAATATCAAATAATTTAGAAATAATAACCGTAATCCCAACAGCCCAAAGCACAATCATGATTACCTGAATGAAACTGTCAATAGGTTTGTCGCTGTATCTGGGCTTTAGTTTTAAATAATCACGTAATGCATTGAAAATAGTGCGGATAATCCATAAAACAAGCATTACAATATAAATTCCGACCAGCTTCCCAAAAACGCCTTCCCAATATTCATATTTATCAAGGATTATTGGCACTGATTTATAAATAAATAATAATGGAATTAAATGTGCAATGTATTTTGCCGTTTTATTGGTTACCAATAAATCATCAAATTTAGTTTTGGTTTTTTGGGCGATTACCGCCATAATCGTTACTAAAATAAGACGAAAGACCACATAAATAAAATACGCCAATACGCAAAGCACAACAATATTTATAATCAGACTCAGATAAGAAGCAAAACTGCTTCCCAATCCCCATTTTCTGAATACAGGATATAGAAAATTGAATATTTTTTCTATGTATTTATACATTTTTCAGATATTTTCTTTCTATATAAAAAGTCCCAAAAGGAACTACTGATGCCAGACAAATAATGCCAAATTTTTTCCAATCCCAATTTTGCTCAAATTTTAGCATTACAGCCAAAATAATATAGCTAACAAACAAAAGTCCGTGTGCCATTCCTATTGGGAATAATAATGTTTTATAAAGAGTGAGATTGGTAGGTTTTATAAAAAGCATATTCGAAAATAAAGCCAAATAAGAAACTCCTTCGAGTAAAGCGATAACCTTGAAAAATTTAAGCATGTTTTGGGAGTTAAGCGTTAAGAGTTAAAAGTCAAGAGTTAATAGTTACTTCGTTTCTAAACGTATAACGTCTAACTTTTAACCTCTAACCTTGATTTTAAGCAAAATTAAGTATTATCATTGATTTTTGAAGTATTGCATCGTAAACTAATTTACTTTTGTAACTCTAAACCTTGATAATGAGCAAACGCGATTTAAAAAAATATTTAGCCGAACTTAATAAGGAGCAACTCGAAGAACAAATTATTGAATTGTACGAGAAATTTGCCCCCATAAAAGTTTATTATAATTTTGTTTTCAATCCAAAGGAAGAAACACTTTTGCAGGAATGCAAACTCAAAATTTCAAATGAATACTATCCGGTAAAAAAATTAGGAAGACGCAGCAAGCCAAAAATGAGGCGTTCCGTTGCCCAAAAATACATCAAGCATTTTCTTCTTTTGGGCGTGGATCCTTTTATAATTGCGGATGTAATGCTCTATAACATTGAAATTGCACAAACATTTTCATCTGAAAATACTATAAAGAATGACTTATTTTTTAAAAGTATATTCAATTCTTTTGAGCAAGCTGTAATTTTCCTGATTGCAAATGGAATACTCAATGATTTCAAGCCAAGAATTATAGCCATACATAATCAAACCATTATACAAAAGTGGTACAACGAACCCGAGTTTAATGCCATTATGGAGCGATTTGAATATTGAATAGTTGCATAATTCAATTTTATTTAATCAATCGTATTTTTTTTAATTAAAATTCACAATTAAACTGTTTTTTAGGTGTATTTTTGCAAAAATCCAACAATAAGCAATGTCCCAAAACACTTTAGAAATAGAAATCGAAGACAAAAAAGAACTTTATGCGTACCAAAAAGGCGATATAGACGCCATCTTTGAGCGCATAGACAATGCACCTCCGCAACATCATTTGTTATACCAATTGCCTACTGGTGGTGGTAAAACAGTAGTGTTTTCAGAAATTGTGCGTCGTTATTTATCACAACACGATAAAAAAGTAGTTGTTTTAACACACCGAATTGAGTTGTGTAAACAAACTTCAAAAATGTTGAAGGGTTTTGATGTTAAAAACAAAATTATCAACAGTAAAGTAAAAGAACTTCCGGACCAAAACGATTATTCTTGTTTTGTGGCCATGGTAGAAACCTTAAAAAACCGTATAAATGACGAAAAATTACATTTAGATAATGTAGGTCTGGTAATTATCGATGAGGCGCATTACAACTCCTTCCGAAAATTATTAAGCTCTTTCAAGAATGCCTTTATATTAGGAGTTACAGCAACGCCTTTAAGTTCGAATATTAAATTACCCATGCACGAAAGCTACGATGAATTAATCGTAGGGGATACCATTAGTTCATTGATTGCAAACGGATTTTTGGCAAAGGCAGTCACGTATAGCTATGATGTAGGTTTGACATCGTTAAAAGTTGGTATCAATGGTGATTACACCGTGAAATCATCGGATGATTTATATACTAATATGGCCATGCAGGAAAAATTATTGCATGCGTATACAGAGAAATCGTTAGGAAAGAAAACCTTGATTTTTAATAATGGTATCAATACATCATTATATGTATATGAAACGTTTAGAGAAGCCGGTTATGCGATTCGTCATTTGGATAACACCAGTAATAACGAAGAAAGAAAGGATATTTTACATTGGTTCAAGCATACGCCCGATGCCATTCTAACATCAGTTGGGATTCTTACCACAGGTTTTGATGAACCTACCGTAGAAACCATTATCCTGAACAGAGCAACAAAATCGTTGACATTATATTATCAAATGATTGGTCGTGGTTCCAGAAAACTACCTAACAAAGACACTTTTAATGTTATCGATTTAGGAAATAATGCTGCACGATTTGGATTGTGGAGTGAGCCGGTAAACTGGCAACACATCTTCAAATCACCTGAATTTTATTTAGAAAATTTACGTGATGATACCGAAATTGAATTGTATTTTAAATACAGCATGCCACCGGAATTACGTGCTAAATTCAGTAAAACGGAAGTCGTAACTTTTGATGTCGATGAAGAACATAAACTCATCATCAAACAAAATTTACGTTCAAAAGAAGTGCTGGAAAAATCATTGGATCAGCATGCTGCTATGTGTGTTGATAATTCCGAAACTTTACAAGAAGCTAAAATATTAGGAAAACTGTTAGATGATGATATCGATTGTCGCATCAAACGCTATTCTAAATGTCTGAGCCAATGCAGTAAAAATTACCGCGAGTGGCTTGTTGATGATTACAAATTAAAACTGGTATTGTTAACCGGGAAAAAATATCGGGAAAAAATCATGAACGAACCGGATGAAGATTAATTTTTTTTTTCCAGGAGCTAATCCCGCTATTCGTTACAATCTTTTATTTTTAAAGAAAAAATAAAAGGATTTTCACTGCTATCGGGGCTAAAAATTACGTTTACAAAACAACTTTTTTATAAAATTATAAAATCCAAAAAAATGCCAAAACAATTCTCTGATTTAGGAATTTCAGCACCCATACTAAAAGCGATTACCGAATTGAAAATTGTTGTGCCCACAGAGATTCAGCAAAAAACGATTCCGTTACTTTTATCAAATACTACGGATTTGGTTGGGCTTGCTAAAACCGGTACAGGAAAAACGGCAGCTTTTGGATTGCCTATTTTACAATTAATTGACACTAATTTGCCAGTTATACAAGCTGTTATTTTGGTTCCAACGCGTGAATTAGGACACCAGATTTTCAGGAATTTAGAAGATTTTTCAAAACATTTACCTCAAGTTTCCATTGCGGTAACTTGTGGAGGAATTCCAATCAAACCGCAAATCGAAAGACTTTCATTGCCAACACATATCGTTGTGGCAACTCCCGGAAGATTAATTGATTTGATGCAGCGCAAAGCCATAAATCTAAAAGAAACCAAATTCCTTGTGCTCGATGAAGCGGATGAAATGGTGACTATTTTAAAAGAAAGCTTAGACGAAATTGTAGCTGAATTACCTAAAAATCATAATACTTTTTTATTCTCGGCAACCATGCCTGGAACTATCAAACAATTGATTCAGAACTATTTGAATAAAAATGTGGTGCAAGTTAGTGCCAACATGGAAACGATAGGAAATCAAGGAATTGACCATGAATATATTGTGGTGGATCCAATTGAAAAACTGGATGTTTTGATGCATTTCCTGAATTCTAAAGAAGGAGAACGCGGAATTATCTTTTGTAAAACGAAAGCTGCGGTCAATAAATTAGCCAAAAACTTAGCCATCAACCGATTTTCATCAGGCGCATTACACGGTAGTTTATCTCAAGGAATTCGTGACAGAATCATGGAGCAATTCCGTGAAGGATACATTAATATATTAGTAGCGACAGATTTAGCGGCAAGAGGAATTGACGTAAAAGAAATCTCTTATGTAGTTAATTATCATTTGCCGGATGTTTACGAAGCGTATGTACATCGTAGCGGAAGAACCGCAAGGGCAGGAGCAAAGGGACTTTCTTTGACGGTTTTACAACCCGAAGAAGTAGTGGAAATTGCTGATTTTGAAAAAGAATTAGGAATTAAATTCACCCAGTTCAAAAAACCAACGGTTGCCAGCATCGAAGAAAATAACACCTTGTTATGGGCCAAGCAAATTTTTAAAACCAAACCCAATCATGATGTTGCTCCAGAATTAAAAGAAAAAATAAAAACTGTTTTTCATCATTTGACTAAAGATGAATTAATTGAAAAATTATTGGCTAATTATATGCTTCAAAACAAAAATGAACCTTTAGAAAAGCCCGTTAAAAAACTAAAAAAGAACTAATATTTAAAGTTTTTTTAATAATTTATATTGTAACAGCATCCGTAAATAGTGTATATTTATGGATGCTTTTTTTATTTTAGACTATAAAAATACGATATGGAAATTATAATAATAGGAGGAGGATTTGCAGGATTGAATCTTGCTAAAGAACTAGTAAATGAAAAAGGAATCAATGTAACACTCGTTGACAAAAATAATTATAATTTCTTCCCACCACTAATATATCAGGTTGCTACTGCCTTTTTAGAACCCTCAAGTATCAGTTACCCATTTCGAAAGTTTTTTTCGGGTAAAAAAAATCTACAATTCCGTTTAGGAAACTTACTAAAAGTAAACTCTTCAGAAAATAAAATCATTCTTAACAATGGAGAATTAGAATACGATTACTTGGTTTTTGCCACAGGTGCTGAAACCAGTTATTTTGGAATGGAAAACGTAAAGAAAAATGCCATTCCAATGAAAACGCTCAATGATGCCATTGTAATGCGTAACACACTACTTAAAAATTTAGAAAAGGCAGCCATTTGCAAAGACATTCGCGAACGCAGAAAATTGTTAACCATTGTGGTTGCCGGCGGTGGACCTACAGGTGTTGAAGTTTCGGGAATGTTTGCTGAGATGCGTAAAAATATTTTGCTGAAAGAATACCCGGAATTAAGTACTACAGCGAGTAATATTTATCTAGTTGATGGTGCCAATGCCGTATTATCTCCAATGAGTAAAGCTTCACAGGAAGATACGCTTGAAGCGCTGACAAAATTAGGTGTTGTAGTAAAATTAAATACCACTGTTGTGGATTATATCGATGACACGGTATATTTTGCTGATGGTGAAACGATACAAACCAAAAATTTAATTTGGGCTGCGGGAGTTTCTGCAAAAGTTTTCGAAGGAATTCCAACTGAAAGTTATGGTCGTGGAAAAAGAATGGCAACTGATGCTTTTAATAAAGTTAATGGTACTGAAAATATTTTTGCAATCGGCGATACTTGTATTCAACTTACAGATTCCGATTTCCCTAATGGTCATCCGCAAGTGGCACAAGTTGCGATTCAACAAGGAATAAATTTGGCGAATAACTTTAAGTTAACAAACCAAAACAAGCCATTAAAACCCTTTAAATATAAAGATAAAGGATCTATGGCTATAATTGGTAAAAATAAGGCTGTGGTTGATTTACCAAAACCTAAAATGCATTTCAAAGGATTTTTTGCCTGGATAATATGGCTCTTCATTCACCTCATTTCATTGATAACGTATCGCAACAGGGTGAAAACATTCTTCAATTGGATGATTGCATATTTTGCAAAAGATCAATCTTTACGTATGATTATCAGACCTGATAAAAAAGTAAAAACAGAACCAAAACAATAATAGATTCAAATCTACAATTAATGAACTATTGCAATTCCTTCATCGTGAGAAGTTACAATAGTTTTTTTTATGTTTCGTTTTCCAAGAATTAAAATGATTAACGCCAAAATTGTTGAAACAGTCATAATCACAACCATTGGTAAAATAGAATTTTTTACAAAAACACCAACGGCAAATGAAGCTAAAGCTCCTAATCCTAATTGAATAGCACCCATTAATGCTGAGGCACTTCCTGCATTTCGAGCAAAAGGAGCCATGGTAAGCCCTGCTGTATTGGGATTTGAAATTCCTAAACAAGCCAAAAATAAGAATAGCATAGCAATAGTTTCATATAAGCCTAAAAGATCATTTATCGACAATATGAGGAATAAAACACTGATAATTGTCTGCGTAATCAAAGCGCCAAAAATCATTTGTTCACTTTTGAATCTATTTAACAATACAGAATTTAGCTGACTGGCAATAATAAAACTCAAAGACATAAAGGCAAATATCCAACCGTAGGTTTTTGCGTCTACTTTGAAAATATCCATAAATAAAATGGGAGAGGCCGCTACGTAAGTAAATAATCCGGAGAAAGCCACAGATCCTGTAAAAGCATACGTGTAAAACTGGGGTTCTTTTACAATTTTTATAAAATTGGAAATAATAGGTCTGGGTTTTAATGAAATTGAAGTGTCTGGTTTGTGCGTATTTGGCAAACCAATTTGAGCAGCTAAAAGAATGACAATTCCAATGCACATTAATATAAAAAAGACAGTATGCCAACCATAATCTTCCGTGACATAACCACCAATAGTTGGCGCTAACATTGGCGAAAGCCCAACAACCAGCATCAATAAAGAGAATACTTTAGGAATATCTTTTACAGGAAATAAATCACGAACCATAGAAACCGAAGCCACAGTTGCCGCACAACTGCCTACAGCCTGAATGAATCGTAAACCAATAAAAGTATCAATGTCAGTTACAAAAACACAACCTAATGAAGCCAAGATATAAACTAACAAACCTATAAATAATGGCTTTTTTCGACCAAAACGGTCTAATAATGGTCCGTAAAGCAATTGTCCAGCAGAAATTCCAATGAAATAACTGGAAAGAGTCATGGAAACATTAGCAACAGAAGTATTCAAATCTTTAGCAATTCCTGCAAAACCAGGTAAATACATATCAATTGAAAAGGGTCCGAGCGCAGTCAGTGAACCTAAAATTAGAATTAATTTAATATATTTTGTTTTTGTCATTACGGTATCAGTCATGAATTTTTTTAATATTTTGCAAAGGTAAATATTTAAGATCCTAATCAGAGGTTTTGATTCTTTAATATAATGTTATTATTTTGCACTATAATTTATAGTATGTAAAGGATTTTTTTGTATATTTGCCATAGATTTTTATCAATGAGAGGCGAGCAGTTCCACCTGCGTTTGAGCCTCTTTTTTTGTGGTTAATAGTTAAGCTTTTGAAGCTACGCAAGTTAACGGCTACGCATGGTCAATAGGCTACGCCAGTTAACGAATTAATAATTTAGTGCTAAAATTCTACTTTTGTTCGGGTGATATATCCGATTTGAGAACCGCAACTGCCATCTTCATTTTTTGGGTATATTTTTAAATAACGAAAATCCACTTTTCCGCGCCAATATTTTACCATATAGCTTAGATAAGTGGATTTTACTTTGAACCAACAGAAGTTTTTCCCGTTAGTTAATATTCTATCGAAAGTTACCTTTATTAAGGCGTTCTTAATGATTTTTGACATGATATTTGATTTTTATCGCCGAGAGAAGTATTCCACTACTTATTATCTCTCCTTGAAGTTACGACAAATATACATATTTTTTTGATTTGTGTTAAATTATTTTCTTTAGTCATTTAAGGTTAAGAAACAGTCTGAACTTCCGAATATTCAAATTCTCCTAAGTTGTCTGTTATCCATATTTGATCACCTAAACTTAAAGGAAAAGCGTAGTGACCTCCGTAATAGTAATCTAATGGAGTGACCACAATTGAGCCATTATCGAATCTTTGCCTGTTTATAGAAAGATTATACATTCCCGAACAAGTATACATTCTATTTGAAACATCAGCAGGAAAAATGGGGGTGAAACCCGTTACACTTACATTTGTGAGAATTGCTACTTTTTCAACAGGACGAGGACATATTTTTGTGTTTTGTTTCCTGAAATCAGAATCTTTTACAAATGACAAATCAAAAGCTGAAAGCCCCATAATTAAACGCTCGACTTTTGAAAATTCAAGAACCGAATCAAGAGGTTCTTTTACTATCGTTGTGCCATCCATGTAAGCAACAAAAATTAAATCCTCGGGCAAACTCACACATTCACCCTTAACGGGTAAAGGCATGAATTCTAAGGACATATTTCGGGTTAAGTAAGCCAATGTTACCATAGTTAAATTTTTAAGTATTTACGTAAATATTTTAGTTCTTTAGAATCTAAGTATTGAAGTATATCTTTCCTTAGACTTCTACTGTTCGTATCGACCTCATAGTATAATTTCTCTAGTTTGTCGAAATAATTGCGATACAAAACAAGAGTTTCACGAATTGCAATATCATTTTCGGACAAAGTACCCGCAACTGTCTGAATGTTTAAAGGATTGAGGTAATCGTACCAATTAACCAACTTCGCCTGCTGTAAAAAACCAAAGTCAGAAGCCAATTTTTGAGAAGCTGCATGTAATTCTTTTGAAGCTGTGATTTTCAATCTCTTTTGTGCCTGAGTTAAAGGATTTTGATTTTCTGTCTGTCTATTATCTACAATTACTTGAGCATTTGCAATTTTCCCCTCAACTTGTAACTGTAGTTTAGCTTGCCTAGTCTTTTCGGCCTGTTCATCCATGTATCTTTTCAAGTAGGGTATACCTATCAAAAGTGCCGTAATGAATAGCCAGTATTTTTTAAGAAACTCGATTGCCTGAGTTGCTACATTGGTTTTATTTTGGGTTTTCTTTATCATCTTTGAATAGTTTTGAAACGAAATACAACAGGATTAAAAAAGCCAATAGCGAGAGAATCTTCATCTCCCGCCATAGTGCTAATAGTGGTAATAAATAAGGCATTTTAGCGCTTTTGAGGAACGAAAACCTTGTAAGCAAGGATTAAGAAACCAAGAGTTAAAACTCCTAAAATTTGTGCTTGATGCACCATTGCGAATGTTTTTAATTTTTCCATAATTTGGATTTTTTAGATTTTAGATTAGTGTATAAATTGAGCAAAAAAAAACCCCTAAGAAAACCAGTACAGGGACTAGCGGTTTCAATTTGCTTTTTGAAATGGTTACAGTTAATTGAGGCGTTGAAACCTCACCAAGCAACTGTAGAGCTTCTTCGATGTCTGCATCGGTCACCAATGTATGTGACGCACCTAATTCGACTTTCATAATTGCACGGGCTAAAATGATAAGGAATTTACTGTTTATAGTGGTCAGCTTTTGAGTTGGTTGTACTCCTAATGTTTTACAAACCGCTAGAATATACGCCTTTGTATCGTTCTCGAACGTTGGGGCATATTCATTAATCAAAGCATTCACGGTGTTTTTTCCTTTGTTTATATCGTGAATCAAGTCTTTCAACATGGCACGAATACCGTGCTTTATATCTTTGAACTGTTCAAAGGTTTTATCTTTACTCTGAGGAAAAGGAATCTTACCTTGCCAAGCATCTTTTGTCCTTTTAAGGTTACCCGGGTTGTTGTTTCTTAAGCCTCTGACAGTGTGATTATTCAAAAACGATTTACTCATCTTCTAGCTTTTTTTGAGGTTTCAGTTCTTCCAGTGTAGCTACTGCAAATTCGACGATTTTGACAATTGCCATGATGTAAACACCAAATTTCAAAACGAATTTTAGACCGTTTACTATTCCGTTGATTTTATTCATAATTGAGATTTTTTGCTAAGCCCCCTTAGGGGCATAGTGATTTTACATACTTGAGCTCTGTGTCTGCTTCTTAACAGCAGTTACTTTTATCCAAACTTCAACGCCATCTTTTGTGGCTTTTGATGGTTCAAGCTTGTATAATTTCCCTCCTAATTCCACGTATCCTTTTGAAAATCCCGTGCCCTTTTTGTCTTTACAGCCTATTACTTGGTAAGGGTTCCCAAAACGGTCGTTTGTAATTCTTGCTTTATATGTTGACATATATTTTTTAATTTATTGGTTGTACATTTTGGTTACTAATAACCTCTTTTGGTTTTTTAAACATTTTAAATAAAGTACCAATTGCAAGTATAACTTGTATAACGATCTTTATTATTTCGGTTGTTTGGTTAACAGGGGGGATGTTGTGGACCCCCTCTATTAAACCGATTCCTAGCGTTCCGATTAATGGCTTTACCATCTTGTCTTATTTACAGGCATATTCCATCGTTTTTGACTTGGATGACCTGACTTTTTGAACCAAACTACTGCTAAACCTATTAAAGCGACTCCTCCGACTATGATAGCCGTCATGTGCTTTTTAAACCAAGATTTAATACTTTGGTCAGCTAATTCAGCCCCAATGTTTCCAGCTACTTCTTTTGTTGCTTGTGACGTTTGAGCTATCATTTCATTAGTAGCACCTTTTGAAAAAGCTTTAAAAACACTTCCCGCTTGCTGTCCTACAACCGCTCCCGATTGTTGCGCTAATGCTTGAGCTTGTGCTTCATAGGCTTGTGCCAATTCAAGTTTCCCTTGTTGTTCCGCTAATTTAGCCTGCTTTTTAGCCTCATGAGCAGCACTTGCTCCCTCGACTATATTCTGGGCTAATCCTCCTGCGATGGGTATCATTGACAATAGGGGAGTACCTAATTTGACAACGTTTTTAAGGGAGATTTGCTTGACTCCCTTTTTTACCGCCGATCCTAATTTCTTAAAGAATCCCATTATGCTTCTAATCTTACAATTAAGTTGATGATAGCACCTTGAATCTTTCTGACTTCAATAGCTTTTACACCAAACAACGGAAGTTGTAATTTTGAAGCAAAGGCACCTTTAATCGTTCCGTCTTGTTTCACATACGCCACTGGGTCAACTGAACGAGACAACACACGTAATTCATGCAACGTGTACTTTACTACCACATCATTGAAAAAGGTATACGAAACCTCTTCGATAGTGTTTGAATTGTCAAGCAAAGCTAAATCGCAATCAACCACTTCAAATGTTTTGTTTTTTTCGTCTTGAGCCATCGACTTGTTTTCGAAAGAAAGCGTCTTGTGTGATGTCTGGGGCATTTCAATACCGTTAATCACATACGTTTCCGCAGTTTTCAAACCTTGCAATTGGATTTTGATAACGTCTTTTTCGCCCAGTTGGATTGCCCCATCTTCGCAAATTTCACATTCAGCCGTTGTTTTGTAGATTGGGTCTGATGTCACAGCATCCCCGTTAAAAGTGGTCAAGTAGACGAAATCAGCTAACCCCATGAAACCTTTTGTGATTTCTTCGTTACCTGTTGCTTTTTCTACTTCAACTTTTATTTGCTCAGTTGTAAATGCTTCAACATCTAGAGTGGAGGAAATGATTAAAGCCCCGATTGATTTTGTAACAAGTAATACGGGGGACTTCGTTACGTTTTGACCTTGTGAATTGAATAACTCCATGTTTATTTCATATTTGATTAGTATTATTATTGGCACAAATTTTGAAATAATAAAAGCCGAGAATATCGGCTTTTAGACTATTGAGTATTTTTAGGTACTTTTGAAGATTTTAAGTGATTTTAAAATATTGTTTGAAGTGGGAGAAAAGAACGGTTTTAAGTCCGTATTCCTTCTTAATGTCCGTTAAGTACTGTTTTGCAGTGCTTTCCGATATAGAAATCAGTAGGTATTCGATATCTTTGAATGATAATTTTTGATAATCCGTGTAATTTTTGGTATCTGCCATGATTCGGGGTTTTTAATAGGGGAGTGGTAGGACACTCCCCTTTTTATTTATATGGATATTGAGTTAAAAGATGAATTGTAATACTTGCAATTATTGTTATTGCAATAAAAATTAAAGCATTGATTTTTTGTTTTGTCATTTAAAATAATGTTAGTTGGTTAATTGGTGGTAATTTTGAGACATCTACCAAAGGGATGAAAATCTCTTTTTCGCTTTTATTTTGATTTGAAAAGAACTGTTTGCAGGTTTCCGATTTAAAGACGATTTCCGTCCATTTCGAGCAAATTCCAGCGTGAGCCGTTTGAGCATCTTTTTCGTGTTTTGAGCCATCGAAATAGTAGCAATTTTCGCATTTTTCAGTCATAGTTTTTAAAATTTAAGATTAGCAAATCTGCTAAATGAATCCCGACTATCATTAGTCGGGATTTTGCCTATTTTGGAGGTGATAATTTTAGGCGATTTCTGAGACAATTTATTTGTACCAATCTTACCGTAAAATCACCCTCATTAAAAGAGCTTTTTACCTCCATTTTTACCCCCATTTCAAAAATTAATTGATAGCTACTAATTAGCTTATTTTGTAGTTTAATGGTTTTTGATTTTTTCATGTTCCTAAGTTTTTTATTAAGTTATTTTAAGTAAATTTCAATTTTGCCGTACTTTCTAAATTTCAATGTAATCTTATTTGTTTTTTGATTTTTAATAGCTAAGAGAACCTTATTTGCGTTCTTTTGAGTTATATACTTTGGTAAAGTATTTTTTGACACTAAAAACCTTGAAAAATTATAGATCTGATTTTTTGGACTAAAAACTATATTTACATCACTCATACGCCAAGATTTTTCAAAAAATGACCACTTCTATCATTTTGCAGAATTTCTGCTTTTAAATTTTTATCTCTGTTTTTTAAATCATCAATCAATTTTTTTGCTTTTGATTTTGTTCTGCTCTTTGAACTCGCATCCTCAATTAAATAAGTAAATCCTAAAAGTTTTTCCTCATCAAATCCGAGTTTAATTAAATTTTCTTGATAAAACTGTACCATTATATCCATAGGACTTAGTTCTTTATCTACGTTAGACTTTTGTTTTGGTTCTATATAGTGTTTTAGTCCACTTTGCGCTATTAATTTTAAATCTTTGGGGTTGGCACTTAATAAATCAAACAAGGTTTTAAAGTCAGCTTTAAACCCTTTGTTAATCAAATATTCTTTGTGTTTATGTGCCTTAATGGTAAATTCGTATCGAACCAAATTATCAACTATTGACGTTTTCATAGGTTCTAAGTATGCTTTATAGAAAACTATTGATTTTGAAAGCAATTCAAAACCTTTGTGATAGATTTTGCAGTATGGGGCAGTATTTGAAGCTTTTTCACGTTTATTAAAATCCATTCCTAAATTGAATGTGTTTTTTTGCGAGTTCGATTGAGAAATGTGATGAATGAGCGGAAGCTTTCCGGAATTTGGATTTTGTAGAATAAAACTAAAAGCCGTTTTCAAGCTTTTTAAGTCAATCAGTTGATTAATACATATGTCAATGTCTGAAACTAGACCCTGTAAAAAATCTTTTTTGGATATTTTAAGTACACCGAAATCATTTATATCGTCAACAATAGCACCGTAATTTTTATATGTGATGCCCTCAAAATAATTTTGCTTCAGCATTTTAGCAGAAATTTGAAATACTACATATTCATGCGCCATTTTTTTTGCATCTATAAATGCTTTTATATAGATACGGTAAGTTATACCATTTACTATTTTTACAAATGGTTCTGCTTTTCTAAAAGAATCGCCTAAATATTCGTTTACAATTCCTTCATTATCTAATTCCTGTATGCTTGGATAATAAGCGATATAATCAGTTATTAATCGTTGGTCGAGTATCTGAACTTTGTCAAGCTTGACTCGTATTTTTAGCGAATCTATTAAGCCAGTGTTAAACATATAATAATTATTAATGTTAAACAATTGACTATCAGGAATGTAAAATATAGTAATGCACTATAATTTATATTATGTAAAATAGATTTTTTAATTACAACCAAAGAATCAATTTAAGTAAAACAAAAAAGCATCACCTATTGGTAATGCCTTTTAGAATTTAAAAATAATTTTATTGTACAGCAATTGGTATGCTCCAGTTATCCCAACTTAAAGCAATACTGTTTTTATCAATTGTATAAACTAATTTTTCAGCTGTTGATTTTGCAATTTGCTGTTTAACAGTAACTCTTAACTGATCTTCTTTTTCTTTATATTTATAAGCTCCCCATTGTTTAGCTTCTTTATTAAAGATGATAATACATTCTTTTTCATTTGGTATAATAAAGAAAGAATATTTACCTGCAGGTAATTTAGATCCGTCAATAGTTAGCTCTTTGTCAGTTTCGAAAGTTGTGGCGTCGTTTGCACCAGCACGCCAAACTTGATTGAATGGCACTAATTTACCCCAGATTTCTCTGGCTCTGACAGATGGACTTCCATAATTGATACTAATGGTTGCGCCATTAATTTTCCCTGAAACAACCTCTTTTGTACTGGAAGGTTTCTCTTGAGCATTTAAAGAATTTACAATCAAAAATGCGATAAGTAAAAGATGTATTTTTTTTAGTAATCTCATGATTTAAAATGATTTAGTTTATCCTATAAAAATAAAACAACTTCATTTAATTTAGCATAATTCTCTTTAATTTTAAGAAAAAATTAAGAACTTTATAAATTAGTTGTTTTACTACAATAATGACAGCATTATAATTTATTATTTTATTATTTTTACAAACAATACACCATTTATTTGACCAACTTATGAATACAATTGCTGAGCACATTGCCGATTTTTTAAAGGAATATCCGCCATTTAATCACTTGACATTTGAAGAATTATCTCAAATAGCGGTGAGTATTCGCGTTGTAAACTTAGAAAAACATAAAACATTATTTCAAATTAATGATGTGTTGCATGACAGTTTTTATGTTGTTGCTTCAGGTACTATCAATTTATCTGTCATTTCAGATGCTGAAGAAACGTTATTAAATAAGTGTCATGAAGGTGATATTTTTGGTTTGCGTCCATTTTTTGCCAAGAATAATTATATGATGACGGCCAAAGCCAGAGAAGAAAGCATTGTTTACGCTATTCCAATCGCAACTTTCCGCCCATTTGTAGTCAATAATTCAGAAGTTTTGAACTTTTTGTTGGAGAGTTTTGCAACAAATACGCGAAATCCAAAAGACAAAGAAAATTTAAGAGGTAAACTTATCTCTGATAATGTTTTCTATTCTGACCAACAATCTGAAATGCAGTATTTTCAATCGTTATCCTATAATACTTCACCATTAAAGGCAACAATTACAGCAGTTGTGCAAGATATTGCTCAGCAAATGACTGAAACATTAAAAAACAACATTATCATTTGTGACAATAACTTTCCTATCGGAATTGTGACTGACACTGATATGCGTTCCAAAATTGCAACCGGTCGATTTCCTGTAACAGTTTCCGTAGGCAAAATAATGTCATCACCAGTTATTACTGTTGTGGAGAACGTTTCCTTGGCTGAAGCTCAATTACTAATGCTGAAGCATAATGTAACCCATTTATGCGTAACACAAGACGGAACTGATAAATCTGATGTAAAAGGAGTCATTTCTGAACATGATTTGATAGTTGCCCAAGCAAATAATCCCGGTGTTTTAATTAAAGAGATTAAGCGTTCACAAAACCCTAAGGAATTAAAACAAATTCGAGAACGTTTAACGGATTTGATTCAAACCTCTATTTCTAAAAACATACCGCTTTCTCACGTTTTCAATATTGCCAGCGAAATTAATTTAGCCATTATCAAACGTTCTGTAGAATTATCTATTTTAGATTTAGGTTCCCCTCCTGCCCGTTTTGCTTGGTTGAGTATTGGAAGCCAAGGAAGAAAAGAACAGTTATTGTTAACGGATCAGGACAGCATCTTGATTTTCGAAGATGTTTCGGCAGACAAGTATCGAGAGGTCAAAGATTACTTCCTTAAACTTGGAAAAAGAACAACTGCAACACTTGAAAAAATTGGTTATGAATTATGTCCAAACGGACACATGGGAAGTAACATGCTTTGGTGTAAATCACTGACAGACTGGTCTAAACAATACGACAGTTGGATGAATACTCCTGGTGAAAACAGCAATGATTTGAGCAGTATATTTTTTGATTATGAAATTATTTTTGGAGAACAAAAAATTGAAGATGCCATTGGAAACGTAGTCTTCAAAAATGCAAAAAACAATACCCTGTTCTTTGATTTCTTAGGAAATGATGCGTTGAGAAAAAACTCTCCTTTAAGTTTTTTCAAAAAATTCAATGTTGAGGAAGAAGGCCCTAATAAAGATAAATTTGATATAAAAACGCGTGCTTTGATGCCATTGATTGATGGCGCCCGTTTATTTACCTTATGTTTTGACATACGAGGAATCAACAACACCTTTCAGAGATTCAAGCAGTTAGCAATTGCAGATCCTAAACATGCTGAAATTTATCTTAATTCTGCGGAAGCCTTTTTGACTTTATCAAAATTTAGAACATTGGAAGGTTTAAAAAATGATAATTCAGGCCAATTTATAAATTTGGAAGAATTATCAAAAATTGATAAAGAAAAATTAAAAAATGCTTTAGCTCCTATGAGAGAATTGGAAGAATTAATAAAAAATAAATTTCAACTTACTCAATTTTCATAATTATGTTAGACTGGTTAAAAAACATTAATAAAGAATATCCCGAATTTTGGAAGACCTATCTTTCTAAATTTGATAAGAAATCAACCCGATTTGTTGTTTTATCAACAGAAACTTCCGGCTTGAATCCTGTCAAAGATGTTATTTTATCCATTGGTTCATTTGCAGTAATCGATGACAGTATTGTTATTGGCGATAGTTTTGAAGCGGTATTGCTACAATACAAGTTTCTTCATGATAATGGTCTTTCAAATGAATTTTTGGTGGAAAGTAAAATGAAAAAACTTGGCGAACCCGATACTATAAAATTATTGATAGAGTTTATCGGGAATTCCGTTTTAGTGGGTCATCACATTGATTTTGATGTTGAAATGATTAACGCAGCATTAGAAAGACTTGACTGTGGAAGATTAAAAAACGAAGCTTTAGATGTTGATATTATGCATAGAAAACTGCATGATATTAATGATAAACAATTTTCTCTTGATGAACTTTGTACGGTATATAATATTCCTAAAAGTGACCGAAATTCTTCTGCTGAAAATGCTTATAAAACGTCGTTATTATTCTTAAAATTAAAATCAAAACTGGGAATAAAATAATATTATTCTAATCAATCAAGGTAATTCCTTCCCAAAATCGCCCGTGATGGCTTATAGAAACGGGTTTAATTATTTTAGTTTGCTCGTCAATTATAAAAGGAATTCCATTAGCTTTACTAACTATCTCGTTTGAATTTAATTTTTTTATAGTATCAAAATTTTCTTTTTTCACCACGGCAATCGTATGTATAAATGCATTAGAAATTATAGTTTTAGTAAAATACGTATTCCCTTTTATTGAAACCCAACCTGAAATTTCATTTTCATAGACACATTCTAATTGTAAAGGGAAATACCCTCTAATTCCCGTTTCTCTGTTGTAGATTTTATAAGCAGCTTCCTTTCTGCTCCATAAATTCCAAACCATTATTTCAGAGTTTTCGGTATCAGCAATGAGTAATTGTTCTTTTACAGTAAAGATTTTGTCTAAAAACCGGTTCCGTTTCCAATTACTTTCTTTTCTGGCCAAAGCCAAATCTACTATGTCGTTTCCAATCATTTTTTTACTGACTTTTTTACCGCAAATACACTATTTTTTTTCTGATATTTTGGTTTCAATAATTTCCAATGCTGATTTTACGTTAACCATGCGCTCCATAGCTTCATTGTCAATTACAATATCATATTTCTCTTCTATATCCAAAATAACATCTACTAAATTAGCAGAATTGATCTTTAAGTCATTTATAAAATCAGTATCTTCCGTAAGCACATCAAAAGCTTCTTGATTTTGGATATACGGCTTTATTATATTTTTTAATTCTTCAATTGTTTGTTCTTTATTCATATTGCTTGGTTATTTAGTTTACAGTTATTAAAAAACTTAAAAATCAATATTTTAACAGTTAAATTCCAGTTGTTAATTATTGATTTTCGGATTTGGCTCACTTTGATTCGGGAAGAGATTTAAATTTCTTAAAAATTACGCATCCATTCACATCTCCAAAGCCAAAACTGGCTTTTGCAATTATATTTAATTCTTTTTCAATCAGTTGTTGTGGTATTCTCGATTCATCAATTATTGCCGTAATTTCAGGATGTAAATCGGCACAATTGATATTAGGGAAAACAAATCCGTGATGCAATTGCAAAACCGAAGCCACACTTTCGATACTTCCCGCTCCCGACAAACAATGACCTACCATTGATTTCAAGGAATTTATGTATGGAAATTCTTTTCCTTTTCTACCCAAAGCTTCACTCCAATTCTGAATTTCTAAACTGTCTTTCGATGTGGCTGTTAAATGTCCGTTGATTGCATCGACATCATTGGCGTTAATTCCTGAGTTTTTCAAAGCATTCTGGATGCATTTTTGTACAGCAATAGGATTTGGAGCTGTCATTGTTCCTAGTCCGCGTTGCCCACCGGAATTTACATTTCCACCTAAAACTTCTGCGTAAATTGTAGCGCCCCGTGCAATCGCAGTTTCTAAATCTTCCATTACCAAAGCTCCTGCTCCACTTCCAGGAACAAATCCTGAAGCACTAGCAGACATTGGCCTTGAGCCTTGTTCCGGATTTTCATTATGCTTAAAAGTACAGACTTTCATCGCATCAAATCCGCCCCAAATATAAGGTCCCGAATCACTGGTACTTCCTGCTAAAATTCTTTTTGCCTGACCTGTTTTAATTCGTTCATATCCCATCAATATACTTTCGGTTCCTGTAGTGCAAGCCGAGGAATTAGTTGTCACTTGGTTTCCTAAACCTAATTTCCCTCCTAAATAAGCGCTAACACCACTATTCATGCTTTGTGCCACAGCTGTACTTCCCAATTTTCGGACTTGTAAATCATCAATTTTGTAGATGCTTTCTCGAAATTTATCGATTCCTGATGTTGCTGTTCCAAAAATAGTTCCGCTGTCCCAATCCGGTTCCTCGTTGATTTCCATCGATAACCCTGCATCTTTCCACGCGTCTATTCCTGCAATTACTCCGTATAAAATACCAGTTGAGTTAAAATTCCGTAATTCTAATTCGGATAAGTATTGCAATGACAATTCAGTAGAAATTTCAGGCTTTCCGGAAATCTGACAGGAAAATTGCAATCTTTCCAACTCAGCGTCGTACTTGATTCCCGAAATTCCGTTTTTGATGGCATGAATGAACGCATCAAGTCCTACTCCATTTGGAGCAACAACACCAAGACCTGTTATAACTACTCTTTTATTCATTTTTTAATGTTAAATAATATTCAATGGCAATAACAATTTCAATAATAATGGCAATGGCAATGGCAAAAAAAAATAATTTCAATTTTAATGCTACTCAAATAAAGTGCTATTGTAACAAAATATTGAAAAAAATCAACTATACTGTTGCTTAATTTATTTTAATCCGGTTTTAGCTCCCTCTCCTTTGGAGAGAGTTGGGGTGAGGATTATTCCCGCAATAGTTCCCATACAAACTTCTTCACCTTTTGCGTTTTTCATGATGACTTTACATTTTAATTTCCCAAATCTAAAATATATTTTTTCCGAAATTACGGTTACTTTTTCATTTGGAAAAACAGGTTTTAAAAATTCAATATCTGTTGATGTTAAAGCAATTGAAGCAGTTTTATTAAATGAATCATCCAATAAAAATATTCCCAGACAAACCAATCCAATTTGCGCCATAACCTCAGTTAAAATCACACCTGGAGTGACTGGCATATCCTTAAAATGTCCTTTATAAAAATCTAGATTTTCATCAAAAGTATACGTTCCTTCAACCTCATTTTCATTGATGTGAAGGATTTCGTCCACAAATAAAAAGGGTTTAGAATACGGTAATTGAGATATTATTTCTTCGTTACTCATTTTTCTGTCTAAAACTGTAATAATACTCTTTGTGCCGAAAATCCGGGACCAAAACTCAGCATCAATCCTTTATCACCTTTTTTTGGATTATCATCCATAATTCGTTCCAAAACATACAAAACAGTAGCGCTCGACATATTCCCGTATAAACGCAAAACTTCTTTGGTGTCGTTTATATTTTTTCCTAAATCAGAAAATAAGCTTTCTACAGTTTGGACAATTTTCTTTCCACCGGGATGAAAAATCAAATGGTCGATATCCTCCATTTTTAAGTTGTTTTTTGTTAAAAACGGATGAATTATATCAGGGAAATGAGATGAAATAGTTTCTGGAACTTCAATATCCAACACCATTTGCAAACCTGAATCCGTTAGTTTAAAACCCATCATGTGGATATTATCATAAAAATGATACATTTCTTCAGCAAGAATTTCCGGTCCTTCATCATTTTCATGGGAAGAAAGCAACACACAAGCGGCTCCATCTCCAAAAATAGCCGCACTAACAATATTTGCCATCGAAAAATCATCCAATTGAAACGTTGCTGACGGGCTTTCAACTGCAATTACTGCTGCCCGTTTCCCCGGATTGGCCTGCAAGAAATTTTTAGCATAAATAATTCCCGAAATTCCTGCTGCACAACCCATTTCAGTAACCGGAAGACGCACAATATCCTGACGTAATTTCAACTTATTGATTAAATAGGCATCTAATGACGGAATCATAATTCCAGTACAGCTCACAGTAATGATGTAATCTAAATCTTCAGGATTCCAATTGGCTTTTTGCAACGCTTTATCCAACACTTTTTCTCCCAGATCAATTACTTCACGAACATAAATATCGTTTCTTTCTTCAAAAGAAGTTTTAGTAAAAACCGCAATGGGATCCATAATAGAATACCGTTTATCAACGGTTGCGCCTTCAAAAATTTTCTTCACTTTTCTGATAAAGCGCTCGTCTTGACCTTCGAGCCAAACATCAAGAAATGGGATAATTTCGTCTGTATTCCTTGAATATTTGGGTAATTGTTTGGTAACACACTTTATTTTTACACTCATAATTTTTTAGCCCCGAATTATATAAATTAACACGAATTTAAAATCTATTATCTATTCGTCTATTGTCTTTTTAGTCTTTCCATATAATCCATTGGTAGCGGAAAGCCCATTTCCATTGAATTTTATATTTTTTAAAATTTAATTTTTCTGAAAAAAGAACCAATTCTTCTTTTTTAAAACCTCTTAGAATTGAAGTTAATCCATCCTGTCTCGGTACACTATTCAATCTAAACACAAAACATAGTACTTGAAATAATCGGTATGCAACGGTGCTTCTATGCAAGTCATTAATAACAATTCCAACATTCGAATTTTTATAAAACACATTCAATAAATCAATAATCTCACTGTCTTTAAAATGATGCAACGTTAACGTGCAAAGTACAATATCATATTTTAATTCCTCAAAAGGTTTATCAAATATATCCTGACAACGGTAACTAATAGTTGGATAATTTTCAGATAATTTCTGAGCATGATTAATGGTAAAATTATTAGCATCAACCCCAATTAATTGAAAATTCAAATTGTTTTTTAACCCATAATCGGCTAATGTTCGTAACATAGCTCCATTTCCACATCCTATATCTACTATTGTGATTCCTTTTGATTTAGGAATATTTGCTGTCAATTCCTGAACTCCTTGTAAAGTTAAGAGGTTTCCTCCTAAAAGTTGGTTAATTTTGGCAATTTTATCCAACGCATCACGCAAGATTTCTCCTTCCATGGCAAAATTATCCATCGTTTCAAGCGTATCAGTTCTGAATTTGGTATTTAGAAACATCTATAGATTTAAAGTTATGGGATTTCCGTGCGTTTTCTTTATAATTTTGGATAATAAAAATGGAAATATAATTAATATACACATCAATGTTACTGAAAGTTTTTGTTTTTGCAAAAGATTCGATAACAATCGGCCCGTTTTAAGCCTTTTCTTGAAATTAAAATTCCATTCCTGAATGTATTTTTCTTCTAGTTCATTTCTGTATTCAATTTCATTGGTATAATATTTAGTAACTAATTCTGAAACAATTTTGGCGCTGTGGATAGCCATTGCCATTCCGTTGCCACACAAAGGATGAATTAGTCCTGCTGTATCGCCAATCATTAAAATATGATTTTCAACGGCTTGTTTTTTCTCAAAAGAAATTTGGCTTATGGTTAAAGGTTTTTCAAAAAGCAAATTACTTTTTTCGAAAATTGCTTTTAAATGTGGATTTTGAAAAACTACCTTGTTTTGATATTCCTCTATATTTTTAAACTGTTTGAAAGTCTCGTAATCTGCTAAATAACAGATGTTAATTCTGTCCTTTTCGACTTTAGAAACACCACAATATCCTCCTTTAAAATTGTGCAAACCAACCAAATCATTAGGAAAACTTCCCGAATAATGTGCCTTTATGGCTAACCAAGGAGACTTTTTCCGGATGAAATCGCGATTCAATTTCTGATCAATATTAGAACGTTTTCCGAAAGCACCGATTACAATTTCTGATTTTAAGATCGTTTGATTTGAAGTAGTAATGGTAAACTCGTTTTTATCAAAAACTACGGTTTCAACACTATCCAGAAGAATTTCGCAACCATTTGCAATTGCTTTTTTATACAAATACTCATCCAGTGCATAACGGCTAATTCCAAATCCACCCAAAGGTAAAACACTTTTAATTGTTTTTCCGCTTGCTGTTGAAAACTCAAGTTTTGTGATATTTGTGGGATTTAAATCGGCTATGTTTAAATCCAACCAATTGAAATAAGGCAAGACCTCATTAGATATGTATTCGCCGCAAACCTTATGCTTTGGGAATTCGTTTTTTTCAATTACAGTAACCTGAAGTCCAATTTTAGACAAATGAATCGCCGCAGTCAATCCTGCTAAACCACCACCAATAATTAAAACTTCATTGTTTTTCATAGAGAAGTAAATTTATGGATTTGTTTGAGAATGCAGCTATATTATTTCATATAAAACTTACATAATTATTGGATATAAAATAAGCGCTACTTTCCTATTCTTATTCAAAAAAAAGCCGTTTGTTACAAACGGCTCCTAATTAATTTATAATTTTCCTTCTTTAATTTCTTCTACAATCTCAGGGTTTAAAAGTGTTGAGATATCACCAAAATTTGAATAATCCCCTTCGGCTATTTTGCGAAGAATTCTACGCATGATTTTTCCGGAACGGGTTTTAGGTAAACCGGAAACAAACTGAATTTTGTCTAACTTGGCAATCGGTCCAATGTGATCTGAAATATGTTGATTTATTTCCTTGCTTAGATTTTCTCTATCACGATATTCACCGGTTTCTTTTAAAATAACAAAACCATATAAAGCATTTCCTTTTATGTCGTGCGGGAATCCTACAATAGCACTTTCTGCCACGGCCGGATGCTCATTTATGGCATCTTCAATTGGTGCAGTTCCTAAATTATGACCCGAAACAATCACCACATCATCTACGCGTCCCGTAATTCTGTAATAACCTACTTCGTCACGCAAAGCACCGTCTCCAGTGAAATATTTACCTGGAAAAGCACTGAAATAAGTGTCTTTATAGCGTTGATGATCACCCCAAATGGTTCTGGCAATTCCAGGCCAAGGAAATTTAATACAAAGACTTCCCGTAACCTGATTGCCTTCTATTTCATTGCGTTTATCATCCATAAGAACAGGTTGAATTCCCGGTAATGGCAAGGAAGCATAAGTAGGTTTTGTTGGGGTTACAAAAGCAATTGGTGAAATCATTATTCCTCCGGTTTCCGTCTGCCACCATGTATCAACAACAGGGCATCGCTTTCCTCCTACGTGATCATTGTACCAATGCCATGCCTCTTCGTTGATAGGTTCTCCAACAGATCCTATCACTTTTAAAGACTTCATAGGATATTTTTGTACATAATCTAAACTCTCTTTTGCCAAGGCTCGGATAGCGGTTGGCGCCGTATAAAACTGCGTCACTTTATGCTTTTCGATGGTTTCCCAAAAACGGCTAAAATCTGGATAGGAAGGAACTCCTTCAAAAATTACGGTTGTTGCACCATTCAATAGTGGCCCGTAAAGAATGTAAGAATGTCCGGTTATCCAACCAATATCGGCGGTACACCAAAAAATATCGTTTTCTTCGTAATTAAATACATTTTTAAAGGTATAAGCGGTATACACCATATAACCCGCTGTGGTATGCACCATTCCTTTTGGTTTTCCTGTAGAACCAGAAGTATATAGAATAAACAATGGATCCTCAGAATCCATAATTTCTGCTACATTATTGTCTGAAGCTTCCTCTAAAAGCGGTTGTAACCATTGGTCACGACCTTCTTGCATATTTATAGCAGTATTCGTTCTTTTGACAACCAATACGGTTGAAACACCAGAACAGTTTATCAGTGCTTCGTCAATTATTCCTTTTAAATCGATAGTTTTATTACCGCGATAGCCACCATCAGATGTGATAACCATTTTACAATCACTGTCATTTATTCTTGTTGCCACTGCTGAAGCCGAAAATCCTGCAAAAACAACGGAATGTATTGCTCCAATTCTTGCACAAGCCAAAGTTGTAATGGCTAATTCAGGAATCATAGGTAAATAGATACAAACTCTATCTCCTTTTTTTATGCCTTGTTCACGCAGTACATTTGCCATTTTACAAACGCGCTGATGTAATTCATTATAGGTAATATGCAATGCTGTTTCTGATGGATCATTGGGTTCGAAAATAATGGCCGTTTTTTCTCCTCTTTTTGCAAGATGCCTGTCAATACAGTTTTTAACGATATTTACTTTTGCTTCAGTAAACCATTTCACTTCGGCCTCCCCCATATTAAAATCAACAACTTTATCCCATTGTTGGTACCACGTAAAGTTTTCTTCTGCTATTTTTCCCCAAAATTTTCTTGGTTCACGAACTGATTTATTATAATGTTTAAAATATTGTTCTAAATTTTGAATTTTATAGTAGCTCATGTTATAATTTTTTATAAAAGTATTAAATCTCTCGCTATTCTTAAAATTATTTAAATTATAAATACCTACAAAAAAAAATGAATTATCAAATAAAAAAGCACTTTTACTGTTAATCTGTTTAATTCTTATCGTTTTTTACAAAATAAGTAAAATACAAAAAGGCAAGATAGATTTAAGTCCACCTCGCCTTTGTATCAACAAAATTTAACAACAATTATTTTAAGACTATAAACGATGATTTTTTAAACTATAATTAACCAAAATAATTCAGTTCAAATCAAGAACTCGTAGTACTAAAATATTCTGTACTGATTTATTCAAAAAAAAAAAATAAACATGGATATTGCTACTACTTCCCATCTGCTTCATAGGGATTACTTCACTCATCTTTAAGCTCGTTTAAAGTTGAGTGAATGTAAAAGCATCCATATCCATTTATCTTTTTTAATAAGTTTTAACTAATTCAAAATATTATGAAATCAAATGATATAGTGCTAATCCCAACACACCCTCTTGTGTGGTAATTCCTATTTTATTATCCTATTTTTTTCATAGCCGTCATTGATTCTCTCAACCACGCTCCTACATCTTCAATTGGATGCTGACGAACAGTACTGTTTACCGCAATCAGCACTGCATTTTCAACACCGTTAGATTTTGAAAAAGGTTTTCCAATAACATTTGTTTCAATTTTTTTCATGAAATCAGCCAGTAACGGTTTACACGCATGATCAAATAAATAACAACCGTATTCTGCCGTGTCCGAAATGATTCTGTTCATTTCATATAATTTTTTTCTTGCCACAGTATTTGCAATTAAAGGCAATTCATGCAAAGATTCGTAGTACGCCGATTCTTCAATAATTCCTGATTGTGTCATCGTTTCGAAAGCTAATTCTACACCCGCTTTTACCATGGCAATCATCAAAACACCATTGTCAAAATATTCTTGTTCTGAAATATGTGCTGCTGTTGGCGCTGTTTTTTCAAAATTCGTTTCTGCAGTTGCAGCTCTCCAAGTCAATAAATTGATATCATCATTAGCCCAGTCAATCATCATATTTTTTGAAAATTCACCAGAAATAATATCATCCATGTGCTTTTGAAACAATGGGCGCATGATGTCTTTCAATTCATCTGCCAATTCATACGCTTCAATTTTTGCAGGATTTGACAAACGATCCATCATGTTTGTAATTCCACCGTGTTTCAAAGCTTCCGTTACTGTTTCCCAACCGTATTGAATTAGTTTAGAAGCATACGCAGGCTCGATTCCTTTTTCAACCATTTTGTCGAAACATAAGATAGAACCCGTTTGTAACATTCCGCAAAGAATGGTTTGTTCTCCCATTAAATCCGATTTTACTTCGGCAACAAATGAAGAGTTTAAAACTCCTGCTTTGTGACCACCAGTAGCAACTGCATACGCCTTTGCTTGTTCAAATCCTTCTCCGTTTGGATTATTTTCTGGGTGAACCGCAATCAAAGTTGGTACACCAAAACCTCTTTTATATTCTTCACGTACTTCAGATCCCGGACATTTTGGAGCACACATAATTACAGTGATGTCTTTACGAATTTGCATTCCTTCCTCTACGATATTGAAACCATGAGAATAGGCTAAAGTAGATCCGTTTTTCATCAAAGGCATAATCGCCGTTACTACAGCAGTATGTTGCTTGTCTGGTGTAAGGTTACAAACCAAATCAGCCGTTGGGATTAATTCTTCATACGTTCCCACTTTGAATCCATTATCAGAAGCATTTTTAAACGAAGCTCTTTTTTCCGAAATTGCATCGGCACGCAATGCATAAGAAATATCTAAACCAGAATCTCTCATGTTCAAACCTTGGTTCAAACCTTGTGCTCCACACCCTACAATGACTACTTTTTTTCCTGCTAAAGCTTTAATTCCGTCTACAAATTCAGATTGATCCATGAATTCGCATACGCCTAATTGTTCTAATTGTAATCTAAGTGGTAATGAATTGAAATAATTTGCCATTTTTTATTATTTAATGATTGTAAAATTTAATAATTGATAGGTTTAATAATTGAAAATTAAACGAATTACTGTTTAAGTTCTTCTAATAATGTTGAAATTTCCATTTTTGCTTTGGAAACTGATATTCTTCCGGAACGTACAAATTGCATGATTCCAAAAGGTTTTAATTTTTCGTATAACGATTCTATTTCAGCACGTTGTCCTGATTTTGAAATCACAAAAAAGTCTCTCGCAACCGTAACTATTTCGGAGTGGCTTTCTTTAATTATATTCTGAATTTGTTTTTCATCAAAAAGTAAGCTCGATTCAATTTTGAATAGTGCATTTTCCAAGAAAATAGTTTCTTCATCAATATGATAAAATGCTTTGATGACTTCGATTTGTTTTTCGATTTGTCCTACTATATTTTGCACCCATTTTTCGGTTGTATTCACTACAATGATAAATCTGGAAACATTTTCAATTTCAGATTCGGATACATTTAAACTCAAAATATTGATGTGGCGTTTCAAGAATATTCCAGATATTCTGTTTAATAAGCCAACGTTGTTTTCTGAATAAACAGAAATGGTGAATGTTTTATTTTCCATAATATTAACTTAATCGGATATCAGAAACCGATGCTCCTGTTGGAATCATTGGGAATACGTTATTTTCTTTTTCTACCATAACTTCAAGGAAATACGATTCTTTTGAAGCCATCATTTCGGCAACAGCCGCATCTAAATCTTCTCTTTTGGTTACTTTTTTCGCTTTGATATAATAGCCTTCGGCAATGGCTATAAAATTAGGATTGATCATTTCCGTAGAAGCATATCTTTTGTCAAAAAACAATTGTTGCCACTGACGTACCATTCCTAAAAATTCATTGTTTAGCACCACAATTTTCACAGGAACTTTGGTTTGAAAAATAGTTCCTAATTCCTGAATGGTCATTTGAAAACCTCCATCACCAATAATAGCCACGACTTCACGATCCGGCATTCCCATTTTGGCTCCAATCGCAGCAGGCAATGCAAATCCCATCGTTCCTAAACCACCGGAAGTCACATTACTTTTTGTCGAATTAAATTTGGCGTAGCGACAAGCAAACATTTGGTGTTGTCCCACATCCGAAACCATAATGGCGTCTCCTTTAGAATGTTTGTTAATCATTTCAATAGTTTCTCCCATAGAAATTCCTTCTTTCTTTGGTTTTAACTCGTCATTGATTACCGCTTCTAATTCAATTTTGTATTTCTCTTTGAATTCATTATGCCAAGATTCATGAGTGTTGTTTTCGATTAAAGGAATCAAAGCTGTTAAAGATTCTTTTAAATCAGCCAAAACCGCCACAGTAGTTTTTACATTCTTGTCTATTTCAGCAGGATCAATTTCAAGGTGAATTACTTTGGCTTGTTTCGCATACGTGGCTAAATTTCCTGTAACACGGTCGTCAAAACGCATTCCAAGTGCAATTAAAACATCACATTCATTAGTCAAAACATTAGGACCGTAATTTCCATGCATTCCTACCATTCCTACATTCAATGGATGATCTGTAGGCATTGCTGAAAGTCCTAAAATGGTCCAAGCAGCCGGAATTCCTGATTTTTCCACCAACGCTTTTAACTCGGCCTCCGCTTCGCTAAGAATAATTCCTTGACCAAAAATAATGTACGGTTTTTTGGCATTATTGATTAATTCCGCCGCTTCTGCCACTTTTTCAAGATTTAAAGTTGGCTTCGGATTGTAACTTCTAATACTGGTACATTTTTTATAACTGAATTCAATTTCGTCAAACTGAGCATTTTTTGTAATGTCAATTAATACTGGACCTGGCCGACCAGATTTAGCAATATAAAATGCTTTTGCAATGATTTCAGGAATTTCTGAAGCTTCCGTAATTTGGTAATTCCATTTGGTTACCGGAGTCGAAATTCCAATGATATCGGTTTCTTGAAATGCATCAGATCCCAATAAATGTTTCCCTACTTGTCCCGTGATACAAACCATAGGAGTCGAATCGATTTGCGCATCTGCAATTCCAGTAACTAAATTTGTTGCTCCCGGACCCGAAGTTGCAATCGCAACTCCCACTTTTCCTGTTGCTCTTGCAAATCCCTGAGCCGCATGAGTTGCGCCTTGTTCGTGACGTACTAAAACATGTTGCAATTGATCTTGAAATTTATATAATTCGTCATAAACTGGCATTATAGCTCCACCAGGATAACCATAAACCAAGTCTACTCCTTCTTCTAATAAGCATCTAATAACGGCTTCGGCGCCGGATATTTTATTATTTTTCATTTTTTATTTTTTTTTAGCAACTGCCTTTTTAAAAATTCAATGGCAATAGCAATTTCAATATCAATGGCAATTTCAAAATTCAATGGTAATAACAATCAAAATGTTTTTTTTTGATATTGAATTTTGAAATTGCTATTGCTTTTTATTTATCTGTTACACATCCTGTAGATGCACTTGAAACAGATCTGGCATATTTTAACAAAACTCCTTTTGTCGCTTTCAAAGCTGGTTGAACCCAATTGGCTTTTCTTTTGGCAAATTCAGCGTCAGATATTTTTAGATTGATAGTGTTTTTCACCGCATCAATAGTAATCAAATCACCATTTTCAACTAGAGCAATACCACCACCATCATAAGCTTCCGGTGTTATGTGACCTACCACAAATCCATGTGAACCTCCAGAGAACCTACCATCTGTAATCAGGGCAACGCTACTTCCTAATCCGGCTCCAATAATAGCTGATGTAGGTTTTAGCATTTCAGGCATCCCAGGACCGCCTTTTGGCCCACAATATCGGATGACGACTACATCCCCTGGTTTTACCATTCCAGCTTGAATACCTGGAATTACATCGAACTCACTTTCAAAAACAACAGCGGTTCCTTCAAAATATTCTCCTTCTTTACCGCTTATTTTTGCTACAGCTCCTTCTGAAGCAAGGTTTCCATATAATATTTGAATATTTCCTGTTGGTTTTAATGCTTTTTGGATTTCATAAATTACGTCTTGTCCATTATTCAAATCAGGAACCGAAGCTAAATTTTCGGCAACTGTTTTTCCAGTTACGGTTAAACAGTCTCCATGAATAAATCCTTCTTTTAACAAATATTTCATTACTGCAGGAACACCTCCAACATCATGTAAATCCTCCATCATGTATTTACCACTCGGTTTTAAATCAGCAAGTACAGGCGTTTTATCACTTATTGCTTGAAAATCTTCCAAAGTAATTTCGACATCAACAGAATGTGCCATTGCAATTAAGTGCATTACTGCATTTGTAGAACCTCCTAAAACGGCTACCAGTGTAATCGCATTCTCGAAAGCTTTACGAGTCATAATATCTCTTGGCTTAATATCTTTTTCTAATAGTATCCTGATTGCTTTTCCAGCCTCAAGACATTCTTGTCTTTTTTCCTTGCTCAAAGCGGGATACGAGGAACTGTACGGTAAACTCATCCCCAGTGCTTCGATAGCTGATGACATGGTATTTGCGGTGTACATACCGCCACAAGCACCAGCACCTGGGCATGCATTTTGAATAACTCCTTTAAAATCTTCATCTGAAATAGTATTTTGGAATTTTTTTCCTAATGCTTCAAAAGCAGACACAATATTCAAAGATTCCCCTTTCCATTTTCCAGAGTGAATTGACCCTCCATATACCATAATGGCTGGGCGATTTACTCTGCCCATAGCGATTAAGGCTCCTGGCATATTTTTATCACAACCTGGAATTGCAATCAAACTATCATACCATTGTGCTCCCATTACTGTCTCGATAGAATCCGCAATTACATCACGAGATACTAAAGAAAAACGCATACCATCTGTACCATTCGAAATACCGTCACTGACACCAATTGTATTAAAAATCAAACCGACTAAATCAGCATTCCAAACCCCTTGTTTAACATCTTTTGCAAGATCATTTAAGTGCATGTTACACGTATTTCCTTCGTAACCCATGCTTACGATTCCTACCTGTGCTTTTTTTAAATCCTCTTCAGTTAAACCAATTCCGTAAAGCATCGCTTGTGCTGCCGGTTGCGTTTGATCTTGAGTAATAGTCTTGCTGTATTTATTTAATTCCATTATATGATTGTTTCTGTATTTTAAATTTATTCCAAAAAAAAACCTCCCAAAATAATTGGGAGGTTTTAAATATTTTTTCAATTATATTTATACCATTCCCTCTGCATATGTGATAATCACATTGACATTAATGACAGAAGTTATAATAATTGAAATTCTCATGTTTTCTTTTTAGATGTGGCAAAAGTATAAAAACTAATACTACTAAAAAAACAAAATCTCAACATTTCAAACACTTCTTGTGATTAATTTCATAACTTTAACAAAATATCTTAAACAATAGTCGATTGTCCTATATAGACATTGTCACTTTTAAAATATAGATCGTCTTTACTTAAAATGTAATTTGAAATAAAGTCTCCCACTTCATTTGTTCCAAATTTTGAATACGGATTCAAATCTGCCGTGACGACATTCAATTCAATTGCTTTTTGTACTGCTTCGTATACTTTTTGCGATTCGATATGAAGACCAAAATGTTCCAAAAGCATCGCCGCCGATACTATTGAAGCAATAGGATTAGCGATATTTTTTCTTTTTGCTTCCGGATAGGAACCGTGAATAGGTTCAAAAAGAGCATTTGAATTTCCTAAAGATGCTGATGGTAATAATCCTATTGAACCCGTAATTACACTTGCTTCATCAGATAAAATATCGCCAAATAAATTTTCAGTCAAAATGACATCAAATTGTTTTGGATTAATGATTATTTGCATCGCAGCATTATCAACAAAAAGAAAATCTAAGGTTACATCAGGATATCCTTCTCCAATTTCTTTCACTACTTTTCTCCATAATCGTGACGTTTCAAGAATACTGGCTTTGTCAACCAAAGTCACCTTTTTTTGTCTTTTTTGAGCAGTTCTAAAAGCTAAATGACTGATTCGAATAATCTCTTCTTCGGAATATTCACATAAATCAGAAGCTAAAGTTCCTTGTTCGTTGATCTTTTTCTCACTAAAATAAGATCCTCCCGAAATTTCTCTGAAGATTATAAAATCAACGCCTTCAATTATTTTTCTTTTTAAAGGAGATAAATCCAATAAGTCATTATAGGGTTTTATAGGTCTTATATTCGCATACAATCCTAATGCTTGTCTCAATTTTAATAATCCTTGTATAGGACGTAATCTTGAATCTGAATTGGTATCGTATTTTGAATCATCAATAGCTCCAAACAATATAGCATCAGTGTTCAAACAAAGATTCAATGTTTGTTCCGGCAAAGGATTTCCTGTTTTTTCAATAGCAACAGCACCAATAAGAGCGTCTTCAAAAACAAACTCATGATCGAAAACCACACCAATTGCATACAACGCTTTTTTTGCTTGTAAGATTACCTCCGGACCTATTCCGTCTCCTGAAAGTACTGCTATTTTTAAGTTCATAATAGTAAGATTTAGATTTTAATAGAAATCAAAATATTTTAGTTAAGGATTAATTCCTTATTCATTTTACAGGCTTCAATTATTTGATGAATATCGTCATCGAGAACTTCTTTTTTAATGTCGGCAAACTTCAAAAACTCCACATAAACAACATCTAATTGCACTTTTGTAAGTTCGTACCCTACTTTTTTGGCTCTGTAAGCCAATGCTGCTCTTCCACTTCTGGCGGTAAGAACTATAGAGGATTCATTGACACCTACTTCTAAAGGATCCATGATTTCATAAGTTGCTCTGTTTTTTATCACACCATCTTGATGAATTCCGGAGCTGTGCGCAAAAGCATTTGCACCAACAATCGCTTTATTGGGTTGCACCATCATTCCCATACTTTCAGAAACCAATCGGCTCATTTCATTCAGCTGACGTGTATTGATATTGGTATCCAAATTCAAATACGGATGTTGTTTGAAAATCATCACCACTTCTTCCAGAGCTGTATTTCCGGCTCTTTCGCCTATTCCGTTTATGGTACATTCAATTTGTCTGGCTCCATTTACCGCTCCTGCTATTGAATTAGCTGTTGCCATTCCTAAATCATTATGACAATGACAAGACAAGATTACGTTTTCAATCCCTTTGACGTTTTCTTTTAAATACTTAATTTTTGCACCATATTCTTCCGGCAAACAATAACCCGTTGTATCCGGAATATTAAGTACGGTAGCACCTGATTTTATTACTTCTTCACAGACTCGAGCCAAGAATTCATTATCCGTTCTACCAGCGTCTTCAGCATAAAATTCCACATCTTCTACATACGATTTAGCATGTGAAACGGCAAATTTTGCTCTGGCAATAATATCTTCTCTGGTTGTATTTAGTTTATGTATTATGTGCGAATCTGAAGTTCCTATTCCAGTATGTATACGAGGTCTTTTTGCATGTTTTAAAGCTTCTGCAGCAACATCAATATCATTTTTAACCGCTCTTGTTAATCCGCAGACAACTGCATTTTTAACAACCTTGCTTATTTCTGAAACAGATAAAAAATCACCTGGACTAGACACAGGAAAACCAGCTTCAATAATGTCAACACCCATTTCGTCCAGTCGATTTGCTATAACGAGTTTTTGATTGGTATCTAATTTACATCCTGGGACCTGTTCGCCATCTCTTAAGGTGGTATCAAAAATTTGAACTTTCTCTCTATTCATTTTCATTTATTTAATGTAATTTCACAACTTGATAACAAAAATATCTTTCATTACTTTAATATAAAACTCAATTTAATGAAATATACTGCTTATAAAACAAACAATAACTTTGTAATCTACTGAAAAACAACACATTAAGCTACTATATTTTACAATGGCTAACCATCAAAAAGATTTCTTATTTGTATTAATAAAATCCCTTTCAAAATCTGAAAAAAGACAATTCAAGATTTTTGCAAGCCGATTGGAAACCAGTTCCAATACAAAATTCATCGAATTATTCAATATTTTAGACAAATCAGAAGTCTATGATGAGAAACTGATTCTGAAAAGCGGCATCATTAAAAAAGTGCAATTATCGAATCTTAAATCGTATTTGTACAAACAAATTTTAGTGAGCATTCGATTGAATATTCCCAGCCAGAACATTCGGTATCAGCTTAGAGAACAAATTGATTTTGCTGCCATATTGTACAATAAAGGATTATACAAGCAGAGTTTAAAAATCTTGGATAAAACAAAGATTTTAGCCTTGGAGAATGACGAAAAACTCATGGCCTATGAAATTGTAGAATTCGAAAAACTTATTGAATCACAATACATAACACGAAGTATTCAAGGACGCGCTGATGAGTTAGTTATTCAGGCCAAAGAATTAAATTACCGCAATACCATTTCCAGTAAATTATCTAATTTGTCCCTGCAGTTATATGGTATTATGCTTAAAACCGGTTATGTAAAAAGTGACGAAGAATATAAATACATAGACGACTATTTCAATAAACATATTTCTAAATTTGATGAGAAAAAGTTTGGTTTCAGAGAGAAATATTGGTTTTATAATGCCAATCTCTGGCGAAGTTTCTTAGTGCAGGATTTTCTTTCCTGCTATAAATACGCTTTAAAATGGGTGACACTTTTTTATGACAACCCAAATATGATTTATTTAAATCCTGTATTTTTCCTAAAAGGAAACCATTATTTATTGGAATCCCTATTTATGCTTAAATACAAATCAAAATTCAAAAGATATTTATTGCTTTTGGAGGACACTATAAAAGATCCTCGTTTCCCGGTGAATGACAATATAGCATCATTATCATTCCTGTATTTGTATAACAATAAGTTGAATTATCATATTCTGGAAGGTACGTTTGCCGAAAGCGAATACTTAATTCCTGAAATAGTAAACAAATTAAAAATTCATACGGACCATCTTGACGAACATCACGAAATGTTGTTTTACTATAAATTTGCTTCTATTTATTTTGGGAACGAAAAATATGCGGAATGTATATTCTATTTAGAAAAAATCATAAATAACAAAAATCTTTCCATGCGAGAAGATTTGATGTGTTTTGCCAGAATACTGTGTTTGATTGCCCATTATGAATTAGGTAAAGATTATTATCTGGAAAATCAGTTAAAAAACACTTATAAATTCCTGATCAAAATGAATGATTTACATGAAGTGCAAAAAGAAATCATTCGGTTTTTGAAAAACCTAAACTCCATTTATCCAACAGATATCAAAAAGGAATTTGTGAAAATGAGAGCACGATTTATCGAATTGGAAAAAAACACCTACGAAAAAAGGGCATTCCTTTATCTGGATATTATTTCTTGGCTCGAAAGCAAAATAGAGAACCGAAAAATCAGTGACATTATTAAAGAAAAAGCCAAATTGATTAATCGATAAGACTTTGTATAAAAAAGGAGGCTAATAGCCTCCTTTTTTGTAACTTATAATTCTTTTCTTCCAAGCAGCTTCTTTAGTCGAATTTTGAACCAAATCCAGTAAAAGAGATTTCAATATCTCCACACTTTCCGGTTTACTTTTTAGAATAACTGTTAGATGTATTGACCTAATTAATTTAAAAATAGTTGTGTTAAGTGATTTTGATACAATTTAAGATCATTTTCAACATCTGCATTTTTTTCAATATCATGAAAATGAATACTTTGTAACGGTTTCATGCCTGTAAAAGCATTCATTCGATGAAAACCAAATAACGGTCCTTCATCCACACTGTGCTGATTAAAAAATTCTCCAGGTAAAGTAAAAGCTTCTTTTGGTGCATTCCAAGAGGTGGTTAACATATATTTTTTGCCGTGAAGCATTCCTCCTGTTCCATAATTAATGGTTGGATTTTCTGCGGAACGCCCGTCACTTTTGTAAATCCCTTTGGCGTGACCTTCAGTAAAAACCACATCAATGTATTTTTTAAATCCGTGTGGCAATTGAAACCACCATATTGGCGTGTGGTAAATGATCACATCAGCCCAAACAAATTTTTCAACTTCAGCAACAGGATTGTAATCGTCATTGATATTCGTTGTTTTTATTTCAAAAGCTGTATTATTTTTGAAAAAATTCAAGGTTTCATTCGAAATAGTTTCATTAAATCGTCCTCCAGAATGGCCAAACTTTTGTCCGCCATTGATTATAAATATTTTTGTCATGATTTGTATTTTTAATTTGATGGTGCAAAGTTAGAACGAGAAAATCTATTATTAAAATAACTTAATTCATACCTTTGTATCATAATTATAATAGTTATGATCAATTTAGAATGGTATCGTACGTTTAAAGCGGTTTACAAAACTGGTACATTAACTAGTGCAGCTGAAGTATTATTTATTTCACAACCTGGTGTGAGTCTGCATTTGAGTTCATTGGAAAATTATGTGGGTTATAAATTATTTGACCGGACAGGAAGAAAAATGGTTCCCACCGAAAAAGGAAAAGTGCTCTACAATTTCATCATTGAAGCATTAACCAAACTGGAAGAAGCTGAAAAAAATTTTCAAAGAAGCACCGAAAAAAATACGCCAACTATAAGTGTAGGAATGTGTTTTGAAACTTTCCAAATTACACTGGAACAGTATATTTCAACCTTGCCATTTAATGTTATCATTCAATTTGGTGAATATCCGGAAATGGTCGAAAGTTTAGAAAAAGGGATTCTTGATTTAATCATCACACCACAAATGGTGATTAAAAACGCCATTGAATATCAGGCATTTTCATCAGAAACTATTGTACTTGTTGGCGGAAGCGAAATTGACGATTTGGAATTCAATTTGATAGAAAAAAAGGAAAGCATAGAAGAAATCGAACTTTGGTTAAAACAACAAAAATGGTATGGAACTACCGGGGATATGGAACATTTACGTCGTTTTTGGCAATTAAATTTCAATAAACATCCTGATTTCAGACCTAATTATATTGTTCCAAATCTAAATTCAATAATCCGTTGTTTGAGCAGTGGCAAGGGATTGGCTGTGGTTCCTGATTTTCTTTGCCGAAAAGAAATTGACAATGGTGCGATTAAAATGATTTGGGAAGGGAAAACGCCACTAAAAAACACGCTCTATTTCGCTACCAGAAAAAAAACAATATATCTCGAAGAAATAGCTTTGATTAAGAAAATATTTTTGGAATTAAACTAAAACACTACGTTTAAAAAATATTCATTACTTTTAAAGAATACTTAAAAATTAAAATAATGAACGGATTTTTTAAAACAATACTAGCAGGTTACGGAGCCAAAAAATTAGGCGGAGGTTGCATTGGGACAATTATATTATTTATAATTATCTATTGGATATTAGGTTATTTTTAGAATTAAAACTCTAAAAATAACCTAATTATAATTTCTATATTAGTATGCCAAGAGTTCTTTCAGATCATTTTCGAATCTGCCTTTCGGCAAATATTGATCTTCCAATGCTTTTGTAAACGGAATCGGCGAATCTAAACTTGCCACACGTTTTACGGGAGCATCTAAGTATTTGAAACAATTTTCCATTATCATTGCCGAAATATCACTGGCTATTCCTCCAAACATACTGTCTTCTTGATAAATAATCACTCTTCCCGTTTTCTTCACAGAAGCAAAAATAGCTTCGGTATCCAAAGGTTGCAGGGTTCTCAAATCCAATAAATCAGCCGAAATTTCAGGATTTTTTGCTAAAATATCCAAAGCCCAATGTACTGCAGCACCAAACGAAATAATTGTAACATCATTTCCTTCTTTCAACAAAGCCGCTTTTCCTAATGGAATGGTATAATAATCGGTTGGGACGTCTTGGTAAACGCTTCTGTACAATTGTTTGTGCTCAAAGAATAATACCGGATTCGGGTCGTTTATGGAAGTATTCAAAAGTCCTTTGGCATCATACGGAAATGCCGGGTAAACCACTTTTAAACCTGGTGTTTTGGTAAACCAAGCTTCATTGGTTTGCGAATGAAAAGGTCCCGCTTGCGTTCCGCCACCGCATGGCATTCGGACCACAACATCGGCTTTTTCTAACCATCGATAATGTGATTTAGCTAATAAATTCACAATTGGATTAAATCCTGTTGAAACAAAATCGGCAAACTGCATTTCCACAATCGCTTTGTATCCATTAATCGACAATCCCATTCCTGCCGAAACCACTGCACTTTCACAAATTGGCGTATTGATAACACGCTCTTTGCCAAACTGCGCTACAAAACCATCTGTAATTTTGAAAGCACCGCCATATTCAGCGATATCCTGGCCCATGATTACTGAGTTTTCATGGCGTTCCATTGATTGTCTCAAACTGGCAGAAATTGCATCTATAAAACGAATATTTGCTTTTTCTTCTGAAGGGTTAACTTGCTCGAATGCATACGGTTTGTAAACATCATTTAGTTCTTCACTTAAATAAGCTTCAATCTCAGGTTCCGCATTGGCAATAGCCAGACTTTCATCAATTTCCTTCTTTATTTCAGTATGCAAAGCCGTGTCAAAATCGGCAGTAAGAACTCCGTTTTCGGTTAAGTATTTTCTATAATTTTCTACCGGATCTTTAATCGCCCACATATCCATTAACTCTTGCGGAACGTATTTAGTACCACTCGCCTCTTCATGCCCGCGCATTCTGAAGGTTTTGAATTCCAATAAAACAGGACGTGGATTTTCTTTCATCGAAGCTTTCAATTCAGATAACAAATTAAACACTTCCAGAATATTATTTCCATCAACAATATGACTTTCCATTCCGTATCCTTTTCCTTTATCGGCTAGGTTTTCGCAACGGTATTGTTCATTCGTTGGAGTCGAAAGTCCATAACCGTTATTCTCTATCACAAACATAACCGGTAATTCCCAAACCGAAGCAATATTCAACGCTTCATGAAAATCACCTTCGCTTGTTGCGCCTTCGCCGGTAAAAACGGCAGTAACTTTTCCGTTTTTCTTGAGTTTATTGGCCAAAGCGATTCCGTCAGCAACTCCTAATTGCGGACCTAAATGCGAAATCATTCCTATAATCTTGTATTGCTGTGTTCCAAAGTGAAAACTGCGATCACGACCTTTGGTAAAACCATTGGCTTTGCCTTGCCATTGCGAAAAAAGGCGGTACAACGGAATGTCTCTTCCGGTGAAAACACCAAGATTTCTATGCATTGGCAAAATGTACTCATCCGAATCTAAAACTGCCGTTACGCCAACAGAAATAGCCTCTTGGCCAATTCCAGAAAACCATTTTGATACTTTTCCCTGACGGATAAGAATCAACATTTTTTCTTCTATCAGTCTTGGTTTCAGTATTCGTTTGTATAAATCTAATAATTGATCGTCAGTAAGATTTTTTCTGTCAAAGGTCATTTTTTCGATTTTATTGTATGGTTCAAAGATAAAAAAATATAACAGTTTAGTGTTATTTTGTTATATTTTTTTATATTGTTTATAAGTTTTAAAATTCAGATATAAAATTATTCTTTACATTTGTATCTGCAAGGTTTTTAACCTTCAAGTTATTAAAAAATATTTAAAAGTATGCAAAACATTCCTAGTGTTGACTTGCGTGATTTCCTTTCGGACGACCCGAAACGTAAACAAAAATTTGTAAATGAAATCGGAAGTGCATTTGAAGATATTGGCTTCGTAGCACTCAAAGGGCATTTTTTAGACGACCAGTTAGTTGATGAATTGTATGGTGAAATCAGAAATTTTTTCGCTTTACCTTTAGAAACAAAACGCAGTTATGAAATCCCGGGAATTGGCGGACAAAGAGGGTATGTTTCTTTTGGAACTGAGCATGCCAAAGGCAGAAAAGAAGGCGATTTGAAGGAGTTTTGGCACTTTGGACAATATGTGTCAAAAGATTCAAAATACGCATCAGAGTACCCAGAAAACGTAGAAGTTAAAGAACTTCCCCGTTTTAATGTTGTAGGGAAGGAAGCCTACCAAATGCTGGAAAAAACAGGAGTTTACGTTTTGAGAGCTTTGGCTTTACACCTTGGTTTAGATGAATTTTATTTTGACCAGTATGCCAAAGACGGAAATTCAATTTTAAGACCTATTCATTATCCACCAATCACGTCAGAGCCGGCAAACGCTATTCGTGCTGCTGCTCATGGTGATATCAATTTGATTACTTTATTGATGGGTGCGCAAGGAAAAGGGTTGCAAGTACAAAATCACGATGGAGAATGGATTGATGCCATTGCTGAACCGGATGAATTAGTGATCAATGTGGGTGATATGTTATCGCGTCATACCAATAACAAATTGAAATCGACCATTCATCAAGTGGTAAACCCACCGAGAGAATTATGGGGAACTTCACGTTATTCTATTCCGTTTTTTATGCATCCGGTGAGTGATATGAAATTGGATTGTTTGGAAAACTGTATTGATGCAGAACATCCAAAAAAATTCGAAGATATTACTGCTGGAGCCTATTTATACGAACGTTTAGTAGATTTAGGGCTTATTAAAAAATAAACTTAAATTTACGTCAAATACTAAAAGACATTAAGCATAAACTTAATGTCTTTTATTTTTTACCATTTAAATCTGCGTTATCCGCGTTCAAAAAATATACATTATGGACTTACAAGACCAATTAAAAAATCTTTTTCCAGATCACGAACCATCGCCTGAACAGCCAATTGAAGAAGTGGCACACGAATTATACGTTCAAAAAGAGCCTATGATTTGCAAATTCGAAAAACGAAAGGGAAAAGCCACCACTATAATTGAAGGGTACGAAGGAACCGACGAGGATTTTAAAATTCTAGCCAAAGAAATCAAAACAAAATTAAGTGTTGGTGGAACTTTTAAAGATGATTCTATCATTATTCAAGGTGATTATCGCGATAAAATAATGATTATTTTAAAAGAAAAAGGCTTTAAAGTAAAACGTGTTGGAGGCTAGTGGTCATTGCGAGGAACGACTACTTAAACTCCTGTAATAACTTAATCAATTTAACAATGATACAATCATCAGAATTAATATTAAATCCAGACGGTAGCGTATACCATTTGAATTTAAAACCAGAACATATTGCACACGATATCATCTTTGTAGGGGATCAAAATCGCGTGGAAAAAATCACACAATTTTTTGACAGCATCGAATTTTCGACCCAAAAAAGAGAATTCAAAACCCAAACCGGGATTTTCAAAGGCAAGCGAATTACGGTATTATCAACAGGAATTGGTCCTGACAATATTGATATCGTCATCAACGAACTGGATGCTTTGGTCAATATTGATTTGAAAACCCGTCTACCAAAAGAAAAGCTGACTTCTTTAAACATCATCCGAATTGGAACTTCAGGCTCTTTGCAAGCAGATATTCCTGTGGACAGTTTTGTGATGTCAAAATTTGGGTTAGGCTTGGATAACATGCTCCGCTCCTATTTGATTGACGAAGTTTCGAATCTTGAAATGGAAGATGCTTTTGTGAAACACACCAATTGGGATTTGCGAAAAGGAAAACCATACGTGATTTCATGCTCTTCGACACTAGAAAAAATGATAGAGAGCGACAAAATGCACAAAGGAATTACCGCCACCGCTGGAGGTTTTTATGGCCCACAAGGACGTGTTTTGCGTTTGAATATTCAAGATGAAGAATTGAATGCTAAAATGGATAATTTTAAATTTGGTGACAACCAAATCACAAATTTAGAAATGGAAACCGCAGCTATCTATGGGCTTTCGGCGCTTTTAGGACATAACGCATTGTCATTAAACGCGATAATTGCCAATCGTGCTTCGGGAACTTTTAGCGAGGATCCATACAAAGCCGTTGATGAATTGATTGCCTATACATTAGAAAAAATAGCTTTAGGATAGAGAATTAATTCTCAAAATATTACCCATTTGTAGTTTTAAAAAAGTGCTGTTTAATTTTTTTAAAACTACATTTGTTTTTAGAACAAAACGATAATGAAAATAATACTTACAGGTGCAACAGGAGTTCTGGGATCTCATATTATGTATGAAATTCTGGAGCTTTTCATTAACACTAAAATTGATGGAAAACTCTTTATCATTGCACGAAACAAAGGTAAAAACTCCGCTTTAGATCGAATAAACGAACTCTTATCCAGCAGTTATACGCCTAAAATCATAAAAGACAAAGGGATTGTAAAACTGCATGAATACATTGAAATCATCGATACTGATTTGGCTGTTATTCAGGACACTTTTTCAAGTCAAATAAAAGGTGCTTACTTCATCCATTCGGCTGGATATGTGAATTTATCTACCGATGAAGAGCAACGGGAAAAAATTTTTGACGAAAATACTAGAATCACAAAATCCCTTTTCACTATATTTCATCCTTTTATAAAAAAGTTTATTTACATCAGCACCGCTTTTTCTTCGGGGGAACGAAAAGGACTGATTGACAATGATTTTCATAATTTAGATTTCATTCCAGAGCATCGAAATGCGTATGAAAATGCCAAATTCCACTCGGAAAACTTTGTTGCAACACAATGTAAATCTTTGGGATTGCCGTATCAAATCTTGCGCCCAAGCGTTATTGGAGGAAAAATGCTCGGAAAGGAAAGCAATTATTTTATTTCTAAATATATGGTTTTTTATCTTTTGGCCAAATTTTTTCACTTTACTGCCCAAAGAAAAAACGAACAGGAAAATGTACGTTTTATCATCAACGAAAAGACCGGATTAAACATAATTCCGGTAGATTATGTGGCAAAAGTAATCGTAAATACATTTGAAAGAGAAGACATTCAACAGCTTAATATAGTGAATGATAAAAGTTTTAATATTGTAAAAGGATTGCAATTAATTATGAAGGAAGTGGGTTACACTAATTTCACATTAATTCAAAATTCGCTAGATTTCACATACAAAAACACTATCGAAAAACTCTATTATGAGAGCATTGGTAAGCATTTAAAACCGTACCTCGTAACCGAAGCCAATGAATACGATACGACTTTATTGAACTCCATTCTGGAAATACCAAAACTGGATCAAGAGGCATTCACTAATATGATTCGTTATGCGAGATTGAATAATTTTAAAGATATTAATGTGTAATTTTAGGAGCTATCCCGATACTTCTGGACGATCAGGGCTAAATTGTTTAACATCAAATTTTTAGTAAAAAATGAATCTTATTTTAGAAACCGACCGATTAATTTTAAGAGAAATGCTGCTTTCAGATGCCGAAGCTTTATTTGAAATGGACAGCAATCCTAAGGTGCATCAATATCTTTGGAACAAACCATTAACGGATATTAGCGAAGTACATTCTTATATAGAACTTGTTAGAGAACAATACATCCAAAATAATATTGGACGATTTGTGGTTGTTTTGAAAGAAACCAATGAATTAATTGGTTGGGCCGGATTAAAATACAACACCGAAATGGTAAATAACAAAATTCATTTCTATGATATTGGATATCGGTTAAACGAGAAATTTTGGGGCAAAGGATATGCCAGTGAGGCCAGTTTTGCTTGGCTGGATTATGGTTTTAATGTAATGAAAATCAAAATCATGGAAGCCGCAGCGCATACGGATAATATCGCATCAAACAGAATACTACAGAAAATTGGACTGAAAATGACCGAACAATACATGGAGGACGACGTTTCTTGGAATTGGTATGAATTTGAAAACGAAAGATTTAAGAATGATGATTAACGATTTTTGATTTAAGATTTAAAATGAATTTCCAAGAAACCATAAATTTTGTAAAACAAATTCCTTACGGAAGAAATGCCAATCGTTCCGATTTTTCATTGGTATTAACCGAAAACAAAGGGACTTGCAGTTCAAAACATGCTTATTTAAAGAGTTTTGCAAATCAAAATAATATTCCAAATGTCAAATTGATAATTGGAATTTATAAAATGACTGAAGACAATACAAACATTGGAAACATTTTATCAGATAATAATATCAAGTATATTCCGGAAGCACATTGTTACTTGAAAATTGATGGAAAAACGGTCGATGTAACTTCAAAAGAATCTAATTTTGATAAAATAAAATCAGAGATACTTGAAGAAATCGAGATCGAACCTTTTCAAGTAGCCGATTTTAAAGTAGATTATCATCAAAACTTTATTAAACGTTGGTTGAAAGAAACCGATTCAGAATTTACATTTGATGAAATCTGGAAAATTAGAGAACAATGCATACGTAATTTATCAGTTTAAGAAACAAATTAAAGAGGATGAGATTGTTTCTTTCCTCACAAAGACAATATGAAGACAATTAAAATAGCTGGTGTTCCGGAACATTTCAATCTTCCTTGGCATTTGTCAATAGAAAACAGAGATTTTGAAAAAGAAAACATCGATTTACAATGGACTGACGTTCCCGAAGGAACCGGAAAAATGTGCCAAATGCTTCGTGATGGAGAGACCGATATTGCGGTAATTCTAACCGAAGGAATCGTAAAAGACATCGTTGCCGGAAACCCGAGTAAAATAGTTCAAGTGTATGTGGATAGTCCTTTAATTTGGGGAATTCACGTGGCTGCAAATTCCAATTATAAGACATTAGCTGACTTAGAAAACACCAAAGTTGCTATTTCCAGATTGGGTTCCGGTTCGCAATTAATGGCGTATGTAAATGCCGATAATCAAGGTTGGAAAACGGATAATCTTCAGTTTGAAATCGTAAATACAATCGATGGAGCTGTCGAGGCCTTGACGAATGGCACCGCTGATTATTTTATGTGGGAACGTTTTATGACTAAACCACTAGTTGACAAAGGCATTTTTAGAAGGATTGCTGATTGTCCGACACCTTGGCCCTGTTTTGTTATTGCGGTTCGTGAGGTAATTTTGGAAAAAAATCCAACAATTATTTCAAAAATACTAGCGATCATTAATCAAACTACAGAAGATTTTAAAGAAATTCCAAGTATTGACAAAACTTTGGCTTCAAATTACCATCAAAAAATTGAAGATATTCAAGAATGGTTATCGTTAACGCAATGGTCACAAAAACCATTATCAGCAAAAATGTTAAACAAAGTTCAAAATCAACTTTTTCAACTTAAAATTATCGATAAAAAAGGTACTTTTGAGGATATTGTAAAAACAGTCTAGATTACTGTTTTTATTTTTACTATGATAAAAATAAAAGAAATTAATTTTCAGGGTATAAAACAGCGATTTCAGGTCAAAAAACCCTGGGATGACGTTATTATTTTTATCCTGAACATATTAATTGCTATTCCGTTATTTATTATTGTACATCAAAATTTAATCAATCCCAATTGGTTTCTGAATATTGATCGAGTTGTTTTATTCTTGTTGATAATCGTAATTATTCAAATCATCCTTCGATTCTTGAGAACGATTATTCTCTTTTGTATCATTCTGTATTTGTTGGTTTTAGTTTACGGTTCTACCATTGGAAACTATGGATTTAACAGCGTTTATGAAGATTACAATTCAATTATGTACACAATGTCTGATAATCCATATCCACAAGACATTATCATTGCAAAATTGCTTCCTTTTCCCAATAAATCAAAAATTATCAATGCCATAGAATATCAAAATCCTAAAATCAGGAATTTTGCGATTATGGCAACTTCAAAACATTTTAAAGACGTAAAAGGATATTCTGATTACAGAACCATCATACAATGTTTTGCCGTTTTCAAGGAAATAAATAGCCGATGGAACTATGTAAGCGATCCAAAAGCGCGAGATTATATAGCTACGGCTACGGAATCATTGCTTTATTTTTCTGGTGATTGTGATGATCATTCGATAGTAATGGCTGCCAGTATCAAGTCTATCGGTGGAACTCCCAGATTAATCCATACTACAGGACATATTTATCCAGAAATACTGATAGGCTCTCTTACTGATTTAGAAAAAGTAAACTTTCTAATTAAAAATGTGCTATTTGTCAATGAAAGCAACGAAAATAAACTTCATTATCACGTTGATGAGCGTGGTCAAATCTGGATGAATCTGGATTACACAGCCAAATATCCTGGCGGACCTTTCCTATCTGAAGAAATTTTGGGTGCCTTGACATTGGATTAATCTGATTTCATTTTTTGTTTAAGAAATCAAATCTTATCCCCTTCCGAATTTATAAGTATACCGTTACTCCTTCTCTTTAGTCATTAAATTTTCCTATCTTAACCAAACTTAAAATTTTTATTTTATTAAAAGTTTACTATGGAAAATTCAAAACTCAAAGCCTTTATCCCCCTTTTTTATCTGGTGTGGTCAGACGATCTATTAACTCAAAAAGAATTCATTACGCTACAAGATTTTATCCGTTCCCAGAGCTGGATTTCCGAAAAGGAACAGGAATTTCTTCTTTCAAAAGTAGCTGTTTCATCTCCACCGTCAAGAGAATAGCTCGCTGATTGGAAAGCTGAAATCGAGCAAATTATTCAGGGAAAGCCTTCAATCAAATCCATTTTTGATATTTCAATTGTGCTTTCAGAAAATGATACAATTATAAAAAATCTCGCATCTGCTTTTATAAAACTGGAAAATGATCTAGGAATTTTAGGCGAAGAAGCTATTGGAAATTTTAAAACAAGGTCAAAAACCTTTACTTCAAATTACCAAACTGCCAACACATTCGAAATAGAAAAACTGACACAAATTCTGGATGGAAAACAGTCCGCAATTATTAAGAAGGTAAAATCAATCATCTGCCGACCTGAATTTGCCTACGAAACTTCGACTGATACTGCCGTTTACCGTGAAAAAGTATACAGTTGGTGCAAAATCCTCGCACAGGAAAACTTAGGTAATATGGCCTATCCAAAACAATACGGCGGTGGCGAAAACATTGGTGATTATTTTGCTATCATGGAAACATTGAGCTATCATGATTTAAGTCTTGTAATCAAATTTGGGGTACAATTCGGACTTTGGGGAATGAGTATACAATCGCTCGGAACAGAAAAGCATTATAGCAAATACTTAAAAGATATTGGCTCTCTACAGTTACCCGGCTGTTTTGCAATGACTGAAACCAATCACGGTTCAAATGTAAAAGGAATGGAAACAACGGCGACTTATAACCACGACAGCCAAACATTTATTATTCATACACCACATGAAAATGCGCAGAAAGAATATATTGGTAACGCCGCATTGCATGGTCAAATGGCAACGGTTTTTGCCAAATTAATCATTGATAAAATTGATTATGGGGTGAATGCCTTTATTGTTCCAATACGAGATACGAATAATAAAATTCTGAAAGGTATTACTATTGGAGATTGCGGACTTAAAATGGGACTTAATGGCGTTGATAACGGGACAATTCGTTTTAAAAATGTTGTCATTCCGAAAGAAAACATGCTGGATCGATTTGCCTCGGTAAGTGAAGAAGGGAAATTTGAAAGCCCAATTCCAAGTGACAATAGACGTTTTTTTACGATGCTGGGAACTTTGGTAGGTGGCCGAATTGGAATTCCGAGATCTGCATTGGCCTCAGCCAAATCAGGATTAACAATAGCAATTAAATATAGTGACAAACGCAGGCAATTTGGACCAGAAGGCGGCTCAGAAGTCCCAATTTTGAATTACCGTATGCAGCAACGCAGACTAATTCCATTGTTGGCAAAAACATATGCGATACATTTTGCACTACACTATTTGACTTCCCGTTTTATCAATAAAAAGGAATCTGAAATGCAAGAAATTGAAGCCCTCGCCGCCGGGATGAAAGCTTACTCAACCTGGAGTACTACGGATATTTTACAAGAATGCCGCGAGGCCTGCGGTGGCAAAGGATATCTATCCGAAAATCGTATTGATGCCTTAAAAAATGATACAGAAATCTACACTACTTTTGAAGGTGACAATACTGTATTGATGCAATTGGTGGCTAAGAATCGTTTATCAGAATTCCGAAAATCATTTGGTGAAATGGATGCAATGGGAATCATTAATTACGTTTATGAAAATGCCAAGACTGCAATTTCTGAAAAAAATCCAATTATAACCCGAATAACGGATGATGCCCATATACTCGATGATGAGTTTCATTTGAATGCTTTTCAACACCGAGAAAAAACGACATTGGCTTCTGCAGCAAAACGATTGAAAAAACTGATTGATAGCGGACTTGAACCCTATGATGCATTTAATGTGGTACAGCATCAAATGATTGATGTAGCTCAGGCTTATCTCGAACGAATTGTTCTGGAGCAATTTCAAAAAGCCATTCAGAGTATTAAGGACAAAAAAAGCAAGGGAATTGTGTTGAAATTGAACCAATTGTATGCCCTTTCGCAGATTGAAAAAAATAAAGGCTGGTATCTTGAAGATGGTTATATGGAAGCTGCAAAAACAAAAGCCATACGCAAGATGGTGAATCAGCTTTGCTGGGAAATCAGGCCGGATGCAGTTTCTTTAGTAAAAGCATTTGACATTCCTGAAAGTTGCCTTGCCGCTCCAATTGCATTGTAATAATCCAAGCTCTAACCAGTTGGGTGTAATTATTCAAAACGTTAATTCGAGTGTTTTTTGTGGAGTAAAACGGAACAAAAAATGTATCGAGAACCGTTTTTAATTCAAAATTTTCTTGTTCTCGATACAATTTTCTAACGAAAATCACTCGAACTGACGAAAATTATCATTAAAAACTAATTACACCCAACGGGTTAAGCTCTAATCTGTTTCCGGTGTGAAAAGTGATTTTATCAAATAAAACTCCTCAAATAAATGAGAAGTTTTTATAGTCAAAACGGAACTATTTTCGAACCATTTTATACCGGATTTGAAGAAATAACAGTACTGTTTAAAATTATAAAAGTGATTAAATCCCAGTCTTTCTTTTATAAACGATTATTTTTTAACAGATTTATTTTCAGGTCACTATATTGTAATTGAAGATTGTTTTTCAGCACTTCAAACTCAGCCGACAGTAATTGATTTTTCACTGAGGAATATAAAATGGCTTCCACTTTTCCGCTTATAAATTTAGCTTGCGTAGTGGCTAGAGAAGCTTTGGCATACTTTTGCTTCTCCATCAATTTATTCTGAAGTTGCAAATAATTCTTTCTGTTTTGTTCTTCCAATACAACTTGTTTGTCCAATAATTGTTTTTCTTTTTCTATAGCGAGTTTTGCCTTATCACTTGCTATTTTCGATGCGCTGATTTTTTTATTGTTCCTAAAGCCATTAAAAACAGGAACGTTCAACTGCATCCCAACTTGTTGGCTCTTATTGTCTTCTAATTGGTTGAAAAAAGAATCTGTGTTGGCATTTGCTTGTTTAATATTTTTATAATAAAAAGTGGAATATCCATAATACGCTGACAATATCGGCAGATTGCTGGCTCTTTCTAAACGAATCGACTTCAAACTGTTTTGATAATTGAGCTCGGCAAGTTTTATTTTAGGATTGTATAATCTATTTTCTAAATCTTCAGCTGTTCGTTCTTTCAAATAGGGTTCCAATACAACTTCATCTGTTACTACATCCGTAACATTTATCAACTGGAACAATTGTGTTTTTTTAACAGCGTACAATTGTTCGGTTTCCAAATTTCGGTTTTCTTCCTCTGAAAAACTCAATTGCATATCGTACAAATCGCTTTGAGGCTTACTCCCAATAGTCACTTCTTTAGTTACTCTGTCCAGATTGAATGAAGCTTGCTTGAGTTGCTCTTTTTGAATTTTCAATAATTCCTGCGTGTAAAGTACTTGGTAATAGCTTTCCAAAATTTGCAATTTATATTCGTTTTCTACCACTTCTTTCTCGGCTTTGGCTTGCTCAATATTGATTTTATCTTTTTGAGCATTCGCAAAAGCACTAAAATCTATCAGGTTCGTTCTGGCATTGAGATAAAAATTATCATTTTGAATATTAGAACTTACTCTTCCGTTAGTCGAAGGGTCAATGGAGGAACCAAAATTATATCCTTGTTCTCCATATAAATTGACAACCGGCAACATTCTATTTAAAACGGAATTTTGTGATTGCTGTGTTCTTTTTATTTCGAGTTTTCTGATTTTTATTTCGATATTATTCTGTAAAGCCGTTTCCATGCATTTTGTAAGCGACCAAGAATTTTCCTGGCCGCTGGCAAAAGCACTAAATAGTATAAAGACAGCTGTTAAAGCGATTTTATTATTCATATTTCAAATATTTCAAAACATCTGTTTTCGTTGCCTGATAGGCTTTTGACAGCACAATTATCAATGTTAAAACTAATAGTATTAGGAATCCGAAAATGAATGGAAATACAGTCATATCAATCCTAAAGGCGAAATTTTCGAGCCATTTGTTCAATAAATAATACACTGGAAACAAAGCGATTAAAAACCCTATGATACAATACAAAATATACTGTTTGGATAATTCTTTCAACAAAGTATTGGTTTCTGCACCCAAAGTTTTTCTGATGGCAATTTCTTTCATGCGCCTTTGTATCGAATAAGAAGCCAAGGCAAACAGCCCGAAAAGTGCAATACCAATCACAACTACATTCAGCAATGAAAAGAGGTTCTTTTGTTTTACATAACTTTCATACGTTCTGGCATATTGCTTATCCACAAAATCATATTTAAACGGGTATTCAGTATCGACCGTTGCCCATAATTTCTCAATATCAGCAATCGTATTTTCAATATTATCTGATTTTAGTTTTACGTAAATCTTGTCTATATTTTGAGTTATATCTACAGTTTTAAGATGATAAAAGCACATTGGCGGGACTTCGACTTCAGGACTCAATAAATTAAAATCTTTAATGACTCCTATGATTTTTAACTTTCGTTCTTTAACAATAATTTCTTGTCCAATTGGCTCTTTCATACTCATTAATTTTTGGGCTGTTTCATTAATTAGTACAGAAGTAATGGTGTCAGAAGCATATTTCTGATCAAGTCCCCTGCCTTTTATGACTTTTATTTTCATCATTTCGAGCATACCGTAATCCACCGCAATTGTTCGTTCTTTAAAAAGCTCCTCTTTATACAATACTCCGCCTAATGAATCGTCTGAACCATCGAATGAAACCAGACCTGTAGAAGATTGTTCAATCCCTTTTATTTTAGCCAATTCTTGCTTGATGGTAGTATATCTGTTAAAAATATTTTTGCCAATATCTTCTCCTTCATAGTAGGAAGGCGGAAGATTTAAGGATATAGCTATTACCTGATCTCCTTTAAAACCAAGGTCTTTATTACTTAAATATTTAACTTGCTGATATACAATATAAGAACCGATAATAAAAAATGAGGCAATCGAAAACTGAAAAACCAACATTCCGTTACGCAACCAAACCCCACTTTTACTCCTGCCAAAATTCCCTTTCAGCACTTTTAATGTTTCAAAATTAGAAACGTAAACCGCCGGAAATATCCCTGCTACCAAAACGGTAATAATGAAAATCAGAATTACTTGCATATAAAATTCCCCTCCAATAATCATTAAATTTTTACCTAAAAAATCATTGTAATACGGCAAAGCCAATTCTACAATTACTAATGCCAATAAAATAGAAAATGAACTTATAAGAATAGTCTCAAAAATGAATTGGGTAATAATATTGCCTCTTGATGCGCCCACAATTTTACGAACACCCACTTCTTTGGCACGTTTTATGGCATTGGCTGTAGCCAAATTGATATAATTGACAATCGATAAAATGAGAATCAAAACCGATAAACTCATCATAATTAACAAAAATTGATAATTGCCTCGACCTTCTGGATAACCATCTGTTATAGAGTGCAATCTTGCTTTTGAGAGCGGTTCTATAAAAACCGAAAAACGTCCTACTTTTTCTGCCATTACCTTCGGTGTAAAGCCTGCCTCCTTAGCTATTCTTTTAATAAAATCTCCGTTATACATTCGTTCCATGTTCTTTCTCGTATTCTCAATTTTTGACGGATCTTTTATTTTTAACAATAATTTTAACACAAATGGACTTGTGACATTTGTAGTTGTCAATTCCTTCATTTTATTGATAATGACATTTGGGGCAATTGATGAATTCCCTGGAATGTGATATACGGCACGCACAACAAACATTTGGTCAAGACATTTTATTTGTTTCCCAATTGGGTTTTCAACACCGAAAACTCTTTTAGCAATACCATCAGAAATGGCAATGCTCGTATCATCTTTTATTGCTGAAATAGCATTACCACTAATAATTTCAAAAGGAAAAAGAGAAAAGAAATTACTTTCTACATTGATGATTTTATCAACCACCACTTTCTTTCCGTTATAGCTAATTCTATCCTTTTGATACCAACTGTCAGCATACACTACAGTTTCGACATTGGAGTCTTTATCTAAAATAGGCTTTAGAAATAATGAACAATCTGAAAAAACAGGCATATCAATCAATTGAACCAAAACCTGATAAACATTATCTTTCTCAGGATTCCATTTGTTATAACTTTGTTCGTCGTTCCAATACAGCAAAGCGAAAATCAATCCTGCAATTCCTATTGCCAATCCCAAAACATTGAGAAATGAAAACAGTTTATTTTGCTTTAAATGGTAAATAAATATTTTTATATAGTTTAATAACATAGTTTGAGTTATAAATTAATTGTGAAAAAAAATATGCGTTTTTTGTATTTATTCATATTTCAAATATTTCAAAACATCAATTTTGGTAACTTGATAGGCTTTTGCCAGAACAACTAGTAGCGTCAAAAACAGTAAAGACACAAAAGCAATTGCAAAAGGTAAAATTTGAATATCAATGCGATAAGCGAAATTTTCGAGCCATTTTTCTAATAAAAAGTACGCTGGAACAACCCCGATTACGAAACCTATTGAACAGAAAATAACATATTGCTTTGATAATTCTTTGAGCAAAATATTGGTTTCTGCACCCAGTGTTTTTCTAATGGCGATTTCCCGTAATCTTCGTTCCATAGAGAAAGAGGCTAATGCAAACAATCCAAAAATGGCGATAAGAACGACAATAACATTCAACAAGGAGAATAGATTTTTTTGTTTGACATATTCCTTGAAAGAACGTGCATATTTCTTATCTACAAAATCATACGAAAATGGATATTCTGTGTCTACTTTTGATGTCCAAAATTTTTCAATATCACTAATGGTATTTTCAATATTCTCTGGATTTACTTTTACATAAATTGAATTCACATTTTGCGCCATCCATGGTATTGTTTTTAAATGCATAAATACCATAGGGGGAATTTTCTCTTGTGGCCCGTACAAATTGAAGTCTTTTACAACACTAATTATTTTGCATTTCGTACCATCCCCTGTCATAATTTCTTTTCCTATTGGTTCTTTTACCCCCAATAACTTCATTGCTGTTTCATTAATCATTACATTATTAATGGTGTCTGAAGCATATTTCTCACTAAAGTACCTTCCTTCTTTTAACTTAATTTTCATCATCTCCATCATACCATAATCTACCGCCATATTTTTCCCTTGCATATTAGCTCCATGATATTCATAGCCTGAAGAGGATCGTGCTCCTTGACCAAAAGAAAAAGGTCCTGTGGCTACTTGACTCACCCCTTTAATTTTGTTTAATCCTTGTTTTACAATCAAATAATTTTGAAAAACAATGTTCTTATTTTCTTTTTCGGCCCGTGTATCATATTTTTTCAAATATTCTATTTCTACTATCTGTTCCCCTTTAAATCCTAACTCTTTATTGCTTAAATACCTCACTTGTTGGTAAACAATAGTAGATCCTATTATAAAAAATATGGCTATGGCAAATTGAAAAACCAACATACTATTGCGCAACCAAATTCCAGTTTTACTCCTGTTAAAATTACCTTTTAAGACTTTTAGCGTTTCAAAATTTGAAATATAAAGCGCTGGAAAAAAACCACCTACAAAAACGACTAACACGAAAATAAAAAATAATTGCAAATAGAATTGGTTCCCATAAATTATCAAATCCTTATCTAAAAATTCATTATAATAGGGTAATGAAATCTCAACAATTGCTAGTGCCAAAAAGATTGAAAAAAAGACAATTACTATTGTTTCCGAGATAAATTGGAGTCTAATATTCCATTTACTCGCACCTAATACTTTACGCATACCTACCTCTTTGGCTCTTTTGATAGCACTGGCCGTAGCTAAATTGACATAATTTATAATAGAAAGTAGAAGTATTAAAACAGACAACCCTACCATTATAATTAAATATTGGTAGTTCCCTACTCCTTCAGGATACCCATCTTCTACTAAAGAATTGAGACGCGCATTTTTTAACGGTTCTAATTTTATGCCAACAATTCCATGTTCTTTTATTTGTTCTTCTAAACTGACATTAGCTTCTTTTGCCTCAGCTTTAATAACATGGTCAATAAAAAGGCGTTCAATTTTTTTCTCTACTAATTCTTTTTTAGAATCATCCTTAAGTTTTATAAGCAAACAAAAATTGAAAGTTTCCCATTGATCTATACTTAGTGCTAAAGATTTTTTTAAATTATTAGTCATTACAACGTCCGGAGCAAAAGAGCTTTTCATTTCATTTTTATACACACCTCTCACGGTATAGAAATTATTCCCGAATTTTATTTGCTTTCCTATTGGGTTTTCTTTGCCGAAAAAAGCATTATAGATTCTTTCAGAAATAGCAATGGAAGAATCGTCTTTGAGAGCATCCTTGCTGTTCCCAAAAGTAAAAGGAAAGGGGAAATAGTCGAAAAATTTATTTTGACTATGGAATGCCTTCGCGATTTTTTGCTTTTTCCCGTTATAGGTAAATAAATCAGAATCATACCAATTATAGCTATAGTTATAACTTTCTACATTAGGATCATTTTCCAGATATTGTCCTATAGGTCCAACTGTATAAGGCCATTTTACGGTGTTAAAACTATTTATAACCATATGAACATTGTCCTTTTCAGGATTCCACTCGTCATAACTGTGTTCCTCATTCCAATATAAAGTAGCGAAAATCAATCCAGCAATTCCAATACTCAAACCCAAAACATTCAAGGCCGTAAAAAGCTTGTTGTTTTTAATGTGATATAAAAATATATTTATCCAATTTTTTAGCATGGCTATTCGTATTTTAAATAGTGTAAAACATCAATTTTAGTTACTTGGTACGCTTTTGCCAGAACGATTGTTAATGTCAAAAACAATAAAGACACAAAAGCGATAGCAAAAGGCAGTACTGGAATATCGATATGAAAAGCAAAATTTTCCAGCCATTTTTGCAATAATAGATATGCAGGAAATATACCTATCACAAATCCAATCAAACAGAAGATTACATATTGTTTGGACAATTCTTTGAGCAAAATATTAGTTTCCGCGCCTAGCGTTTTTCGGATGGCGATTTCCCGTAATCTTCGTTCCATTGAGTAAGAGGCCAAAGCAAACAACCCGAAAATGGCAATGAGAATCACTATTCCATTTAATAAGGAAAATAAATTTCTCTGGTCTTCGTACTTTTGATAGGTCCTGGCAAAGTTTTTATTCACAAAATTATATTCAAAAGGATACTCTGAATCTACTTTTGCTGACCAAAACTTCTCAAGATCAGCAATAGTTTGAGACATATTTTTTGGCGAAAGTTTTACAGATATATTACGCATATCCTTTTGTATCCATTCCTGTACTTTGATGTGAAAGAAAATCATAGGTCCAATTTTATTTTCAAGTCCAAAATAATTAAAGTCCTTTACAATACCAACAACTTTATATTTTCCGTTTTGCCAGGCAATCTCTTTATTCAAGGGATTTTCTTCTTGTAATGTTTTTGCAGCCGCTTCATTCAACAAAACGTTAGAAATGGTATCTGAGGCAAGTTTATCAGTTAAATTTCTTCCTTTTATTACTTGTATTCCCAAAAGATCCAACATTCCAAAATCAATACCCATTTGTTGCGTTATAACTTCTTTATTTTTTTTATAATGCAAACCAGCCCATGAATTCTCATTGCTTCCGATAGAAAATGATCCTGCAGAAACATCCTCAACTCCTTTAATTTTTTGAACCTCTTGTTTTATTATTTTATATCTTTCAAATTGACCTTTTCCTTTTTTGGCTTTAAAAGAAATTTCTAATACTTGCGCTCCTTTAAAACCTAAATCTTTTTCTGCCATAAAATTAACTTGCTGATATACTATAAATGAACCGACAATAAAAAAGGTAGCAATAGCAAATTGTAAAACCAGCATTCCGTTACGCAACCATACACCACTTTTGCTTCTTGAAAAATTTCCTTTTAGAACTTTCAGTACTTCAAAATTTGAAATATAAACTGCAGGAAGAACTCCCGAAACGAAAATTACAAGGATAAAAATCAAAACTAATTGTAGGTAAAACTGAGTTCCGATAAGCACAAGACTTTTATTTAAAAATTGATTGTAATATGGCAACGAAAGTTCAACAATTACCAATGCAAATAAGACTGAAAAAAGAGTAATTAATACAGTTTCAAACACAAATTGAGCAACGATCTGAGATTTTGTAGCTCCTACAACCTTTCTCACACCCACTTCTTTTGCACGTTTTATAGCATTTGCCGTAGCCAGGTTAATGTAATTTACAATCGACAATAGTAAAATAAGTATCGATAAACCCATTAATATGCGCAAAAACAGTAGATTACCAGTTCCTTCCGGAAAAGGATAATTTCCTTGATGAAGCCTCGATCCATCAAGCGGGAGTAAACCCGCTTTAACAGGTTCTCCATACATTTTTATAAATGTTTCCAAAGATAAACCTTCGTCTTTTGCTTGTTTTTTATAGTTTTTCTCAATGAAAATTTCATCTAAATTTTTAATAACAGCAGTTGTATCACTTTGTTTTTTTAATTTCAGCATTAATCCGTAACTAAAACCCCAGCTTTCTTTATTTTTTTCTAAGCCTTCCTCAATTATGGTTGTAATTGCCGCAGGCATTACCGAAGATTTTTCAGACAATTGATATACGCCGCGAACTACAAATATTTTATCAGCATATTTTATTTGTTTTCCTATCGGATTTTCATCTTTAAACAAACGTAACGCCGTTTCTTCAGAAAATGCAATGCTGTTACGGTCATGAAGGGCACTTTTTCGGTTACCCTGCACAAATTCAAAAGGAAAAAAAGAAAAGAAATTACTTTGTGCCGAAAAAATCTTATCGACTACTTCTATCTTACCATTATATTCTATAATTTCCTTACTATATTCGGTTTTGAAATAGCAATAATCATCTAAATACGAAGTGGTTGCTTTTAAAATCGGAGCAGGTACTGCTGAGCTTACAGCCCAGATATTTCCGCCTCCAAGATCATTCATAACAGCGTATATTTTATCTTTTTCAGGATTCCATTGATCATAGGAATGTTCTTCATTCCAATACAGAATGGCAAAAATCACCCCTGCAATCCCAATACTTAATCCTAAGGCATTAAGGAAAGAAAACAATTTGTTTTGCTTTAAATGATAAATAAATATTTTTATCCAGTTGAGTATCATAGTTTTTATTTTTTCAAAAGTTTTTCAATTTTATCAATCATTTCTTTTGCGTTAGCATTTTCAGTATTTAATTCGACCGATTTTTGATACATCTTAATGGCGTCTTCTTTTTTACCATATTTCAGTAATGCCTCGCCATAGCTATCATACACGTTTGAACTGTTTGGAAAAAGTAATGTTGCCGAATAGAATGTTCGTAAAGCATTATCACTTTTTTGAAGACGAAGAAATTCATAACCTAATCGGTTAAAGTCTCTTTCTGTTATAGTATAGTTGGATGGATTTTTCAAATAATCGGCAATCAAACGATCACCTTTTTCTTTATTTCCGTTTTCAAGCATATTACCATAGATTCTTGCAAGATTTGGGGCAGGGATCGCATAAGGTTTATTATCAATTAATTGTAAAACTGCATTGGATGCAGCAAAAACTGAACTGCTTCCGGTATTAGACAAAAGTATCACGGTTTGATTTTTAGCAATGTTATGCATCAGAATACTGGTAAGACCGGTAATGGATCCATCGTGAAAAACTATTTTTCCGTTTCTTTCATCGGTATATATTTCCCAACCCAAACCATAGGTGACCTCTTTTTCATCCAAACGATACGTTACAATTTTTCCATCATTGAGCTTTGTAGGTGTTAAAGCTTCCTCTAATTCTTTCTTGTCCAAAAGTTGATATGTAAATAACGCATTTTGGTACTTGTTCAAATCTAAAGCTGTGCTTACAATGCCCCCATTACCATAAAAGTTACTTTTCTCATCTATTAGAAAAGCTTCTTTTAAATTTTCAACATTAACAAGGTTGGTCGAATACCAGTTAGGATAGGTGTATAATTCTACCTGATTGGATTTTTTAATCTTTCTATTTTTCGGAAGGAATGAATCTTTCATTTTGGCAGGTTTGAAAATGTTTTTTTCCAAATAATCTGCGAAACTAATTCCGGATATTTTTTCCACGATTAGTGCAGCCAGGCAGAAATTAACATTATTGTAGTCCCACTTGTTTCCGGGTGAAAATGAAAGCGGTATTTTGTCACGGATTAGTGCCGGTATAATATCCTGATTAGAAATGATTTTTTCCGGTTGTTCTTTTATTATACTGTCAAATAGATGATAGTATTGCGCCAATCCGGAAGTATTACTGAGCAGGTGTCTAATGCTGACATTTGGATACGGAAAATCTTGAAGATATTTCTGAACCGGATCATCAATTTTTAATTCCCCCTTTTGTTTAAGTTGCAGTATTGCTGTCGCAGTAAACGTTTTTGATATGGAAGCAATCGGGAACTGGGAGTTGTTATTGATTTCTTCTTTCTTTTCAATATTGGAAAACCCGAAAGAGTTAGAAAAAACTTTTTCCCCTGATTTGGAAACAACTGCACTTCCATTAAACATATTGTTTTTAAAAAGCGTTGAAAAGAAATCATTTAATTCTTGTCCAGACAGAGTATTGGTCAAGAAAATAGTTAGTACGATTAGAAAAATTCGTTTATTCATTTCGTTAATTTGTTAATTATTTTTTGATCGGTATATCGGATGACATGACGCTCAACATTGCGACTCTTGTTGGCGGTAGTTACTTTTTTTCCAAAAGTTTTTCGATCTTATCAATCATTTCTTTTGCGTTACCATTTTCAGGGTTTAGTCCAAAAGAGATTTTATAGTTCTGTTTTGACAATTCTAACTGGCCAATCGTTAAATATCCTTCCGCCAAACTGTCAAATGCATTTCCCGATTTCGGATTCTCTTTTGCATTTAATTCAAAAATTTTGATTGCGTCTTTTTCTCTTTCATTATTCATCAGAGAATAACCAATACTATTTAGTTTAATTTCAAAATTCCATTCTGGATTTTCCTTTCTAATCGCAACATATTTTTGTTCTGCTTTTGCAAAGTCGTTTTTTAAAAATTCAGTTGTTATTTCCTCATTTGCCAGTGAATACCCGTCCGATAGATTTTTATCAACTAATCCTGCTACGTGATTTATGACTTGATCTTGCACATCAAAAAATTTGTATCCATTTGATAAAAAGATAATGGTCATGTCATTTTCAACGAATTTTCTAAAACCAGTAACATTCCCTCCACTAAAACCATAAGACGGCTTTCTGTTTACGGTATAAAGTCCCCAGCCGTGAAGAAAATTATCTTTACTATTTTTGAATTCGAATGGCTTCCACATCGAATATTTCGTTTCTTTTTTCATAAGAAGGTTTTCGTCTAACCTCTCATTCCAACGAATGAATTCCTGAAGTGTGATATTCAATCCATTTCCAGAGTGAGCCCGAACTCCATCATTGATAATTGGCTTTACATATTTCTTGGTTTTACTATCAAAATCATATTTACTGACTCTGCTAGGGATTGTATCTACTGAGTTTGATGAGAAAAAGACACTTTTACCTGAAGAAGGGAATTGATTATTTAATATATACTCGTCAAATGTTAATCCCGTGATTTTTTCTACAATTTGTGTCAATAACCAATAATTGGTTTGATTGTAACGGAACCGTTTTCCCGTTTCAAAATCCATTGGTTTTTTGGATAATCTCCCTATTTTTTCTTCATCCGATAGTGTGTTTGGAATATCTTGAAACCTGACTACATCAGGTAATCCAGATGAATGGGACAATAAATTTTTAATTTTTATTTCTTGCCATTCTTTCGGAAGGTTGTCAATATATTTTGAAATCACATCCTCTAAAGATAATTTTCCCTTTTCGATAAGTTGAAATACACCAACAGTTGAAATCAATTTTGTGGTAGAATAAATTCTGAAAATACTGTTTTGATCTACTGGCGTATTTTCTTCTAATGAGGTCTTTCCATAATATCCCTCATAGATAACTTCCCCATTTTTTACAACTGCCAACGCCAAACCTGGAATCTCGTTTACATCTATTACTTCCTTAATATAATTGTCAATATTCTGTTTTGTCTCCTTCTCGGTATTTTTCATTTTTTGACAAATACATACATTTGAAAGAAAAAAGAGGAATCCAACTAAAATTGCTTTTTTCATTTTTTGATTGATGATTGATGATTGATTTTTGCCGTTTTTTGTTTCCGATGCCTAAGCTTTCGTTATTAATAATTCCATCAAGCTTAGGTCAATTACTAGAATAAGTTTGATCATGGTTTTCTCAATTTAGTTTTCTTTTACATCAGCAAAAACATTCACATTTCTTTGATTCATTTTTTCTGAAAGCACAACTCCGTCTTTCATCAAAATGGTTTTTTGAGAAAAGGATGCGTCATAATCAGAATGAGTTACCATTAATATGGTTGCACCGTTGGAATGCAAATCCGTTAGCAATTCCATTACTTCGTTTCCGTTTTTACTATCCAAATTTCCTGTAGGCTCATCGGCAAGGATAATTTTCGGATCATTAATCAAGGCTCTTGCGACTGCTACACGTTGTTGTTGTCCACCGGAAAGTTGTTGCGGATAATGTTTTAATCGGTGTGAAATCCCTAATTTATCGGCGATATCTTCAACTTTTTTCTTTCTTTCAGAAGAGGGAACCTTGTTGTAGATCAAAGGCAACTCGATATTATCATAAACTGATAACTCGTCTATAAGATTGAAATTCTGAAAAATGAAACCAATATTTTCTTTTCGGGCTTTCGACTTCTCTTTCTCCTTCAATCCAATCATTTCTTGATTTAGCAATTGATAACTACCTCCGGAGGCGCTGTCAAGCAATCCTACAATATTCAATAAGGTTGATTTTCCACTTCCCGAAGGTCCCATGATGGATACAAAATCACCTTGTTTGATAGTTAATGAAATTTCGCTCAATGCCATGGTTTCCACTTCTTCGGTTCTGAAAACTCTTGAAAGATTTTTAATTTTTATCATAATTGTTGTTTTAAATAGTATCTATTTTTCTATGTTTAATATTTCTACTGTTGTATAATCTTTATAAGATGAAGTGATTACTTGTTCATCTGCTTTCAATCCGCCTAGCACTTCATAATACAACGGGTTTTCTCTCCCCAGCTTGATTGTTCTTCTTTCAGCCTTATTTCCGTTCACAACAAAAATCCATTTCCCATTGGTTTCTTCATAAAAACTTCCTTTTGAAAGCACTAAGGTCTTAGTTTTTTCAGAGAGATTTAATTTCACGCCAAAACTCAATCCTTGTTTCAAATCCAGCTTTTCGGAGGAAACAAAATCCAATTCTACTTGAAACCTTCCGCTTTTGATTTCCGGAATTACTTTGGTTATTTGAACTGCAATGGCTTTGTTCTCAAAATCTACGGTTCCTTTTTGTCGCTCTGCAATTTTATCCAAATAAAACTCATCTACATCGGCTACCAATTTATAACCTTTCATTACATCGATAGTTCCTAAACTTACGCCTTGCGTATATGTTTTTCCCAAGATAGGTTCAAAGGATGAAAGTCTGCCTGAAAGTGGTGCGGTGATCAAAAAATTCTTTTTATTATTTCTTAAAATGGACAAACTTTTATCCATGATGGCAATAGATTGGTTAAGTTGCCCAATCTGAATTTGATTTGCCAGTTTTTCTTTTTTTACACTTTGCTTGATGATATTCATACGTTCCTTTTGAAAACGATAATTCTCATTCGTCTTTTCCCATTCGTTTTTAGAAAGTATTTCTTGTTCAAAAAGTTTCTTGTTCAAATCATATAGATTTTTAGCATCTAAATAATCGTGTTCTATTGCAATCAAGTCTTTTTCTAAATTCAATTCTTGGTTTCTCAAATCGAGTTTGGCTTTGTTCAGATTATTAACTTGCTCAATAATCGCTGTTTCTTGCTGCATGTACGCCAGCTCTGCATTAGGATTGTACAATCTCGCCAACGGTTGCCCTTTGATAACCATATCGCCATTTTCGACAAATATTTCCTGAACCGCTCCGCCTTCTATGATGTTAATCAGCATTGAATTTAAAGGAACAGCTTTAGCCTGAAAAGACATAAAATCTTCAAAAAAATTATTTTCAACAGTCTTAATCGTGATTTCGGCTCTCTTTATGGTAAGGCTTCTTTTTTTAGTTGCCGAAGTAAAGACAAAATACCCAAAGAGTAAGATAATTGGTAATGCGATTAAAAGATACTTATTTTTGTTAGTTTTACGTGCAATTATGGTGTCCATTGTTGATGATTTGTTAACCATAAAGGGATTTTTATGCCAAAAATTTAAATAGTGTAACAGCCTTATTTTTAAGTTTTTATTTTTAATGAAATTTACAAGGTGTCCATTATCGAACACCTTTTGTCCGAAACCGAACATACATGAAATCGCTATGATTCCAAATTATAATCTAAAAAAGAAGAATAGCGATACCATGTTCCAATAAAAAAGCAAATATTAGCTCCGCATGAAAAAAACCAACGCCTCTATTTTAGTCATAGACGACCAAGAAGACATTCTTTTTGCTTCCAAAATGCTCCTTAAAAAGCATTTTGAAAACATTTATACGCTCAATAATCCGAAAAATGTAGTTGAATTATTGGCAAAAAATACCATCGATGTGGTTTTGCTCGACATGAATTACAGAATAGGATTTGAAGACGGCAAAGAGGGTTTGTATTTATTAAGAGAAATAAAAACGCTTTCGCCAAAAACTGTTGTTATTTTGATGACTGCTTTTGGTAAGGTAGAAACGGCTGTGGAAGGCTTAAAAGCGGGGGCTTTTGATTATATTTTAAAACCTTGGGAAAACGAAAAATTGCTCAGCGTTGTAAAACATGCTGTTGATAAAAGTCGGAAAGAACAAAAGAAAGTAAATAATATCGGGATTGTAGACGAATTCTTTGTTGGTACTTCAGACGTTATAAAAAAGGCGTATTCACTGGCTGATAAAGTCGCAAAAACGGATGCCAATGTCTTGATCCTTGGCGAGAACGGAACTGGTAAATTTGTTTTATCTCATCATATCTTTAGCCAATCGGAGCGAAAAAACAGTCCTTTTATTCACGTTGATTTGGGTTCTTTGAATTCCAATATTTTTGAAAGTGAATTATTTGGCTATGCCAAAGGCGCTTTTACAGATGCCAAAGTCGATACTCCCGGACGTTTTGAAATGGCCCAAAACGGCACTATTTTTTTGGATGAAATTGGAAATGTGCCTTTGCATTTACAGTCAAAACTCTTGCAGGTTATCCAAACCAAAACGGTAACCCGATTGGGAGAATCGAAAGCAAAACCTTTGAATGTTCGCATTATCACGGCCACCAACTTGAATTTGAAGCAGGAAGTTACCGATAAAAACTTCAGGGAAGATTTGTATTATCGCATCAATACCATGGAAATCGTGTTGCCTCCATTACGGGAACGAAATGAAGATAAAATCCCCTTGGCAAACTATCTTTTGCAAAAAATGATGGCTAAATACGGAAGAGACGAAATCACTTTTAACGAAAAAGCATTGGAGCAAATCGGGAAACACGCTTGGAACGGTAACATCCGGGAAATGGAAAACCGAATAGAACGTGCCGTAATTCTTTGCGAGAACAATCACATTACCGTTTCGGATTTGGATTTGGAGCAAATAACGACATACGAGGAAAACCAAGATGATATTCAGCTGTTTGCTGTCGAAAAAACAGCCATCGAAAAAATCCTGTCCAAGAATAACAATAACATCAGCAAAACCGCTGAGGAATTGGGTTTGTCAAGAGCTTCATTATACCGACGTTTGGAGAAATACAACATCAATACCAACTAATATGTTTAAATCCTTGAAAACCTACCAACTCCTTTTTCTTCGATTGATTATTATTCTTTCCGGTGCAGGAATTTCCATTTTCCTTTTTCAAAAAGGATTGGTTTTTACGGCTGTATTTGGTTTCCTAATCATTTTTCTACTCGTTGTTGAAATGTATTTTTATGTTAAAAATGCATTTTTGCTTTATGACAGAACAATAACTTCGATTTTGCAAAATGATTTCACCTCGGATTTTTCCAAGCATAAATCGTATCAAAACTATTCCAATTTATTTAAGTTGTATGAAACGCTGAAAAATAAAGAAAACGAGCAGGTTTCAAAAGATATTGTGTACCGTTCTATTTTAAATAATATTGAAACGGGAATTATTATCCTGCAAAAAGAAGGAAATGATTGGAATATCTTTTTGATGAATGATTATTTCTCCAAACATTTTGATGTACCAAAAGTTTCTAAATGGAATTATCTGAAAAATCAGTTGCCTTCCTTATGTAAAGTCATTGAGGATCAGGATTTTCAGGAAGTTAAAACATCATTAGAAATCCGTGTTAACCAGCAAGACACTCAAACCTTTGTAATGCAGACTTCGAGAAGCGAAATTTACAATCGGGATTATTTTATCGTTTTATTGGAATCAATTCAAAATGTAATCGAGAAAAAAGAGAAAGAAGCTTGGGTCAATCTGATGAAGGTGATCTCTCATGAACTTTTAAATTCGATTACTCCTATCCGGTCACTTTCCCAGAATCTACAGGATTTGGTGCAACAGGAAACCATTTCGTCCGAAGATTTGGAGGATATGAAAAGCAGTGTTGCCACGATGTTGAGGCGAAGCGACCATTTGCAGCAATTTGTAGAAAGTTACCGAAAACTGGCCATGTTGCCTTCTCCAAAAAAAGAAAAAATAGAATTGTTGAAATTCATTGAAACCTGTTTGCAAATCATGTCGCCCATGTTCAAAAAAGAACAAATAGAAGTTATAAACACAATCACTTTCGATCGCTGGCTAAATATTGACCCGCAACAAATGGAACAGGTATTAATTAATCTTTTGACGAATTGCATTTATGCTTTGAAAGATACTGTAAAGAAACAGATTGTTATTTCGGCGGAAGTCAAAGAAAAGAGAACTTTTATCACGATTACCGATAATGGGAAAGGCATCGAAGAAGAAATAGAAAACAAAATATTCCTGCCGTTTTTTACCACCCGAAAAGAAGGCGCCGGAATTGGATTGACCTTGTCCAAAAGCATTGTGGAAGCACATGGCGGTTATCTGGCGTATAGAAATGATGATGGGAAAACCACTTTTGTGATTTGTCTGGTTGATAATTAAAAGCGCTATAAAACATAAGGCATAAAAAAACTCTATTATTTATAATCGAGTTTTTTGTGATGCAAACGAGACTATTTATAAACCATTTTATACAAGATTCGAAGAAACCAGCTTTAAAACGATTTCTTTGAAATTGTATTTACAGCTACATAATGAATAAGAATAGAGTTTGCCTTTTGCAACAGCAGCATCATTTTTCTTTTTTGTGTTTTTTCCCTTTTAAAATTTTCCCTTCCTTGGTAAATTCCAGATCAATATCGTTTGTTAAATCCACATCGAGATCTTTGTGTCCATAATCAATGTGCGTGATTTTTTCATTCGGATAATTTTTTGCCACGTAACCTTTGACCGACGCGGGAATAAATGTGGTTGGTATGGGTTTGTCGCCACCATCTACTTCGCGATAGGATCCGTCTTTCCAAAATTCTACTTCGGTACCATCTTTAAGCTTCACTTCGTAGCCTTTTTCACCGTGTTCCGCATCTTTCTTGGCGATATTAACGGATGTATGACTAAAATGTTTTTGCAGGAATTCCTGTGCTGCTTTTGGCAATTCTGTGGTTTCTATTTTCTTTTGAGCGTTGGCCGATAGTACAAAACCTAGTAATAATAGGACAAAAGTGATTTTTCTTTTCATGGTTTGCATATTTAAGTTATCGTATAGCTAATTTACGATATGTAAAAACGCATTCATATCAATTTAAGAAACCTTTAGTTTTTAAAATATTTTTTTTGGATACTTATATCTACAACACTATCAGAAATAAATAAACTCCATTATTTCCAATCGAGTTTATCTTGTGGTCCTTACAAACCTGTTTACGAACCATTTTTCGCAAAATTTCAAGAAACTTTTAATAAAATAGCGCTGAGATATCCTTTCTATTTCAATTTGAAAAAAGTAGTTTTGTGCCGCTAATAATTTGTCTTAAAGTTATGCAACTGCCACAAGCGGCAAAACGCTGAAAAATGTAAATTTCTCAGGTTAAATTATATAGAAGTAATGAAAGTCCAGGTCAAACGCATTAAAATAAGTTGAAGTTTAAACCACATAGAAACATAGTGTTTATTCCTGCAAAAATAAATTTTGACGATGATAAGAGTTCACTATAGAAAAAAAAGCATTGGCTTTTTTTCTATGTCACCTAAATTTCGATTGTTTGGAACCCATTTAAATCAAAAATTAAACTAATTTCTATGTTTCTATGTGGTTCAATTTTTAATGCGTTTGACCTGATGAAAGTCATAATCACTACTTTACTATTAAGCCCAGCATCAATTGTATCGGCTAAGTTTTTTCTTATAGAGAGAAGTCAAGATCAAGTTAAATAAAGAGGAAGTGAAAAAAGTGAAAAAAGCGGAAAATGAAGAAGTAAGCTGGACTTTTTGTCCCGAATGTCAGGGACGCGGCAAAAAAAGTAGAGGGCTTAGCGATAAAGCGCGACGCCACTGCCAGATGGCATTAGAGCAATTTAAAAACACGAAAAGTAAAGGGACGGCTCCAGTTCCTCCTAAAGGCCACCTTCACTCCTGCTTGAAATGTTCCGGATCCGGGCTGCTTCGTTCTGCCAGTCCTCCTGTAGCTGATAAAGAAAACTACCCACACGTTGCTATTATTGGCGGTGGTATAGGCGGAGTGGCTCTAGCTGTGGCTTGTTTACACCGCGGAATCCCTTTTACCCTTTATGAACGTGATACTGACTTCAATGCTAGATCTCAGGGCTATGGACTCACTCTACAGCAAGCTAGTAAAGCGATCGAGGGATTGGGCATTTTCTCATTGGAAGAAGGAGTGATTTCAACAAGACATTTAGTGCATACTACAGCAGGAAAAGTGATCGGTGAATGGGGAATCAGAAAGTGGATACAGTCAGATGCGAAAACGTCTTCGAAACGTTCAAATGTGCATATCGCACGACAATCTTTGCGCTTAGCGCTACTGGAGCAACTCGGCGGACATGATGCGGTACAGTGGGGACACCAGTTAGTCCATTTTGCGGCATGTGAGAATGAAGGTGTTGATTTAAGCTTTCAAGTAAACGGGGAAATCAAGAATGCCAAAGCGGATCTCGTGGTTGGAGCCGATGGTATTCGTAGTGCCGTGCGGAGGTTGCTGATTGGTGAAGATATCACCCCTTTACGTTACCTAGGTTGTATTGTGATATTGGGTATTTGTCCTTTGAGCGCTCTAGAAGGTCTTAATAATTCTTTACTGGACTCGGCAACTGTATTTCAAACCGCCAATGGCAATGAGCGGATCTACATAATGCCTTATACTTCAGACTCGGTGATGTGGCAACTTAGCTTCCCAATGTCAGAAAAAGAGGCTAAGGCGTTGAGTGCTCAAGGACCTCAAGCACTCAAGGAAGAAGCGTGTCGTAGAACTCAATGGCACGATCCTATTCCTCAAATTTTAGCGGCGACCCTAGAAGCGCAGATTTCAGGCTATCCCGTGTATGACCGAGAATTACTCGAATCAGAATTGTTGGAGAAAGAGGGTCAAGTGACTCTGATTGGAGATGCGGCTCACCCAATGAGTCCCTTTAAAGGACAGGGTGCAAATCAAGCGCTGCTGGATGCGCTCACGCTGGCTCGGGGGATCTCAAGAGGATGCAGGGCTGCATCTCAATGGAGAAAAACTGGAATTAGGGAAAGTGTATTAACTGAGTTTGAATCAGAAATGTTAGAACGCTCTGCTACCAAAGTGAAAGATTCAGCAGAAGCCGCACAGTTCTTACATTCCGAAATTGTGCTTCATGAGGGTGATGAGCCGAGAGGACGGTGTCTAAAGAAAAAAGACGCATAAACAGAACTTAAATAGATAGTTACGTTTATTGTCTAACTTACCCAATAAAACATTTCAGAATACAATAACTCATTCAAATAAAATAGTAAATTTTAAGAGACATGTTTTTACTAGTAAATCTTAAAATTCAAATCTCCCTATTTTTTTCTCATACTCTCTTTGACTTTCTCTCTATGTAACTCTCCCCAATTACTGAGTTCACGTATTACACTTTTTAAGGTTCGGCTATAATCAGTTGCTTCATATATAATACTAACAGGGGTTGTTGGATATACAGTACGCTTAATGAAATCATTCAACTCTAAATCTTTGAGTTCTTTTGCTAAAATTTTTGGTGATATTCCATCAATCTCTTTTTTTATTTCATTAAAACGTTTCGGAGATTGAATAAGACTAAGAATTAAAGCGATCTTCCATTTTCCATTTAAAACATAGAGCGCATCTATAATGTTCCTAAGAGATCCTGCACATTCGTCCTTTGTTGGAAGTTCTTGTTCTTCAATTGTTTTCATGGAAGTAAAGATACAAACTTTCCCAAAAGTAACTGGTTTCCTTTAGGAAACTGCTATCTTTTGCATACTCCACAGCTGTAACTTTGCCTTAAATAAAACCTGTAAATCTAATTATTTTCAACTACTCAATTATTAGGTTATAGAAAAGTAAACTTTAAAATCATATTAGTTATGAAACACATTCTTCATTTAATGTCTAGCATTCAACCCAGAGAATCATATAGCATTCAGCTGGGTAAGGCAATTATCGAAAAAATTCAAGAAAAATATCCCAATAGTACACTTGAAGAATTAAGTCTGGTTGATCTCGACATGCCGCATCTTAATCCGGAATTACTTCGCAAACTTTTTACTCCTGCTGATCATCTCAGTGAAGAAGAAAAAGAATCGATTGCATTTTCTAATATTTTATTGGAACAATTACTAGCAGCAGATATAATTGTTATTGGTACCCCACTCTACAACTTTACCATCCATTCAGCATTAAAAACATGGATTGATTATATTACAAGACCTGGAATAACTTTTGGATATGGTGAAGATGGGCGGCCTATTGGTTTGGTTACTGGAAAAAAGGTGTACGTTGCAATGGCCTCAGGCGGTGTATACTCAGAAGGTCCTGGTCAAGTTAACGACTTTGTTGTTCCTTATTTACAGGCTTTTCTAGGATTCTTGGGAATGACAGATCTTACGGCATTTAGAGCAGAAGGATTAAAGGTACCAGGATTAAAAGAAGATGCTATGAATAAAGCGATTAATAGCATAATGATTGATTAAATTATTATAAACTTTCTAAATATAGAAAACCTTCAGAATCATATAATTTTGGAGGTTTGTTATTTCTTGGTGGTCCTTAAGAGCCTATTAACGAACCATTTTACGCAAGATTAAAAAAAAAAAACTAACCAGATCGCGCGGATATAGCTTCGAGTTCGATAGCGCGGATTTGCAATCCATGCCTGCAACAATAAGCCATAAAGTTAACACACAAAAAAATCTACAAGAAAATAATTCCTGTAGATTTTTATAAAATTAAATTACTAATCTTTGTGGGCACGGTTTGCACATCCGCACTATCAAGATTTGAAGTGAGGTTTAATAAATGATTCAGGCTTGGGCTTAAATCTTTAAAATAAATATTTTATAGTTGGAATTTTTTATATAAAGGTTTAGTACATTTAATACTAGCAAATGCAATCATTATTCTAATAAGATTAAATAATTTAATGCAGATCAATAGCACCAAACAGAAAAAATAATCCCGTAATGATATCTTTTTATGCAGCGAATTGTATTTTTTTCAAAAGACGATTTAGCGTCTTATCCTATGATGAATAATATTAATGAATACCTTGAAAATGACAATTATAAAAAGTCTTCCCAAACAATCAATTATATACTTGAACTTCATCACATATGTGAATATATTGATAATGGGTTTTTACACCAATCCTGGAATGATGCAAAAATTCAACAATATAAAGCACTAGTAAAAGATTTTAAAAGAGATATTAATCTCTATTATAATACATTATCGCCTCAGCAGATTGTAGACTTTTACGACGATATTGATTTTAATTACAGTGAATCATTCTGGCTGCTGATTAATAGATTTAAAATATATAAAAAAATTCAATCAGATATTCTAAAGCAGTTATTTAAAAAGGATAGATTTAATATAGACGATATTCTTTATTGTAGCAATGTAGTGCTGTTTTTTGAAGCAGAAATTAGGGATTACCTGTTATCAGCAGAAGATACTGCAGAAAATCTTTTGAATTATTATGAAGCAGTCCATGATCGTGAGCGAAAAGAAAAATTTTTCCCTAAATCGTTCACAATAATAGATAAGGAAAACGTAATTAACAGATATCTTGACAGCAGTAATGTAAATCTTAATTACATCAGGCTCATAGAAAAAAATAAAGATACTGAATCTGTAAAAATAAGCGATAAAACCAGGCTGAAAGCAAAACGACTGTCTAAAAAGCTAAATGATGAATTTTTAGAAAGCGAAAATGTAACCGTGGTTAGAAGAGGGGTATGTCTTTCGAAAGATCAGGAGGAAGTCGTGAAGGTAATTGTTCAGGATGGACGGCAGATTACTTCATACAGTGAAAAGAGATTATTACAAAAGACTGATAAAATAACATTATTCAAAAATTTCAAAACAGTATTTGGCTTAATTGATTTTAAGGGATGCATTGATTTGGTTTCAAAATCTGGGCAGATAGATACGCTTGAAAAGATTTTAATGAGATCTAAAAATGAGTTTTTAATATCTGCATATTTTTATGATAAAAGTTTAATTAGCAGGCTAAAATTTGAAGCCTATAAAATATTTTTAGAAGCAATCGATTTAAAGTCCGAAGATCTTTTACAGTATTATGTTAATGACTACATCAACAATAAATATAAGGCAGCAAGTTTCAGATTATATATTCCTACTCTGTCAGGAACAACACTGGAAAAGATTCGTTTACTGGTGCCTGAATTTGAATCTTTAATAGAACAGTATAAGCTATTTGTTCAGGACGGAAGTATTGACTTTGAGCTTCTGCAGGTAACTACTAAAACATCTGGATTTGAAAAGATCCCGTCCCTGATTAAAAAAAAATATGTGTATCCAAAAGGAGATGAATATTTAAGTCTTAGTTATAATTTTTTTACTAAAACAAGTTTTTTATTTGATTACAAAAAATACGGTAAAAAGTACCGGTGTTTCTATCAGATTATAGTTTCAGAAAATATTACTTTAGATGATTTCGAAGATCATCAGCGAAAACATCTTCAGAGATTCATTGATGCTCAGTATCTTAAAATTGACCAAAACAACTTTATAAAACCGGTAAGTGAAAATTTCTTTATTGTCATTGGAATTTTACATACTCATGACGTTTTAAATTATTGGTATTTTCCTGTAAATATCAGAAGTGAAATTGATAAGATGGAACAGCAGCAAATTATCAGCTTTTCCGGCGCTTTGTTTTCTAAAGCTGAACAGGATTATTTTAATTTCTATCTTAACAACAGGTTTTCAAACGGCCTCTGGTTAAGAAATAAATATGTGCATGCGACTAACAGCCATGATGGAGAAGAGCAGAAAAATGACTATGATATATTGCTGAAATTACTTGTGCTGCTAGTTTTGAAAATTGAAGAAGATTTAAATATTTCTGCAAATCGATTCTAAAAAGAAGACAGCCGATTAATTTTTAAAAGGGAGAATTATTTCTTTATAAGAGTTCGTCTAAAATTACTTCAGTTTTATTACAGTACTTATAAACCAGATAGTTATGGAGTATCTTGGAGTTCGATAGCGCATGATCTGTAATCCGTTCCCGCAACAATAGGCCATAAAGTTAACACATAAAAAAAGCTACAAGAAGCGAAAAAAAGAACATCAGGATGTATGTACAGATTTCAAAGTACTTTTTAAACATTAACAGCGATTTGATTAATAACAGGTGTATATAAATCAACAGCAGTTTCATCAGTTTCTATATTTATAATAAGACTGTACCTAACTTTTTGATTAAATTTATTTTGTCTTTTGAGATTTTTGTACCATCCATTTCGTGGAAATACGGCCAAGCAATTTCTTTCTGACATTTCTCTTCCCGATAAAGTAATAAAGTCTTTTCTAATTGACCCTTTAGAACTTGAATTGCCAATTGACCAGCTTACCCCCGTCCTTTTAACTTTGTTATCCTTTGTCTCATTTTCTGGCTTCGAAATTCGACTAGTAAAAGTTGAAATATCTTCGTTTCGATTAATAAGCTCAAAGTCTAATTGATGAGAATGATATTGGTAGTGATTTGAAAATTTTCTAGAACCCGCATTAGGTTCTATATAGTACGACAATGTAACTTTCAATGTTACATCTTGAGCTTCAAGGCTTTCTAAAGCTTCTGCTGGCCAAGGTAGAGTGAAGAGGTGAAATTTATCATATGCTCCATTTGAGCCACTTTTTTTATATGGCTTAATAGTTCGTTCCGCAATTAAAGTTAAACTATTATTGGCGCTAAAAATTGCTTTTTCTAAACTTGGGACACCGTAACCGACAGTCCTTAATAACCTTCTATATTTTTGGGGTTTTGTTAAATATTTAAGATCTTCCGAATCTAGCATGGCTTTAGTCCAATTTGCAGAATGAATTATTAAAGCTCTTACAGTTTCTGGCCATAAATCTGGATATTGTGATCTAATCTCTGCAGCCATTTTAGATGCTATACCAGCAGCGCCACTTGTTTGTCCGAAATTAGTAAAAATATTATTTCTATAGTCAGAATAATCTTTATGTAAAGAAATGACATCTAAATTCTCATGTTGCTGAGTATATGTGCCGTCAGTGGCTAAATTTCCACCTTCGAAAACAACATCCGGTTTGTTTGGCCAATGAGATTCAAATTCTAGAGAAGTGGAATTACTAGGAGCCATAGTCCCTGAATTAACAAGAGGTCCTAATCCATTTAAAACATCGTTTAACTTATCTTTTCTTGTATAGGTACCAATAGTAATTGCATTGTAGGCTTGTGCTGGATCTTGAACTGCTTCTTGCCAATTTAAAAGAGGGAAATCATTATGATTGTTGATTCCAATGTTTCCACCACTGATAATAAATAATTGCGGATCATCATTTTTTCCAAAACAAATTTCATCTATTGCTCCTGAAGCTGAAGAAGGTCTACCTTTGAATAAATTTTTACGTGTCACAGTCAAGCAAAATATTCTTAAGTTATTTGGCTTGTAAATTACAGGTGTGCTTGTAGCGCTTTTAAATATATCACCATCCAATTCTGGATCATTAGAAGATGCGTGGTGATAGACTTTATATGACTCCAATCCATAGTTAATAGAAATTCGATGTGATGTACCTAGTAACTCGCTTAAATCACCATATAAAACTAAGCCTGCCACTCCAGTCCCATGTCCATCAGATGGATGGGAATCTTGGACTCCCCATGATTCGTTATATGTATATAAATTTTCGGAAGGTAGAAACTGGTTTATTAATGGGTGTAAATTGTTTACGCCACTATCTAAAAGACAAACGACAACACTGTTATCATCATTCTTGAAATCGATTCTATCAAGGAGATCTTGTAGATATTCTTGTTTTGTACTTAATGTAATATCTGAATGTAATATCTGAATGTAAAATAAAATCTGCTATCTGAGACGGACTTCGAAGTTCGGCTAAGTTTCCAATCAAAAGAAGTGCTTTAGAAAGTTGACCAGACGTTCCTTTAACCAATTTAATTAAATGATCTGTAAGGTCTAAAGTTGCATTACCAATTATGCATTCAACCAATTCTAAATTAGTCAAAGCTTCAGATAAATGATTTGGATTGTCGGTTTTTCTAAACCAAACCTCCCACCAAATACTTTCATTTTCGTTCGGAAAAGGTATTTCAGGTGAATCAACCCAAAAAGCTTTTAACGTGGCAACTTCAATATCACTTATATTATTAAGTAAGTTGTGGTTATTTCTTACTCCCGTATCTAATTTTTCGCCTGTTATTTTATCTTTTTTGAAGCGCGTCCCGTTTAAATAGGATTTTATTTTCCTAATAAAACTTGCAATGGCCTTTTCGTTGACTAAAACTACTAATATGTACCTATATTCTTCGGATTCGTATTGAATTCTAGTTTCCTTTTTTATATTTAATAAGTGGAAACCACTTGTGTCGAAGCTATCAAAGGATAATTCATAGCCCCATTCAGAAGTGAATTCGACATATACAATTTCTTCAGATATTAGAGTTAAGTCTACAGTCTGATTAAAATTATCAAGAGTGTCTTTTATCTCATTTACTTTATTTAATAAATAATTGCCATGCGAAGACCATTCTCTAATTAAGGGGATTGATTTACTTGTTATTACAACAGTTCTAGGATAAGTATATTGAAGATTTTCAAAATGACCTGAGAATTTAATATGTGGTTTAACGGCCATTTACTACATTACGTTTAATTAAATTCTCCTCTAAAATTGATAAATCCAATTTTTCATTATTTGAAAGAATCATATCTTTTATAGTATCCTCACAAGATTTTACAATCTCAGAATAGCTTAGACCTATAGCAATATTTGAAAGATTCTTATATGAGACTTCATTTGAGAAGGAAAAATTTCCAATCATTTTTTTTATAGTATCAATGATGTGTTTCTCGTCGGGTAGAGGATATTTTACAATTTCATCGAACCTTCTGAAAAGTGCAATATCCAAAGATTCTGGTAAATTAGTAGCAGCAATAATTATACTATTACTTTTATCTTTCTCTATATTGATTAGAAAAGAATTCAAAACTCGCTTTATTTCTCCAACATCTTGTCCCTGATTTCTGTGTGATCCAATAGAGTCAAACTCATCAAATAAGTAAACTGCTCTATGATCAGCCATGGCGTCAAAAATTAACCGTAGTTTAGCAATAGATTCGCCTAAGAATTTAGACATAAGACCATCTAATCTAATAATATAAACAGCAAGTCCTAATTCGCCAGCAATTGCTTGTGCAGTCATGGTTTTTCCAGTACCAGGAGCTCCTGTTAAAAGCAATTTTCTTTTTGGTTCTAAATTATGAGATTGAAGAAGTTTCCACTTTTCCTGCTCTCTTATTAATTTTTTAAGTGAGATTTCAATGCTTGGATCTAAAATCATGTCCGCAAGTTTGATTTTAGGTTGAAAAACCTCTATCAATTCCTGTAATTCTCTTTTGGGTAAATTTAAACTAACAGCTTTCTGATTAACAACATCTAAAGATCTTTCTTTTTTAGCACTATCTATAAGTTTTTTTAAATCAAGAGCAAATGTAGTATGCCCTTTTCTAGCCTCAGTGGCAGCAATTTGTAAAGCCGTTGAGAAAAAACGATTTTCGTCACTGTCTCCAAACGATTTTATTAACAATTTTATTTGATCTGCTGCTGCCATTTTCTTAAATATATTTGCGCGAATATAATTGAAATTCTATGATATAATTCAGTTAAAAAGTAAAAGCTATATTATTTTTTAAGAAGAAGCTTTTCCAAATACTCGACTTTGTCCTTCTCTGCTTGAACCAAACGTTCGTATAATTCAACCACTTTGTCAAGTGGATTGAATGTACAATTATGATTTACTGTTGGTCCACCATGAATAACAGCTCCTTCATAATTATTTTGAATGTTATTTAGTACAGTTTCGTCACTATAATTCTTAATTGCCTCAGCAGATACTCCCAAAACTTCAGCAATAGCTATTAGTTTTTCATCGTCAACTATTTCACTTCCTTCAATATTAGAAACAGATTGCTGGCTCACACCAATTGCAATAGCCAATGCTTCCTGTTTCATACCTCTAAGCTCTCTAATTCGGCTGATATTTCTGCCAATATGTTTTGGTTTTGTTGCTGTATTCATAACTCAAAGGTATTTAAAATTCTTTTAAAAAAAAGGCTTTGGTAAAAAACAAGTTCGCGTTTGTGAGATACAATTTCGAATAGTTCGGTACGGTACAATCTATTGCTTACTTGCTGTGTATTAAACAAAAATACAATTTTTCGGACAAGTATCAACTAAAAAATTAAAATTATGAAAACTTCAAAAAAACTTTCATTTCCAAAACTCGAAAACGAATTTTTAGAAAATATCCTGAGACAATTGGTCAATCAGCATACTATCATTCAGATGTTTTTTACTAAACAGCCCTCTCCCCTGTTCTCGCATCTTATTATCCATATCGAAAAAAATATAGATGCGGAACAGCTGCAACAGAATAAATGGGTAAAAAAAGTTAGAAAACACTATCAGATCGATGTCTATTTCATCTATTCTGCAAAGCTTCATCATCGATTTTCTTTAGGGCATCCATTTATTGAATTATACTGTCAGCCTTCGGCTCTTATCTACCAAAATTCAGCCGCTGTAAATCCGCTGATTATTACAAGGGATTGGAAGAAATACAAAAAGAAGTTTAATGCGTTTGAAGAGCGTTTTTATAACGATCACGACCTTCATAAGGTACAAGTCCATAATCTCATTTCAGAAAATTCTTCAAACAGTGTTTTTACATCGTATGCAAGATTGATTGAATATGATCTGGAATATTTAGAAGAATTGTATTTAGCAAATACGTTTAATTCGCTGTCTTTAGAGGAAAGGATCAATAATATGATCGGATACCTTCCTGAGATTCAAAAATACTTCGTGAGAAACAGCCACAGCAAATATTATCTTACTGATCTGTTTATTAAAGCAAAAGAAGCAACAGACGATGATGATGCAATATATAAAAATGAAATGTATGAGGCAGTTGGAATTGCCGAACAAAGTCTCTACCGTCTTATCGAAGAACGGTTTGACGAATTAAAGAAGCGGATAAAAAAAGGATTATTTGAAAAGCAGGAAGTTGCATGTCAAATTGATGAAAAACCTAAAGATATAATTCTTGACGTTGCCATCGAAACCATAGTAAAGGCGGTTGAAGTCGAACAGATCTACTTATATCATCAAATTACGTACGGTGAAAAAATGACCTATTATCTGATGCTTATAGCTATCGGTACGGGCAATGAAAAATTAAGATTAATAACCCAATCCCTGCAAAGTAAAACAGGCGGGAAATATGATTTTGTCTTGATTAGCCACAACCGCAGCTGGATACAAAAGAACCTTTATCAGAGTCAGAGTTTCTTTGCTGCCATTATACAAGACAAATACCTAATATATTCATCCAGCCAATACCACCCGGAATTTCATTGGGAGGTTCCTCACAATCCCTACCACGCTGATCTTTATTTTTATTATAAGTCTGCCAAGAATAGTGCTTTGCAGTTTTTTGCGATAGCCACTAATACTAAAGAAAACTGCCAAGGTTTAGATTACCTTTTCTCATTATTTTTTCTGTCTTTTTGCAGGACATATATTTTTATAAAAACGTACTACCTGCCAAATTATCTGTCAAGTCACGCATTGTGGGAACTGTGCATCTACGCAGATGCCGACATCCGAAAATACAATTATATGATAGAACAGTTCTGGACGGATTTCTTTCCGTATTTAGACAAACACATGACCCTTCATCAAAGGTTATCAACGCTCAAAAAAAGTGAGGTTGATCAGATGATTGTTATTGTTGAGAAACTGGTATATGAATTATACAATTTGGTCATTGAAGGTGGATTATTAAATTTTGAAGAAGATGAAAAAGAAGAATGAACGTTGGCGTAATGGATTAAAAATCAAAAACCACCTTTATACTTTCAGCCCTTTTTGAATTACACCAGCGAATTAAAGAGTATAAAAAAGATAAAATTAAATAACATAATTGAGAATCTTGAACGTCATTTTATCATACACAAAATTGCGTTATGGATAATGCCTAGATAAAGCATGGATAAAGCGTAGATAGTGTATGAAAAAGTAATGACAATTATAAAAGACAAAAACTTTTTACAATAATAGAAATGCTAAATAAAAAATAGAAGCATAAAAAAAACTCCTTAATTTCTTAAGGAGTTTCTTGGTGGGCGATGAGGGATTAGAACTTAATCTCTAATGCGCTGATATATAATAAAATATATTAGTCTAAAACATTGGGGTCTCGATTTTGCTCCTTCTAACAGATACAAATATCACTAAATCTTATAATGTAAATTTACTAATTAATAAGGGATTGACCAAACCTATATACAATAAATTCATACTAAATAATGAACTAGTTATTAAACAGGTTGAGAATGCTAGGAAATAATATTTCCCTTTTTTGATTTATTTGCTTTATCCAAAAATTAGCGGTTCTACTTGTTCAATTTTCAAACCTGCATACTGGCAGAATTCCTCAATGGTTACTAATTCATTTTCAAGCTTATTCAGGCTCTTTCTGATTGCTTGTAACATTCTAGTGCTTTGTCTGTAACTCTTGCCTGTGATGCGTTCAATGTCTTTTGGATAGATACATATTCTCTTAATTTGCATTTTCATACTCTATCTATATCTTTGAGTAGGCTATGTTATACTTCTGATAGCTTATACTACTCTTTTTAAAACTTCTGCAATTTAATCATTATTTCAAGACGTTTAATAATGATTATTTATGCTCTATTGAGCCATTTGTGTCATTTTAGGACATATGGAACATCTCCCCCTTTTTATTGTCCTAAAATAGCTTAAAATTTGTTTCGAAATCAATCGGAAGATGTTGCAACTGAAAGATGATTTAGACAATTTATTAATCTAAATTTTAGAAATTATGGCAAGACAGAAAGGCATAATTAAGTTAAAAGGGACTATCGGGGATATTACTTTTTATAAAACCCAAGATGGACATTTGGCGCGTGAAAAAGGTGGTATTGATGCTAGCAGAATTAAAAATGACCCTGCTTTTCAAAGAACACGTGAGAATGGTTCTGAATTTGGGAGAGCTGGAAAAGCAGGAAAGATTTTACGCACAGCTTTAAGAGGGTTGCTCTTGAATTCTGCCGATGGTAGAATGGTAAGCCGACTTACTCAAAGAATGGTGCAAGTCATCCAAGCTGATTTAATTAGCATCAGAGGTTTGCGAAATGTTATCGATGGTGAAGCCGAACTTTTAGCAGGTTTTGAATTCAATATTCGTGGTAAACTGGGCACCAGTTTATTTGCTCCGTTTGTTGGAGCAATTGACAGAGCTACTGGAAATATTACCGTTGATTTGGCTTCGTTTATTCCATCGAATATGATTGCTGCGCCATCTGGAACAACGCATTTTAAAATCATTTCTGCTGGTGCAGAAGTAGATTTTGAAGCGGAAACATTTGTTGAAACGCATTCAGAAACTGCGATTTTGCCTTGGGACACAACTGCTACGGCTGTAATTAGTCAGACGAATGCGGTAACTCCAGCCAGTACAAAACCTTTGTTCTTGGCTCTTGGAGTTGAGTTCTACCAAGAAGTAAATGGTCAAATGTACCCATTAAAAAATGGTGCATTTAATCCATTGGCATTGGTGCAAGTAAGCGGATTGTAAGATGGTTTTAATACTATCAAGAACTTATTTCCCTGATGGAACTAACGGAATACTCGAATGCGAGGGCAAATTCATCTGTAAAACCATTGAATTGCCTTGGAAGAATAACGAAACGAAAGTTTCCTGCATTTCGGAAGGGAAATATTTTATAAAAAAGCGATACAGCAAGAAATTTCAATGGCATTTGGAGGTTTTGGATGTAAAAAATAGAAGTTTAATTTTATTTCATCATGCTAATAATGCTTTACAAGAATTGAATGGTTGTATTGCTCCAGTAACAAAACTTTCTGGACCAGGTTTAGGTCTTATGTCTCGAAAAGCTTTTGCCAAATTAAAAGAATTGGTTTATAAAGCTTTGGATAAAGAAGAAAGTGTTGAATTGATTGTCAAATCTTTAATTCATCAATTATGAATGTAATAAAAAGAGCGAAAGCTCCAACACCAAAATTTTTTAAAGTGCTTCGAAATATTGGTTTGGCATTGGCTGCCGTTGGCGGAACAATTTTAGCTGCGCCAATCGCTTTGCCAGTTGTGCTGACTTCTATCGGAGGTTATTTGGCTGTTGCTGGCGGTGTTATTTCGGCGGTTAGCCAATTGACAACCACAACAGGAAAAGTCGATGCAACACAGTAATTCAACTGTAATTGGTACCGCAGGCGGTACATTTTTAAGTGTTTTGCCGAATCTGCATTCGGAAGATGTTTTGAAAACTGTAATATTAGCCTCAGTTGGCGCAATTGTCAGTTTTATAATATCTTTGGCACTCAAATTCTTTATTAAGAAGCACAAAAAATAGTTTAACTCTAGTTGTGGTGACCTTTGGGTTAAACTACAAAATGCCCTTTCCGATTGGATTGGGCATTTTTTTTGTTCAAAAATTAATTTTCTTCAAAAAGGTTTAAAGTAACTTCTTCAATTACTACTTCAGCGCAAGAACAATACAAATTATTGTATTTTGCGCTATCAATTGCCTTATATCTGCTGTCAAATACTCCAAAACATACTCTTGATGCTTTGCTTTTCCAAACATCGGTTTGGTACAAAATAAATAGTTTCATTTGTATTGATTTAAGTTCATAATTATTTTCTGCAATACCTATATAAAATGGTTCTACGTAAGTCATTTATGAGATTTATGTTTTCGTGAAATTGCTTTTCTTTTTGCTCTAAAAGCTTGAGAGTTGCAACATTTTTTAAATGCTCTTCGTGTTCTGACATCATCAAACTAGCTTTCGGATTAAATTCTTTTACGAAGTCTGGAAGCCGTAAAAATGGAATAACAGAGCCTACTAAAAATGGATACCAGAATTTAGTTTGCCATAAACTATACGCTACAAAATAAATGCTTTCACAATCTTCTTCATTTTGAAAAATGACAACAAAACTGTTCGTGAATGGCTCTTTTTGTGGCTTTCCGCTGTTCATCCCTTTGTTAAGAATGAATAAATGGGGTTTGGTGTATAACGTGTATTTTCGGTGCGTTTTGATGATAAAGTTTGGCATACTTTCGGTTTTTAAGATGATGTGCCTTGCTACCACAAGCCACACATAAAATTTTTAAAAGAAAAAAAGAAAAAAAAGAAAGTCGTCATTCAAGTGGAGGTTTAAAGAAAAGCAAGTTTTTTAGAAAAAATACTACCCGGATGGGTGGAGATTTTTTCTAAAACCCGTAGGGCTTGAACTTTCTTTTCTTGAAACCGGAACTTACCTTTACTTTCTTTTATTTATTTTTTATTTTCCTTTCAACCGAGAAATTTCAACCGAAGACGAATCCGGAAAATGTTGATGAAATAGATAATGTTCTTCGGAAAGGGTATGAATTTTTAAAACAGAAAAAGTGGATCTAAAATCCATTCCAATTATTTTTCTGGTTTGAAAATTCATACTCTTTCTTGGACTTGATTTTGTGGGTGTAATCAATTGCTTTATCGAGATTGTGAATTTTAGAAATGTAGTTGTAAAGCAATTTATTACATTTACAAAAACAATGAAAATACTGACCTAGTGAGATGAGGCAGTAGCGCAGGCAAGTGTGTGGTTTTTTATTTGCTTACCTGCGATGTTTCTGATTGTTTTTATGATGGCTTAATGCCACAAACGGTCTTGGAATTATTAGATTTCCAATTATTAAAGAATATTCTATGGAATTGTTATGGCATCTTGGCCATCGTGAAAACAATTATTTCGATAGTTTCTGGCAAATAAAAAATCACACTCTTGCTGGCATTTTTGGTTTTGTGGGTGCCAAAAATAGCATAATCAAAAGTTGTTGATTATAGAAAATATTCCTTGCTATTTTCGGCACTTACAAAAGCAATGCAAACACTACCGATTTCAACATTAAGTTGCTAAAACCATAGAGAAGTTCTTATGAAAAAGAAATAGCCTCGTTAAAAATAAAGTGGAATCGAAGCGGTGATTGGGGTTTGCGAAGGACGGTTTTTTGAGCGGCTGGGTGATGCGATGGGAGCTGCTCAAAAAGTTGTCCTGGAGCAAACCCCTTGTGCGTTGGCTGGAGCGGCTGTTTTACATAAATGATATTATAGCTTCATTGAAAAAACCAAAAAAACAATAAAAACGCTTTGTAATGAACTATAATACTCAATTATGTAACACAGCTTGGGGAAATTTTTTGTTGCCCTTATCGTATTTTTCTTTTGAACCGTAAACGTTCTAGGGCATACAAAAACTTTTGGAGCGTTGGCAAAGGAGTGGCTTATGAAATGTAAAACTTTATTATTTATCCTCTTTTTTGTGTTTCCAATCGCAATTTTTAGAAAATATACTCGGTTTGAAATATATTCTATTTATAATATCTAAAAGTTTATTAGACTTTAAAAGACCACCACAATGTTTTGGCTCTGTTGCTATTGTAAAACCAGATATTCTTTCAAATATCCATTTTATCAAAGAGTTATCTGATGAAAGCAGATTTTTAATTTCTTCTTTTTCCATATAAGTAAATTTTTTTCCTTTCCCATTATATGGGTTATTCAAGGTAAAAAAGTCTAAATCTATATCAAAATATACTTTGGTTTCATCAGACGCTAACAAACAATCCTCTAACTCTTTATGAGTTTTAAATTTCTTAATTATATGTTTGTTACCATTTATATCAAGAAGCACTTCATCTTTCCAATCACTTTCAAAAGTTCCTTGTCGGCAGTGAACATAAATATCTCCAATTATATTGAGATATGCAGCAGACAAAATATGTCCATCATTATTTCCTGCTAGTTTAGCCCAACTGAATAATGCTACCTCACCATCATTAGATTGATCAAGCTCTGATAACCACTTTTTTTCTGTTTCACACGGATAGCACAAATCTTGATGCCAATCTAAACTGACTAAACAAGGTGGTTTACAATCTTCGTTTTCTCTAGTCCATTTTAGCCAATAAAAAAAAGCATATCTATGTTCTTGAAAAATTGCTAACTCTGTAACGCCTTTTTTTAAAAATGGATGTGATAAAATTTGTTTAGTAGAACCTGGAGGAACTATATAATGAGGATTTCTAAATTCCATTGTTAAGTTTATTGGTTTGATAATGTAATTTTAGCGATAGCAGTTGTTAAAGTTATATTTAGCCAAAACTGCCAATTTTCAAAATTTAAAATAATTAAAATTAACGATAGAATAGTTATTGTATTTAATGAAGTAATTGCCTTTTTGTAGTTCTTCTTTTTTATCACTTTCAGTTTTGAAGAAGTTCTAAAAATCCTCACTCCAGAGTTCAGTAGATTATTTGTTTCATTATCAATAATTGCCCAACCAATTGAGTTTGTGCCAAAATCAAGCCCTAAAATTCTACTCATTTTATTTATTTTTTAAATTAGTTTATTGGTTTACGAAATTAGTGAAATGAAGCAAACAAAGAACTGGCTTTAGGAATACTTGGACTAAAGACGGTTTTTGTGCAGATGAATGAGATAATGGGTTAGAAATATTTATCTATTCACCTTTTGGAAATAAAATAGCGTTAAAAAAGGCAAATAACAATAAAGCATTTTAATCATTTACTAGTTTTGATTTTGCAGTAATTGTTTTTGCCCTGGAAAAAGATTATAGTTGTCGTTTATGACACGCAAGTTAACTCTACCTCTATATGTTTTAGTCTTTTGAATATTATGAGTTGATTGTACTTTAAAAATCAACAAACTTTCTACATCATCAATAATTTCAGTAGTAATTCTTTTTATAGTAGTCTTACTTTTATTAACGTGTCCCATCCATAAAGATAATCCCGTATTTGAAATAGCTAATCATTTTAAATTTTGCTTTATTTCAGCAACTAGTGTTATCCATTCTGACTTTCCAATATAAAGAACTTTATTTGCTCTTGAAAACGCTTAAAAATACGCCTCGTTATGTAAGTGTAGTTTGGATAAACAAGTTTGCTCCCAATCTAGTGTAACCTTTGTTATTTCCTTACTCATTATTTTTTCTCTTTTGGTGGAGTAGGTGTCAATATTACTGGTTTTAAATGAAAAGTAGTTGGAGCAGGATTTGTTCTTCCGCCTTGAATTTTTGGTTCTTCAACTCTGGTTGTTTTAAAAATATCTTTCATCATTTTTTGTTTTTTGTTATGTTAACTTTGGGTTTTAATGCGTTGTTAGGTGTTGGTGTTGTTCTGCCAAATGTTTCGGTTCTTTTTGTAGACTCTGTTTTATTTTTGTCTTTATCGCTCATAATTATTTTTGTGGATTATTAGATGGTTTAAGTTGCGGACTTGGTTTTGGTGTTACTCGTCCTTTTTCTTCAGTTAATGGTTTTGGTTGTTGATTCGGGTTTTGACTTGGCTTTGGTTGTTGATTCTCGTTCATTGCAAAAAGATTTATTGATACAAATGTTATAATTAATAATGTTCCTATAATTAAACTCCAAATAGAAGCTTTATTTAATAGATTAATAGGTTTGTTTCTTTTTTCTATATTTTTAAAAATATCAGCGTATTTTTTATCGTCAATTTCTAAAATAATTAAATCAGAATCACGCATTGACTTGTAATGTGAATAAAGATTTGAAAGTAGTGTGAATAACAATAAAATTAATCCAATTACATATAAAAGCATACATTCTATTTTTGTCATTGTTGCAATCTTTTCAAGAAATGTCAATGACAATACTATTCCGCCAGTAGCTAATAAATTTATGTATTTTTCAAAATCATCTTGACTTTTATTTTTATTTTCTGTTACTGCATTTCTATACTCATTCCAACCCTCTTCGATTGTTTGGTCAATTGTTTCTATTCCCTCTTCTTTCTCCATTTCTCTACTATTTTGGATATTCTATTTCACGAAACCTAAATTATTTCAGAAACATAATTTGTTAATTGATATTGTGGTTTATATCAGTAAATGTTCTAAAATTATTTAATGTAAAACATACTCTTCCTCTAACAATACTAGGATGAATTTTTACCTTTCTGGCAAAAGCTCTAATAGTTTCATCGTTGTTATTATACGCTATGTTTGCACTGAATTTATTCCAATCTTCACTATTAATTAAACTGTTTTGAGAAAAAAGATTTGCTTCTTTCTCTTCGTTAGAGTTTTTATATTCTTCTTCTTCATTTTTAATTTCAAGATCAATAAATTCTGCTTTGTCATTATTTATTAAATGTTTGTAAATATGTCCTAACTCGTGAAATAGTGTAAAGGCAAAATTATCTAATCTTTTATGGCGTAGAGTCATTCCAATTGCTGGATTACCATCACTCCAAAAGCAAACTCCATCAACAGGTGTTTTTTCTCCTTTAGATTGATAAATTAATTTTATACCATTGTCGTGTAAAACTTCCTGTACACGATTTAATACATCTTTATTTTCTAAAATTATTTTTCTTAATTCCTTGATAAGAGTATCTTTATTTTCGTGATTGAAAGGAACAACAGTAATAGTTTTTGCTTTAAACTGAACTAACTTTACCCACCCCATAATATTTACAACATCGGTTTTTAGTTTTGTTGATTTTTTAAATCTCTCATAAGTATTTTGAACTCTAATGGTTGCTAATTCATCAAGATTATTGACATTATAAATGGTTTTTATAATGTCAATATCTATACACGGATCGCCTGTAATAATTTGTTCTTTTTTGAAAAAAGAAACTGGAATAAGTGATTTAATCAAATTCCAGATTTCAATTGCTCCTAAACGTTCTTTACTTTTTGCTTCAATTCTAGCTTTGTCTAAATCGTAATTTTTTTGCGCTTCTAACCAAAAATCAGCATCAATATTTAATGTTTTTTCTAACAGAATTGCAAATTCTGCATTTATATTTCTTTTGCCTTTTATAATCTCATTTAATTGACTTTTCTTGTAACCAATAAGATTTGCAAAGTCTGATTGTGAATATTCGCTTGCTTCAATTTCATCTAGTAAGATAGTACCGGGATGCGTTGCGAATTTTGGAATTGTGTCTTGGCTATTTTTCATCGTAATTTTTTTAGTTTGATGTTATAGCTTTTTGGATTAAAAAAATCCTTATTACTTTCATCTGTTGTTAGTTTTGGTAATGTTTGCTTAAATCTTCGATTTCTAATACATCGATTATTAATTCATTTGAAGTGGAAGCTACTTCATTAAAAAGAATGCGGTATTGCTTGTTTACCCAAACTGCGCTAACACCATTAAGATTGCCTTCTTTTTTTTCATAACGTAAACTTTTCAGTTGGTACAATTGTTCAATACGAGTGACGGATTTTAACTTATTGATTGTTTTAATATATTGTGCCACCAATTGCGGATTGGATTTATACTCTTTATAAGGCTTGACTTTTCCTTCATAAAGATCTGATAGATACGATTTCTTAAATACTATTTCCATAATTGATTAGTGCAAAGATATATAAATATTATTATTGTTCACTTTTTTGTGAACAATTTTACATGTTTTATTCACAAAGTTGTGAACAATTTATTGATGTAATTTATGTAAATTTTTAATTTAGCTAATAAAAACTAATTTAAGACAAATATATTTTTCCAAAAATTAATTTTATTTTCTTTATAATTTTCAATATAAGCTCCTAATTTGTAGAGTTCTATAAATTTCAATTCTTTATAATTACTAGGTATTTGAGCAATATCAATCAAGCTAATATCATTTGCAAATGATTTTTCTCCTAGTAAGTGTTCTAATTGAATATAAATAACTTCTCTTAATCTTGGGGTATCTTTGTAAATGATATAATTTTTGATGTACACCCTAATTCCCAATTCTAAAGGTTTGTTTTGAATTTTTAAAGGTTCGAAATACATTTTGCTGATTTTTAGACTAATGTCATAATATTTTAATGTTTTGTCTGTGCAGTTTTTGTATTTGATTAGATTTGTTTCTGGTTGCAAAAATGGGATCATTTGCCAGCGTTCTACAACTGGAGCGAGATAAACTAGTAATTCAACTTCTTTGAAAAGATAAGGATTGCCATTTGCTGTAATGATTAATTCCGCTCCATTCCTTTTGTTTTTTATGATTAGGTCAAGATCTTTATTGTATTGATGGAGTAGATAAATTAACTTATCAAAATGTAATTTGAGTTCGTCTTTTGGGATTTCGTTTAATAATAGAAAAACGAAGTTGTTCTGTTTGAAATGATTCCAGAAGTTGGTTATTAGGTTCATCGTTTGTCTTTTATGGTTTTATCGTAAGCAATTAGATTGAACATTTCTCGCATTCTACTTCTAACTCTATTCCCATAAATATTTTCTATTTCACTTGCTGAAAGGTTTGTGGTTATGTGGGTTTGGATTTTTTTTGCTGTGAATAGTTCGTAACGACTCAATAGTATTTCTGCCATTACGTTGCATTCGTTACCAAAGTATTTTAGATTGTTTTCTGTTCCTAAATCGTCAAAACAAATTGTTTTGGGTTCGGATTGGTAGAGTTTTCCTTTGCTGTATTTGTGGATAATTTCATAGCCATCTTGAATAAATTCGAAACTAATGTCTCGGCACGGTTTTACGAAAAATTTATGTTCTGTTGGGGTTAGATACTTCATTAAATTCATTAGTGAGGTTTTACCACAGCCGACTGGACCAGAAAGTAAAATTCCTTTGTTGAGGTTTATGCCATATTGAAAACAAGTTGCTTCATCTTTTAGAAAATAAGCAATGAGTTTGTAAATTATTGGATGATCGCTTTCAAGGATTTTGAAATGATTTCCGTATAATTCTACACCTTTTTTCTCTAACCAAATAATTATTTCAGTATAGCTATAATGGCTCTGAATAGTCTTTGTCTGTTCCTGTGTTGAGGTGTTTTGCTCTGTTTGATTGTGGTTCATTTGAAATGAATTTAGGTGCGTTTAGTATCCAGTTTTGTGCTGCAGCTTGCCAATCGACCATCGGGGTTTTACCACCAACTAGCCAACCGTTGCTGGAGAAATAATTGAAAAATTTAATGGCTTCTAGTTCTGGAAAATTTTGTTCTTGGAAATAGGTTTTGACATCTTCGATTGTTGGCTTCTCCTCCCTCGACTGCGCTCGGGATGACACGCTCGAAGTGACAAAATTTGCCTTTTCTTTTTTGGCGGAACTTTTTTCTTTCTTTTCGGTATCAACATTTTTTAAAATATCATCTTCAATTTCATAATTTTTTGCTTGCTCGTCCAAGTTTACAATCTTTAAATTGTTTGAAATGTTTGGTATGTTTGTATTGTTTATATAAGATACCAGCGCTTGTTCACTACCAGTCCCACTACTAGTACAGAGCTTGTTCACTACTTGTTCATCGACTAGTTTAAAAACAGGTTCAGTATTTGAACTGGTATTTTTCTCGCTTTTTGGCATTGGTTTTAGTTCGTCAGATAGATTAAATAGATATACTTGACTCCCTTTGAATGGATTATATGACGGCTCATAATTGATATATCCTAAAGAATGCAAGTTTTTTAAGCATTTATGATAAGTCGCTTTAGAACTAATCTTGCTGATTCGCATCACCTCATCACGCGAAATACTGATTGGATTTTTGAATCGATTGCAATTCCAGAATTGAAACAAAGCCACATACATACTCACATGTGTTGGATTGAGCACTTTGTCTTTTGCCACTTTGTCGAAAAAGCCGGTTAGGTGTTTTATGTAATTCATTGTTTTGAATTTATGGTTTATTGCTTGTGTATTTTTCCACCCCACCCTACGGGCACCCCTCCAGAGGAGGGGAATGTTTATTTGAAGAGATTGGGAATTGAGTTGACTTTGTTCTGTTCCAATAGTTTATCAATGTCTTGATTGGCATAATAGATAGTGCCACCGATTTTAGTATAGGCAAGAGTTCCGTTGATGCGGAGGTTTTGGAGTGTTCCGGGAGAAATGTTTAGTAGCTTACGTACTTCTGTGGATTTTAGCCACTTTTTGATGCTAGCCGTATTTTGGGATTCTACTATTTTTTTGATTTGTTCCAGGAGTTCTATTTTGAATTCCTTAAAATCTTCTACTGTCATAATTGTTGCAGCCATTTGAAAGTGGTTTAAGTTTGCATCTATTGTAATTTTTTACTGAGACAAAATTGACTGCTTTTATTTGTTTTTTATCCCCATACGAACCGGACTACCGAAGAAATTTAACATTTCAACATTATTTAAAGCCTGTTTTGGTGGGTATTGGCGTTTTTTATCTGTGTTTTTTTTGTGTTGTTGTAGTTCTGTATTTAAAAAATATCATTTTCTAATGAAAAATGACTCGTAGGATGGGTTTTCTAAAAGAAAAGGCTAAAAAAACATAATTTTAAGCTGTTCTTTAGAATTACAAAAAGTCCCTGTTATTTGGCTTTGACAGTCGATTACGAGTTTGTTTTTGTAATACTATTCTTCGTAGGTTCCGATTGACTACCGATTTTTAATTATTCCTCTTCATCACTCATTTTTTGCCGTAGATTCGCCATCAATTCTTCCAGAAATTTTGTTTTACTACTCTTGCGTTCTTTAATTTCGGTGTAGGTTTTGTAGATATTTTCTATTTTGATATTAAAAAAGTCTTCGAATGATGCCGCTATTGTATTTATGTCGGCCGCGCCATGGTTTAAAGCCCCATTGGAATGTAAGGCATAGATTAATTCTGTGAGTGCTGTTTTTGGAGCTGTCCATGCCAGTACTTTATGTTTTTTCTCTTCAAATAGTATTTCATGTCCAGCATTGAGCTTTTGCATTGCTTCGCGGATGTAATGAATGAAACGGTACATTGCTTTTATTTTTGCCCAGAGCATGTCGTGTGAGGAGGAGAATTCGGGATATTGGTAATAATCGGTCATCGGAGTGAAAGGGAAATTATTGCCAGGGTTTCTTGTAAAAAACTGATGATCTATATAGGTATTTCCTTGTTCCATATAATTCACAAAATCCCTGTTTCGAGAAAAGAACTTATTGATTTTGCGCATTTCCTTTTCGAAAAATTCTATTTGGTATGAAGTGCCTGTTTTTGGCTTTCGCAGTTCACAAGAGCGTACTTCGGTATAATAGATTAGGTAACTCATAGGGAGTGGTTTGATATTTTTGAAAAAATCAATCTCAGCGGGTACTGTTTCGAAATCATTCTGCTCCACTATCTCTTTTAATTTGGATACCGTTTTGTTGCATAAATCAATACCTCCAGTTGCTTTTTTGAGATGGTTTTCTTCGGAATAAATTATCGAATTTATTTTATAATTAAAATCTTCAACAGTGTTTTTAAACATAGGTTTCTGGTTTAAACCACACCCCCAACCCCTCTCCAAAAGGAGAGGGGAGTGAAAAGTGGATTGGTTATATTTTTTGGTTATAATTAGTTTTAATTGCCAGAGCGTGTTTTGTCTTCGTTTTGAAGTGTACCCATTAATTCCATTGAAAAATTATCTCTTGCCTGAATGTAGGCTACTTTTGGAATTATTGTGGCTCCTAATTTTCTTTTCTCAAAAGTGGCAGATACGCCAAAATCAATTTTATTTAAGTTCAGTTCTCGAGCGCGTTTGATTGCCTGAAACAGGAGTTGTCGATAGAGTTGGAATTCTTTTGCATAATCATAATCCATTCCTATCAATGCTGGAACATAAGTGTGCGAAGTATTTTTATAACAAAACAGAATTCCAACCAATGGATTTGAGATTTCGTTTTTTAAATATAGAAGTATGAATTCCCATCCGGAATGCTTTTCCATTTTTTGGAAAACTTCTATCGGGTAGGTAAATGTATTTATAGCATGATTGATATTTTTCACATTCAGATACAATTTATATGCCTGCTCTAATTCTTCGTTTGTTAAGTGATTTTTTATTACAATATCGAAAGCCTGTTCAAAAGGCAGTATCTCTTTTGTAAAGTGTTTTCTAGAACGGGAAGAAAGCGAAGCAGAAAATTCTTCGATACTACTCCATTGCGTATTTTCTATAATGCAGGTTTCAGGCATGCTTATTTTTAAGAAACCTTGATTGTGAAAAATACGATTCAATTTTTCATCTACCTCGAAATCTCTTAATACTACCATATCGGCGTTTAATTGATGGTACAATGTTTCAACTTGTTCTAGTAAAAGCATTATGGCTTCTTCTGCTAATGGATGTGCTTTATTGATGTAACAATGATTGCCCTCTGTGAATAAGGAACCCATTCCCAATACTTTTGATGTGAGGTATAATGGATTTTGTTTTCTTTTTTCTTCCAGTTGTAATGAAATCGATTCTGGGGCCAACATATCATCTTTCCACAGTCCGTATGTAAAAAAAGTTGCCAGTACAGGAATTCCGTTTTTGTCTTTGATTACATAATAATGAAAGTCCCAATTGTTTTCAGGATAGTTCGGATTTGTAAAAGCATTTTCTAAAAAAGATAATCCTTCCCAGTCGAATGTGCTTCGTCTTCCTAAAATTTCATTCCAGTTCTTTTTATTTATTTTTTCTATCGATGTTTCGTATTGTAATACTAAGTCCGTTTTTATCTCTACATTTTCTTCCGAAAAAGTTATTGTTTGCCTAAGGTCGTCAGGAACACACTTTTTCATTACATCGGAAGGAAAATTTTTCTTCTTGTGGGTTTCTATTGGCAGTATCGTCTCCATTATGCCAAAAGCTGTATTCACTTTGTTTAAACTATTACCCGATTCTTCTAAGGCTTTTGGATAATGGTATTCCATCGCTTCTACTAATGCTTTTATTTCTTCTTTTTGATTGTGTCGTGAAAGTGTGGTTCGAATACCTGTGTTTTTGATTGGGACTGCCGGATAAATGGCTGGATTTACATAAAAACCTTCGTTAAAGAGCCGTTGCACCATTTTATATGCGGTCAACGGCATAGCGGTACCCAAGAAAAATACTGGGGAATTATTTAAGGCTATCATTGGGAGTGTGGTTTTTTCCAATAGTGATTTGAAATATTCTATTTTTTCAGATAAATCACATTGTAAGCTTGTGATTTCGGGAGAAAGATGAATGTCAGCTGAAGCGATTGCAGCTGCTACGGAAGCCGGTTCCAGTTGTGCGGAAAAAGTAAGCGGTCCACCAAAGTTCTTAATTTTTTCACGCAGTCGGCTATCAGTACAAAGTAATGTCGCTCCGCTGGCACCAAATGTTTTACTTAAAGTACCAAACAATACTACATTTTCGGGTAATTCTTTTAAAATGTCTAATACATATCCTGTTCCGTTTTTTCCTTTCCAACTCATTCCGTGTACGTCATCAAAATAGAGGTGCAACTGTGGGTATTTTTTGCATAACTCCATCAGCTCCCGTATAGGAGCATAATCGCCAAACATGGAATATACACCATCTGCCATATACCATATTTTATTGCATCTTGTAGTGAGGAATTTAATTTTATCTTCCAGCATATCCAAATTACTGTGTCGGATCATTTCTACCGGAATCCCTCTTATCTTTAATAGTTGGCAGGCATTCTGAACACTCCAATGCACTTGATGGTCTAGAATTACTCCATCTTCATCCCTTACCACTGTTGGAATTACTGCCAGATGACCTAATGTGCTGTTTTTAGTTATGATTGGAGAGATTCCATACATAGCCTCAATCTTATTTTCCAATTCGCTATATAACGGATTGGAAATGTAGGTTTTGGAGAGTGGGAATTGTGTACCATACTTTTGAATAGCTGTTATTGCTGCTTCTTTTAATCTGTTGTCTTGCTCCAGTCCTAAATACCCGGTAGTGCCAAAATGAAACATTTTTTTACCCCTAATTTGTAATGTTCTCCCATTTAAAACTTCATCTTCTGCATAGAGATGTAGTACACCTTCTTTTTTTGCTCCAGAGATTACCTCATCGACGGTATCAATGAAATTGTTGTGTTTGATTTTTGCCATATTGTTTAAGTTTAAGTTATTGAAATGTAAAATTTTATGAAGATTTTCTATATGATTGGTGCTGTCTAGTGGGTAAAATTCTGTATAAAAAACAAAAAAACTTGCATCCAATTATGCAAAAATCCAAATATGATAACTTATACTCCCGATTTGATAATTCCATACCTTTTTACGCTAATTGTGCTATTTTGGTACTTTTTGTATTACTAATTATTGTTATTTTTGCTCAAATAACACCATTATATTTAAAATACTATGAGACTCACAGATGGTTACTATGAGAATGAATATGCCCATTTTTGGATTCGAAATAGCATTCTTTTTTTTGAATACAAGCCTAATATTGTCATTGATTTGACCATAGCTCACCGGATTGTTGCCGATCGAATACAAATGCAAAATGAGAAAGCCAATCCTATATTGTGTGACATCAGAGGTGTTGTGGATTCTGACAAATCCGCCAGAGATTATTTAGCCCAATCCGGTTCCGTTTTAACCAAAGCTGTTAGCATAGTTGCGAATCAGAGTGTTTCCCTAATTATGACCTCTTTTTATCTTAAAATATGTAAGCCAAGTGTTCCAACAAGGATTTTTACTGATGAGTCATCCGCTTTAGTTTTTTTGGAAACTTATAAATAGTACAGTAAACCATTTTTTTAAGACTATTTTAGTTAGTGTCCCATTATGCAACAAGAAATCGATCAACGGCGCATTCAAAAGATGTATCAAATGCTTCTCGAAATGGCAGGAGGTAATTTTACGAATCGTATTCAAAGATCCGAAAAGGATGATGAATTGGAAGCCTTAGTTGTGCTTATTAACATGGTTGCAGAAGAAATGAAGGAATCTCTTTTTTATTCTGGATTTATCAATCCTCATTATACCCATAAGCAGTTTGTTCAAACCACTTTTATTTTGGACGCTGATTTTACTATCAGAAGTTATAATTCAGCTGTTCCCTCAGTATTAGGCTTTCCGCCTGATAGGCTATATAATAAAACCTTCAGCAGTTTACTCTCGAAGGAATCCTTACCGATATGGAATTCTGTTGCTGCGGCATTACTTCAGGATGCGACCTACAATAGTACTCAGGAGCTCATTTATATGACCCAAGAGCAATTGCTTGTCCCTTGCTTTTGTACTATTTCACGACTTATGCACAGTAGCACTATTCTAATTAGTTCTGTGGCTACCATTATTACGGAACCAATAAAAACTTTAGTTTCCCCTGAAGGTACTAATTTACTTGGTGGACTCAGTAGCTATTCTGATGTGCAATTGATGCAGCATGTTTATGATTATATTTTAGCTAATTTGAATTCTCCTCTACCTTCGTCAAAAGATCTCTCACGAATTTTCGGATCCAATGATTATAAATTGAAATCTGGATTTAAACAATTATTTAAAACGAGTATCTATCAATTTTATACGAATGAACGGATGAAAAGAGCCCGTCTTTTGATACAGGAAACAAAAATTCCTTTAAAAAGTATCGCTTCTACGAATGGATTTACTAGTTATCCTAATTTTTCAAGAGCCTTTAAAAACCATTTTGGACAAACTCCAAAGGACATTAAGAGGAGGCTTCCGGATATTTGATTATAGGCTTTGAGTTATGTCTCTCTTCCGATAGCTATCGGAATGCGCTCGGGATGACAGTTTTGGGTTATAGGTTTTAAATAATGATGTTTTTGTGTATCGCTATTTCAAGACGGGACACCTTAAACCCAGAGTCCGCATTAGAAATCTACTACATCTGAATTCTTCTTCAAAACCAAGAACTTACTCCCATTTTTAAAATCAAAATACAAAAGTATTCCTCATTTAAAAATAGTCCGTGAGCACTTGTTTTTATTGAATAATCCAGCTTCATAACGAAGTCTAATGCGGAATCAGGGTTAAAAAAATCCCGAATTGATAAGTCATAATCCTGAATTGATAAGCTTAACAATAAATGATTATTTATTATTGCATTTTCCTTTATTTTTGGTAAGTATCATTAAACCCAGAATCTGCATTAGAAATCTACTGCATCTGTATTCTTCTTCAAAAGAAAGCACTTACTCCTATTTATAAAATTGAAAGACATAAGTATTCCTTCTTTAAAAATAGTCCGTGAGCACTTGCTTTTATTGAATAATTCAGCTTCGTAACGAAGTCTAATGCGGATTCTGGGTTAAAAAAGTATTGGAAGCTTTCGTTTAGAATTAAAAATTTTAATTAACGACTATATGCATCAGGAAATAAATCAACAACGTATACATAATGTCTGCCAAATGCTTCTTGAGATGGCAGAAGGAAATTTTGCCTATCGAATACCCAGAACAGGAAATGACGATGAACTGGAAGCATTGACCGTTCTAGTGAATTGGATGGCTGAAGAAATGAAGGAATCTGTTTTCCACGGTGGTTATGTCAATCCCCATTTTAGTTACCGGTATATCGTTCAAAGTAGCTATATCCTCGATTGTAATTTTGCTATAAAAAACTATAGTGCTGATGTTCCCAACCTTTTTGGATTTGAGTCCAACGACCTTTTAGGACAAGATTTTGCAGGAATACTTACAGAAAAGTCATCACTCCTATGGGAAACTGTAAAGACAGAAATTGTACAAAATGAATCCTATCACACCACTGTACCACTAGAGTTCTCCGCCTTTGATAAGTTACTTATCCCAGCCTACTGTAGCATTTCAAGGTTCTGTCAAAGCACAGATATAGTAATTAGTTCGTTTTCGGCTATTATAGATGACATAATGGAAAAGACCCTCTCAAGCGAAGCTGTTACTGACGAGGAACAGAAAATTCATAATTATTTAGATGTAAAATCAACACAAGCAGTGTATGATTATATATTAGCACATATGGATACCTCTTTACCAACTTTAAAAGAACTCTCCCGGATTTTTGGTACTAATGAATTCAAATTAAAAAATGGCTTTAGGCGTTTATTTAAAATAACCATACAGCAATTTTATAATAATGAAAGGCTTAAACGGTCTCAACTTTTGATAAAGGACACGAAAATTCCATTAAAAACCATTGCCATCATGTCAGGATTTTCTACCTATCCTAATTTTTCAAGAGCTTTCAAGATTAAATTTGGTTATTCTCCTACTAAGATGGGTAGACGATAATCTTTACTTTTTATTGTTTCTAGATACAATTTTAAGTATTAAAGCTATCGCATTAATGCTTAAAATTACGACCATTGACGTTTTTATTAAAATACGGATTATAACCACCCCGCCCTTCGGGCACCCCTCCAAAGGAGGGGAATTATTGACCCGTTTCTCAAAACATCATTTTATATTGGTTTTTTTAGAATAAAGATTCTACCTCTATATGACAAAAAAACTATCGGACTATTATTCATTAACTAACAGTAATAGAGCTGTTTATGTAGTGAGCTGCAAACTTGCAGAAATAAAAAAATCCTGATTTGATAAGACAAGATCCTGAATTGATAACACTTATGTAATTCTATTTTGAGAATTTTACATAACTAATATCAATCACCTTACAAAATGAAATCTAGTCAACAAATAAAAACTATTATTATTGAAACGGTTTGCCTTCTTTATGTTCTCTTGTTTGCCTATGCAGCAATTAGCAAATTGCTTGATTTTGAAAACTTTCAGATACAGCTGGGACAATCGCCTTTGCTCAGTGCATATGCAAGCTATATTGCCTGGATAGTTCCAGCTTCTGAAATCATTATTGTGCTTCTACTACTTTTCTCTAAATTTAAATATGAAGGCTTACTATTGGCTTATAGTCTAATGATAATGTTTACCACCTACATTATTATAATTTTGAACTTCTCGCCCTTTGTTCCTTGTTCCTGTGGTGGTGTACTTTCAAAACTGGGATGGACAGAACATTTAATTTTTAATATTGCATTTGCTGTAATGGCTTTTGTCGGAGTTGTTTTACATCATAGTAACTTTGAAATCAGTCCTGCAAAAAAGTATATTCTAAACATAAGGAACAAATCTGCTATATTCCTTTTAGTGGTTACTGGCAGTATAAGTGCGGTCTTCATTATAAGCCTATATCTGTTGTCAGAAAATGAGATACACCGCAACAATAGCTTTATTCGTAGGTATCCGCATCATCCCGTCGCGATGATTAAAGGTTACAATGTAAAATACAATTCATATTATATCGCTGGTGCTGCTAACGGTCGAATTTATTTAGGAAATACGACTGCACCGAGACAAATTCTAGTTATTGATACTTTATTGACAGAAGCAAAAACTTTAAGAGTTCAAGTTGAAGGCAAACAAGATTATCCATTCAAATCAGTGCAAGTGCGTGTTAAGTTTCCCTATTTTTATCTAGCTGATGGAACGGTTCCAGTAGTTTATAGAGGCAAAATAAGCAACTGGCGTGCCACGCCTTTGACAAATACCAAAAATTACTTCTCTGCTTTTGAACCTATTGATTCAACCTTATTTGCAATAAGGAGTATTGATGCAGCTCAGAGCCTAAACATTCTAGGAACACTAAATACGGCCGAGCGTAATGCTTTCAAACCAGTATCAGGCATGTTACAAAAACGGATTGACGGCATTTTTGATACTGATGGAAAGCTGCTTTATAATTACCAATTAAAAAAGATGGTTTATGTCTATTACTACCGAAACCAAGCTGTAATTGCCAGTTCTGATTTGAAAACATTTCAGGGGCTAAAAACTATAGATACGGTGAGTCAAGTTCCGATCCAGTTCGCCTACCTGCATACAACAGGAGAAAAGAAATTCGCAAAACAACCTCCTATGATTCAGCAAGGTGCTGCCACATATGGGAAGTACTTGTTTACAATGTCAAACCGCTTAGGAAAGTTTGAGGCCGAATCTATGCTTAAAGAAGCCTCTATTATTGATGTCTATGATTTGCAAAAGAGTACCTATGAATTTAGTTTCTATCTGTACAATTATAAGAATGAAAAGGTGGAAAACTTTCAAATTTATAATAACCTATTAATTGGAATTACCAAACATTATATAGTAATATATAGGCTTAAGAGCAGCCACTTTGATTTAAAATAGTTGAATAAATACTTATTGACAATACTAATTTATTATGAAATACCGGGCCTGGTTCAGGGGAAGATCGAAAACCTGTAAACAGAGTAGATCAAAATGTTTAAATTATAATATTATGAAAACTAAAATTTTTAAAATTGGATTTCCGGTAGCTGCAGTGGTGTTAGCTATCGCAGGTGCATTTTCTTCACAAGCTGCACCTAAAAATGCATTTGCAACCAAAATTGGTTATCTGGACACTCCAAGTCCTTGTGTAGAAGCAAGACAATGTAGTGATGTCAACAATGGAATTGTGTGCACCTATATGTGGCAGGGTAGCAATCATCAAGCATTTGGAAAAAATCCAACAGGTGGACAGTGTGCGGTTACGCTTTACAAAAAACCGTAAATTTTTAATGTGGATAAGGTGTCCTTCAAAGGACACCTTATTTTTAATTACTGCAATTTTTTTAAGTAAAGATCAAACCATCCCTTAATTTCGAAATACAGATTTTCCTTGTTTTTGGGATTTGCTAACACATGATCTTCCTTTGGATAAACCAAAAGGCGACTTTTTTTTCCTAACCGCCATAGTGCAATCTGTAATTTTGTACTGTTAGTGGGGTTTACCATATGATCTTCTTCACCCGTCCACAATAACACTGGCGTACTGATTCTTTCAACTTGAACTATAGGCGAATTTTTTGCGAAATCATTCGTGTAGAACGGTGATTTGATACGAAACTGCTGGTCTTCATAACGCCAAATGTTCGACTGTCCATTGCCATCCACCATTAGATAGGCACTTACGATATCCGTTACCGGAGCACCCGCAACAGCAGCCTTGAACATGTTGGTTTGGGTTATTATATAAGCAGTCTCATAGCCGCCAAATGAGTGCCCCATTAATCCAATTTTTTCCCTATCGACATTACCACCATCAATAACTTTTTCTACTGCAGCCTTTACACATTTCAATGCGGAATCGCCAGGCTCATTTATTGTATACGCTATATCGGGTAATAATACAAAGTAGCCTTCGGCAGTAAAATTTGCTATATTTAATCCGTTTCCTGATTGAAATGATGGCTCCACATACTCATGCAATTCTCCAGATCTCCTACTATAAATGTGCACTATCATAGGATATTTTATTCCGGATTGATAATTTGCCGGGTAAAACAAGGCTCCCTTTAGTTCTTTTCCCTCCGGTGTTTTATATTTTATCAGTTCGGATTTCCCCCAGTAAAAATTCTTTTGCTGTTCATTGGTCCTCACAATAATTTTTTCTTGCGCCCGACTATTTATCAGAACCAGTGCGGGGGAAGTCTCGAAGCTTTTTTCAAGGAATAAATAATTTTTATTGTCTTGAGACTTTTCGACAAAAATCATTTTCTTATTTTTCTCTACTAAAGTTTTTACATTTCCATTTGACCATACGCTAAAACCTTCCTTTAGCGATTCCGTATTTACAGTATGTAAAAGCAGGCTACTTTCCAGATTAAAGGTTTGGGTAAGAAAATAGAAAGTATCAATCTTGTAATTGTATTCGTTTCCTTCTTCGGCAATACGATACCTCACCTTTTTTTTTCGCCCGTCTGTGATTTTTTTCTTGGTTGTTCCGTCTGGCGAGAGTAGCCAAATATCGTACTCGTCGTAAACAATGAGGTATTGGTCTTTTTCAGACCAGCCCGGATTTCCATACGCAGGAGGTATGCCGGACTCATCATGTTGCAAGTCATAAAACGGGATGTTAAGCGAGGCTGTATGGCATGTATGCTGTTGTGAAGCTATATTATACGTCCACCAATTATTATCTTTGAAATAGCAGATAGATTTTCCGCCAGGTGAAACCGTTGTCACCCCCATATCCATTAATTGTTTCTTTACCACTAACAGCTGTTCTCCAGTAAGAAGGTTTTTGATGTACACATCGATATATTCACCACCATATTTATAGCGAGGCAGATATTCATCCGTCCTGAACACAAGCGCATTTTTCTGATCTCCTGTTGGTACCACATTAGTAAACTGAGCATCTTCGACCTTTTTTAGTTCTCCTGAATTAATCTGCCAAACGGAGCACGTTGCCTCTTCATAGGAAGGATGTTGTGGCGGAACCGTTGTGTCATCAGTATTCCAGATTTGTACATCAGATTGTTTCGTTGCATTCTCATTACAAGTCTTCCTGCTTTTTATGTCAAAGAAAATCCTTTCATTATCTGCTGAAATAAATAATTTGGACAAAGGGATGTAGCTCGTTTGCGTCAATAAATCTAAATATTGGGATGGAGGCGTTTTTAGTATAATCGTTTTTTCAAAACCTGTGCAGTAGTATATTTTATGTTCTTTCAGCGGGCTTTCATTATTGCGTATTTCTTCAAAAAAAGCGAATCCTTTACCCGTTTTATCCCAAGCTAAACCCATAAATGTATTTGCTGAGGTAGTTATTATTTCTTGTTCCTGCAATGAATCTTGTAAGGTAAATACTTTTACAGCCGTACTGTTTTTTATTTGGGTAACAACTGCCAGCAAGCCAGTATCAGGACTGAGACTGAATTCATTTGCATTTTGTATGGTATAGCTCTTATCTGATTTTAAGTTTTTAATCCAAAGCGATTGTTTTCCATCCGTATTTTGTACGCCAATTACATAACGCCCCTGACCTGCAAAAAGGTATTCCCTTGTTTTTGGAAAACTTTGGCGTTTTCCAGTTTCCAGATTCAATAATTTGAGGGTGTCGGCGATTTTACAGCCGAACCATTTACTGTCCTTCGTAATTGTAGCATTAGAGCCAGACGGAAATATGTATTTATAGTTAGTAATTGCATTTTTCAGAAATAAAGTATCTTTTTTATCTGTATAATTCAAGGTATAGGACACCCATTTTCCGTCATGGGATAATACTCCCGGATATATCGTGCTCCATAAATTATAATCTGCAGGCTGCAATCTTCTTTTTACCTGTGCTGAGGTCTTCACCATCAAGCCTAAACTCATTATGAGAATAAGCAAAATGGGTGCTATTTTAGTTTTTGATTTCATTTCACATTTTTTAGTATCCAGGATTTTGAGGGAGAAGATTCCCGTTTAGGAGTAATTCCGATTGTGGGAGTGGCCAAAGTATATCTGTACTATTCCAGCCCGTTTTACGTGTTTCAAGTACTATATTTGCAACTCCAAAACGTTTGAGATCAAACCATCGGTGTCCCAGTTCCGTAAAAAGCTCTACCTGTCTCTCCTTTAAAATTTCCTGCAATAATTCGGATTGCGTAACTGCTGGCGTATCGGACAAACCTGCTCTGTGTCTAATTTTATTCAAGTCTTCCTGTGCGCCGGAAATATTGCCTAAATGTGTTCTGGCTTCAGCTCTTATCAAATAGATTTCCTCTAAGCGGAACAATATGGAATATTCACGTGATGATCCAGTGTTGTTGTTTTCTTTGTATTTATTGGCGAAATACCAAGTTTCTAAACCGTCAGTTACAGTTCCGACCCAATGATCTCTGCGCAAATCTCCTGGTTCAAAGGATTCGATTAAAGAATTACTTAATCCGCTAACGGGCGGAGGACCAGTAAAAAAGATGAAACTTTGGGCTTCGAATGTATTGTTTCCAGCAAATTGAGGCATCAATTGCCAGAGAGTGCTTGGACTGTCTTTAAGAAATACTTTATCTATGTCTTCTTCCAACTCATATAATGATGTATTATTAATTATCAAATTGGCTTCCACTTCTGCAGCATTCCAATTTTCATTATACAAGTTTGCCCTTGCTAAAAGGGCTTTGATAACACTCTTATTTGGACGCACTCTTTCTTCGCTAGGGTATTCGTCAGGAATTAGCAATTTTGCGTTTTCTAAATCTTCAATAACTAAACCGTACACTTCAGTAGGAGCTTTTTTAGCTATCGTTGTGTTTAGTCTGTAGTCAGTAGTTAATACATACGGAATATTACCAAACAGATTTACTAGATAAAAATGAAGATATGCCCGAAGAAATAGTGCTTCGCCAATTAGTTGTCCTTTATCCTTTTGTGGAATGCCTGTAGATGCTGTTATTCCTTCAATTACAGCATTCGAAGCATAAATTAAATTGTAGACATTATTCCATATTTCAGAAATGGTGCTGTTTGAAGGGAGTAAAACATTTTTGTAGAATGCCTCCTCCCTCTGTCCATCAATACCATAGTAATTTAGTTCATCAGCATAATTTCCTAAAAGATTTGAAATACCATTAAAGTTCCCCGTAACCAGCACATTATTTTGCATTTTTATATAGATATTGGCTAAAGCTGCTTGTGCTGTTGCTTTATCTTTAAACACGTTTTCGGCTGTCAATTGCGAATCTGGAACTTCTATTTCGACAAAACTTTCGCAGCTCATAAACAGTATCAGTCCGATAACAGTGGCAATTAAAAAGACGATTCTCCTCTTTGCTATATTTTTCATGTTATTATTTTTTAGATTAAAAATTTAATTGAACACCCATAGTCATGACCCTTAATGGAGGAAGCTTACCAAAAGATTGGTTTTCAGGGTCAGCACCATTGAAACGTGCTATTGTAAACAGGTTTTGTCCTTGAAGATACAGGCGACAACTAGCCACTTTAAGCCATGATTGCGGTAATGTATATGCGATTGAAAGATTTTTTAATCTTATGAATGAGGCATCACTAAATGCAGCGTCGCTGTAACTATAATACGAGTAATATGCATTTACGGCTTCATCATTAAAGCCAGCAGTATATACCTGTACACCGTTTGTTTGCCCGGGTTGCCAACTGTTAAGATTTGACACTGGCTGATTGTTTCCCGCACCTGGAACTACTCCTGAACCATTGTAATTGAAACCGAGCTGTTTTACAAACTGAAACAAGAAATCCAATTGCCAATTTTTATAAGAAAGGCTATTGTTCAGACCTCCAAAATAGTCTGGATTTGTGCTAACTTTTCTTTGACGGTCTTCTAAGGGTGTTAAAGCACCATCACTATTGTAATCTTCAAACTGATAAATACCTGTTTCCGGATTTATACCAGTAAAATGATAGACCAGATGAATATCAAGCGGTTCACCAATCACATACTGACTGGCATAAGTTGATCCTGCCAAGTTGGGGAAAGTCAAAAGTTTATTTTTGGCGATAGAGAGATTTAGGGAGGTTGACCATTTGAACTCTTTGTTTTGAATGTTTACTGTACGGAGTTCAAATTCCCAGCCTGTATTTTCAACGGTTGCATTTAAATTAGATTGGATGGATTGGAATCCAGTAGTTCCAGGTAGTGGTATTCCGACCAACTGATTGGAAGATCTATTGCGGTAATGTGCAGTTGTGATAAAAATCCGGTCTTTCAGGAATCCCAGTTCTAAAGCCATTTCTAATTTCTTATTGGTTTCCCAACTAAAATTGGGGTTGTATAGACGGGCGGGTTCGAGACCAACAGTACCTTGATAGCTGCCTCCAGTCGAAATATAGGTATTCATAAACTGATAGTCGCCGATTTGGTCGCTTCCGGTAGTACCATAACTTCCCCTAAGTTTCCCAAAACTGATGAATGGGTATTTTTCAGCAATTAGATTTGCTCTCCCAAAAAGCCATGCAGCCCCTATAGCTCCAAAGTTTGCAAAACGATTGCCCGAGCCAAAGCGACTTGACCCATCACGCCGCCCAGTAATATTTAGGAAATATTTGTCATTAATACTATAATTTATACGGCCGAAAATGGCACTGTAACGGTATAAACCATTTGTATTGTTCAGCACCTGAACATTAGCAGCTGCGGCACTATTTGTTATAAGACTATTGCTTGAAAAGCCTGTTGCGTTTAATCCTAATGACTCTGATGCACTTTCTTGAAATGTTGCACCTGCCAGTGCTTTAATTGTACCAAAACCAAAATCCTTCTGCCATGACAACTGTGGTTCCACGTTCCAAGACTGTTGGCTTGATTTGTTTGTATAAAAAGATGAAATGGAACTGTCTAAGCCATAGGCTGGGTTGTAGATTGTTGAGGGTACTGTTTTGGACTCGTCAAGGCGAATATCTGTATACCCTAGAATTGTTTTAAATTCAAGTGTAGGTGCTATTTTATATCCTATGACGCTTCCTGCAACGAGTGTATTTGTTTTTGCAAGATATTTGGATTCTAAAAGTCTTAAAGGATTCTTCCAAGTTGAATTTTCCCAATTTAATTCGCCGTTATCATCATATAATGCAGGAGCATTTGGAGCCAGTTGTGAAGCTTCAAGAGTTAGGTCGGTTCCCAGTAAATTGTTTTTATCGAGACTATAATTTCCGGAAAGACTGATATTAAATTTATCGTTATCTGAAATATGATTTATGTTGAAATGAAAAGCTGTTTTGCCATACCCAAAATCACCTGGAAATACCGTAGTTTGATTAAAATTACTTGCACGAATAATAAACTGTGTCTTGCTGTTCCCTCCTGAGACAGCAGCATCAATACTTCTAGTATATGCTGTTCCACCAATTAGTTCTTTTTGCCAATCTGTATATCGGTTCTTGTCCCAAGTTCCGTTAACGTCATACCCCCACGAAGGATATTCGGTTATTCCATCATTTGCGAATGCTTGTTCTCTCATGCTGAGGTATTGCTCAGTATTCATTAGATCGAGCGTACGGGTCACTTTGCCAGTTCCACTGTAGGTATTGATTGAAAACGCTGTTTTCCCTGATTTTCCTTTTTTGGTTGTGATGAGTACTACACCGTTGGCACCTCTTGAGCCATATATTGATGTTGCATCTGCATCCTTGAGGATTTCTATGCTTTCTATATCTGACGGATTTATGCTATTGAGCGGACTAATACCTGGTGGAGGGAGGATTGAACCTGAAATTAAATCATTACCCATGTTTTGTGAAGAATACGGCATTCCGTCAATAATATATAATGGATTATTTCCCTCGGTTCGGATACTATTTCTGCCTCTTATTTCTATTTCGAAGCCACCACCCGGAACACCTGTGGTCTGCGTAATATTGACACCTGCCATACGACCTTGCATTGCCGCAAGAACATTTGAAACGGGTTGTTTTTCGATTTCTTTAGCAGCCATTTTAGCGATGCTACCCGTACGTTCGCTTTCCTTTACGGAATAATAACCGGTATTGACACGAACTTCTCGTAAGGTTGTTATGTCTTCCTGCAATTGTACGTTGACTATTTTTCGTCCGTTTACGGGAACTATTGCTGTTTTGAATCCTATAAATGAGACGATCAAAGTATCTGTAGCCGTAGCCGAAAGGATGTATTGCCCGTTGAAGTCGGAGCTAACGGCATTATTTCTGTTTCCTTTTACAGCAATTGTAACTCCGGGCAAAGGATTAGTACTATCAGTGACTGTACCGCTAATTTGGATTTGTTGTTTGTATTGCCACAAAGGCACAAAGACGCAACGTTTTGTTTGTGGTCGTTCCCTATTATTATTATTATTATTATTATTATTGGAATTTAGGAAAGGATTGCGAGCTAGTGTTGGGGAAATGGAGTTCAGATATATTCCGAAAATTAACGGATATATAAATGTCTTCCAAGGCCTATAAACTGAATTTTTTTTCATAATATTGGTTTAGTTAAATGAAATGTGAGTTTTGTTTTGCTATGGTCCTCTAGTCAAGTTTGCCGACGAGTTAGGGGACTTTTTTTGTTTAGTTATAAGTTATAGGTTATGAGTTATGAGTTATGGGTTAATGGTTGCGGCTAAATAATCTGTATCTCAGCCGTAAAGCCACAGGCACATCGTTGCTATAAAAAGTATAATTATTCCTATTTGTATTTGTTTGTAGTATTTCATAGGCATTTTTTTTAGTTATCGGTTAAGGGTTATCAGTTATGTGTTAATCGTTATTTTAATTACATTTTTTATTATGTCTATAGACAAGGGTTTTTATAACTAAATTACCTGCACCGGGGCTAACAAATTCAAATTAAATTAACTAGGTGTTTTATTCAAAGGACCTTTCGGTGCAGGAGTTTTTTAGTTATTGGTTTAAAGTTTGGCATAGGAATCTTGTGCCGGTTAAGAAAAGGGATTTTCCTAACTGGGATTTTATGCAGTTTAGTGATTGAAACCACTACTAAGGCTTAGTGTAGGGTGTTTTTATTTTACTCATAGGCATGCGGGTTTTAGCGAGTTGAACTGCTGCGAGACTATGAAAATGATGAAACGGTGCTAAGAATATAAGAGAGTAATATGCCAATTAGTATAAAAAAATGGCATGGAACTCAGCTTATTGACTTGAGGTACTGGAATACCGAGGAACAATAAGTGAGCCCACGCCATGGGCGTGAGCATCTTACTTATCCTCTCGTTCCTTTTAAATTTCCAGTTTTCAAGTCGAGATTCAAAGCGAATGCTTCAAATATTTTTTATGTGAAGAATCGCAAATATATGTTATTGAAAGCAAATATAATAAAAATATTTTAAATATGGATTATAGTCCATTGAAAATAATGAAATTTTTTCGCCTATTTGTAAAATATGGAAAATAACTTAACAGAAATAGAAAAGTATATTATTCAAAGGGTTAAAGAAATAAGAAAAGCCAATAATCTTACCCAAGAACAACTATCTCTAAAATTAGATAAAGGCGTCGGTTTTATAGGTGATATTGAATCATCATCTAAAAATGCTAAGTATAATATTAAGCATTTAAATGAAATTGCTAAAATTTTCAATTGTTCTCCAAAAGATTTCTGGCCTGATAAGGCGTTGTGAAAACTATTATTATAGATATAAAAAAGATGCTGAGGCATCTTTTATTGTTTAATAAAGTTATTGATATGTTTGTAATTGGGGTTACGTATATTTATAACTTCTAAGTAATCTTGAGTAAAATGAATAAAAAACTAAACCTATCTAATCTACAGAATATTTTTGTAGAATCTATAAATAGAAATGAATCTACATTAGCCTTTGAAATTAATAATGGTAAAGGAAGATTTTTGTTTATGATGTTTTTCGATAATGAAGACCAAACAACAAAAGATCAACTTTTTCTTTTTATGAAAAATAGTAGAATAATGTTGACTCTTAAAATGTATGGAAACCATTTTAAAGGGGAGTTCTATGTCTATATAAAACCATCTATAGTAGAATTGTTTAAACAAGAATTAGAAATTGACAATGCTGATTCTAAAAATTCATTTATTTTAGAAAACTTCTTCGCTAACTTGAATTTGAGTATACCAGCAAATTTATCATTAGGTCAAAAAATAGATACTTTAAAGAGCTCTTGGAATGATGTGAAAAATGAGCTTCCAAAGGATATTATTGATGAAAGTGAAAAGATTTTTCTTATTGGTCCTAGACAGTTACCTAAAGAAAGGAAGCCTCAAGAAAAAACCTTGAGAAAACTATATTTTTACGGAGAGGGAAATCCAATAGAAATAGCAAAATTAATAGAAAAACTAAAGAAAATTAATTCGACAGTTGCCTGGACAAATGATGAAAACTACAAAGGAAAAACAGTATTGTCAATCTTAAAAAAAATTTAGGTTACCTATAATAAGTAAGATTTCATACGGTCTGAAAGATTCAGTAAGAAGTCGTTGTTGAACGAACCCCATTGTTATCAGCTTTTGGGAGCTAAGATTAAGTTTCAATTTTTTATAAGGGAATTGTTTTTATATAGAACTAAAAAAAATGATCATCATTAAAAAATAATCTCTATTGTAGTTCCGTTTCCTGTACTTGATGTAACTTATAATTACTTGAAGTAAATAACTATTTAAATGTTTGATTATCTAGACTACGCCAATCCTTGTTTATTCCATAAATCATAATACTTTCCTTTTTGTTCCAATAGTGCAATATGATTTCCGGACTCCACTATAGTTCCATTTTCCATTACCAAAATAGTATCCGCATTAGCAATAGTACTCAATCGATGGGCAATGACGATAACTGTTTTTCCCTGAGATTTAAAATTATCAATCACTTCTTTTACAATGCGCTCCGAATTAGTGTCTAATGAAGAAGTGGCTTCATCCATTAATAACACTTCCGGATTTTTGTACAAGGCTCTTGCTATAGCAATACGTTGTTTTTGTCCTCCAGAGAGCATGGCACCATTTTCACCAATTTGGGTTTCAAAACCATTGGGTAATTTTTCAACAAATTCCGTAATTCCTAATTGTTTGGATAAATCTAAAATGCGTTGAATATTTGGAAATGAATCGCCTAAAGCAATGTTTTCGATAATATTTCCCGAAAACAGATTGAGCTGTTGCGGAATGACACCGATACAATTGCGTAGGCTTTGATAATGAATAAATTGAGAATCATACTCTCCAATATAAATTTTCCCTTCTTTTATGGGATATAAATTTTGTAATAATGAGATCAGTGTAGTTTTACCACTTCCGCTTTCGCCAACAATAGCTGTGGTTTCATTTTTCTTGAAAACAGCATTAAAATTTTTGAAAACTTCTGTTCGAGAGCCATAACGAAAAGTTACATTTTCGAATTTTATATCTCCCATGTTTTCTCTCTGCAATTCGACTTTGTTTTCTGTTTCTTCCCGTTCTAAATCCATTATCTCAAAAAGTCTGTCGGCTGCTATCAGTGCATTTTGCGCCGTTTTGTTCATCCCAATCAAGGAAGCAACTGGCGAAGTAAAATACCCAATCAAAGCATAAAATGAAAATAATTCTCCAGGAGTAATGGCTCTGTCAATCACGTAACCCGAACCAATCCACATTAGAATAACGGTAAAAATAGAAGCCAGAAATTGGGTGGAAGTCCCCGCGAAAACACTGTTTAAACCTGATTTGTAGGTGGTAAACAATAGTTTTACAAATTTATTTTCCGTTTTAAGATTCGAAAACTCTTCGATTCCAAATTCTTTTACGGTTCTGATATGCGTGACACTTTCAACCAATTGCGTTTGCAATTCGGCAGCATTCTCCATGATAACACGTTCTACTTTTTTATTGAACTTATTTAAAATAAAATAAATGGCTCCATAAAACGGAATTACCAGCAGAATCACCAAAGCTAATTTCCAATAATACGTAAACATCAACGTGAAGGAAAAAATCACAATGAAGATATTGACGATCATATCAATCGCCACTTCATTAATAAAAGATCTAATTTTTACTGCATCGCCAATCCGGGATGTGATTTCTCCCACTTGCATCGTGTCAAAAAAACGTTGCGGCAGATGGAGCAAATGTTTGTAGTATCCCAAAATTAATTTGGCATCAATTAATTGCCCCGTTTTCATAACAAAAACACTCTTTTTAGAACCGATGTAGGCTTGCAGTATAATGATACCAATCATGGAAACACTCAGCAGATTCAGTAAGTTTCTGTTGCCTTCCACTAAAACATAATCGGTAATTTTTTGGATATAGATGGACATGGCCAATCCTAAAACGGTAAAAAGTATGGCACCAACCAAAGCCTGAATTAAAATGGTTTTGTGTGGCTGTACCAAATGCCAAAAGCGTTTTAATGGAGTAACTTTTTCGTTGTATTCCTTGAAATCATCATTCGGTGCAAAAAGAATCAATACGCCAGTCCAGATTTTTTGAAATTCTTCATACGTATAGGTTTCCATTTTGCCATAGGCAGGATCCATTGCTTCAATTTTGGTCTTGCTAACAGCATATACCACTATATAATGATGCAATTGTTCTTTTACTACAACGTGAGCGATAGCAGGGAGCGGAATTTTATCAATAGCATCCATGCCTCCTTTTACCCCCTTGGCAGAAAAACCCATTTTTTCGGCTGCTTCAATTATCCCCAGCACATTGGTCCCTCGTTTATCGGTATTTGCAAATTGCCTTATTCTTGCTATAGGAAGATTAACTTTGTAATGATTGCCAATAGAAGCGAGACAAGCAGCACCACAATCTTTGATATCATGTTGTTTTATTTTTATAGAGGCCATTAATAGTAAATAGATAAGAGAGAAAAGACAAAGGACTTTCTCTGAATTAAATTATTGTTTAGATATTGCATGTCCCTTTTTGGGTTACTGGTTTAATTGTTTTGGATTGAGCCAATCATCTACTTTGTCAAACAATAAATCAAATAAGCTTCTTCTCGTAATGATGTACCGTGTAGTGAGTGTCATTCCTTTTGTAATTTGGGTTTTGTAACCGGATTGCAATTGCATTGCGGTAGTATTCAGCCCACAGCGTACCTTAAAAAAAGCTTGTTCCCCTTGAATAGTAATATTACGGTCAATATCGATTACTTTTCCTTCGAGCAATCCCCATTGATTGTAATTGAAAGCATCCAATTGGAATTTTACTTTTTGGTTTTTCTGTATCAATCCAATATCGTTAGGTGAAACGGTACTTTCTACAATCAATTGATCTACTGCCGAAATAGTGGCAATGGGTTGCGAGGCATTCAGGAAAGAACCGCTTTGAATCCCCGAGAAGTTTTCTATAGTACCTGATAAAGGTGCGGTAATAACATAATTCTTGGATTCAACGGTTATTTTTTGGAGCGTTCCGTTTAAGTTTTTGAGTTGCTCTTCGAGTTCTCTTTTTTTGTTTTGCCACACGCTGCGTTGGTTTTTCTCGAATCCGGAAAGTGCTTGTTTAGCATACGTATAATCGAAACTGTATTTTTCGAATTCCGCTCTGGCAATTACGCCTTTGTCATACAATTGCTTGTTGCGATCATAGCCTATTTTGGCATGGGAAATTTTACTTTGCAATTCACTTTGTTTGCTGTCATAGCTATACCACTCTTGTTGTATTGCAGGCGTTTTCAGCATATTGCTTTTGCCTAAAACTACAAGTGATAAATCATGAACCTGATCTTGAACAGTTGATGAAACCTCCTGATTGGTGGCTTTCTCGGTATCCAGGTTTTCTTGTGTAAGTTGCACCAATGTATCGCCTTTCTGCACGATACCATTATTCTTGAGATTAACAAATGTCACTTTTCCATTTACCAAGCTGGTTACTGGAACATTATCGGTGGTAGAGCGTACTATGCCGCGACTTTGGCTACTGATATCGATTTTGATAACAGGCAATAGTGCCAGAAAAATAAGTATAGCCAGAATCAACACTAAGTAAATGGAAATACTCTTCGTTTTGTTTTTGGCGATAAGATTTTCGAGGGTGTTTATGGGGTCAGAACTGAAGTTCATCTATGTTTGTTGTTTTGGTTATCTATAGAAGAAAAGAAAATGTGAATTCAAATTTTATTTTTGAAAAATATCATTTAATAAAAAAGAAATAAAATTCATTAACGCATGAAGAAAACAAACATGCAAGTAAGGATTAATATCGTTTCTTTTCATAGTTAGTATATAGAAAGATGAAAAATTTAAGCCAATGAAAATTATTCCAATGAAATAGGCAACAGAATAAGAATGAAATATAGCAAAAACTAGAGCTGAAATTAAAGCTGAAAAATATAAACTCCTCTTTGGGAATCTCTTAATAATAAATTCAATTATTAATTTTTGAAAAAAAAAGGTTTCTATGAATGGAACAATAATTACAGTTAAAAAAAAGATTAAAAAAATGTCCAAATCTTTAAGGTAGCCAATGTCTTCTATATTATTAAATAATATATTGATTACTATCGAAGTCAATAAAAATAAAATTATAGTTACAATTACTGAAGTGAAAATATAGGCTTTTTTATTCAGTCCTAATAATTTTTTTTTTAAAAAATACATTATTTTATTTTTTAAATTTAACAAATCTTATGATTTCTAAACATAGAAATAAAATAATATTAGCATAAAAAAGCTGTTTTAAATAAGGGTAATCAATCTTACTAAAAAATAAAAAAGAAAGTATTATTGTAAATAGATAATAGATAATTAAAAAATATTTATTCATTATTAAGTGTTTTTAAATTAAAAAAAGCTCGATTTATTCAAAATTAAATTAAGATAAAGAAATAATGAATATAAATCAAGCTTTTATTTTTGAAAATATTATAAAGGACTAATATTTTGGTCCATGAAGGTCAGCTAGACTGGTTGCAGTTGAGCCAGCTGGCGCAGTTCCTGGAAATTTTGCTTCTAAAGCCTCAAAGTAAACAACTGCTAACTGAGAAACAAGTGCTGCACCTCTTAAAAAAGAAACAATATCTCCCCCATCAACTTGTTGTACTTCTTGAGTATTAAGCTCTACTAAATTCAGATTATTAAAATTCATAATTTCTAAGTTTTTAAAATTAAACGTTTTTTTGGTTGTAACAAAAGTTGTTTCTCGAGAACTTTCTTTTAATATATTTTACATTCTTTATTCCGGCAGCTGTAATTCCGTTTGCTTTGTTTTTTAAGGATTACAAATTAGCTTTATCAAAATCCCATGCTCAGTTTTTTATAGGGTTACCTAACAGCTGTAATATTCCCTTACAATCGGCCTGATTATAATTTAGAAAAATGATTGAGTTTTCGAAGTAACGTCTTACTAAGAAACCAGGTCATTTTTCTGATGCCAAAACTAGAGTAAGAAGGGGTTCTACGCAAACAGTTGTTATCGGAATTCCTGAATTTCGATATGTTTTTCCTGAATTTCGTATTTAACAAAACCTAATTAATTAAAAATAAGAGGCTTATGATTTGTGCAAAAAACGTAGAAAAATCAGCAAAATGTGTTTGATTCTTGTTGTTTACCCTTTTTAGAGTACTGTCTTTACTCAAAATAACAAATTAAAAATTTTGAATTTATTATTTAATAGTCCACGGAAATGTTTGGACATACTAATTTAGCAAGGAGATAGAATGAAGTTAAAAGCTATAGAATTGAGTAATCAAACAGAACTAGACAGATAACCCATATTCCAATTGATATGCTTTATGAATGGTGCAAAGATTATGTAAAATGTGGAACTTGTACTTTTCCGGGATCTGTTTAGAATGTAATTGGTGGTACAGTTTAGATTGGTTACTCTTTATTTGTTTTCCCTGTTACTGATTGTTTTCTTTTTTTTCTGATTTAACGTAGGAATAAAACTTTTAAGTAATCCAAAAATTAAATAGAAAAATAATAAAGGTATAAATAGCTTACCTAATTCTGTTAATGAAAATTGACTGTTTGTTGAAAATAAATTTCGAACAAAATGTTTTAAGTTTTGAGGAAAATAAAGTATAGAATCAGGATTTTTTATAACTACAAAATAAACAAATAACAAAATAAAACTATAACTTATCAAGCCATAACCTAATAAAAAGTAATCCATTTTTTTCCACATTACTTTTGGATTAAAAATTTCTTTGATTTTAATTAAACCGTGTATCATTAAATTTGGTTTTTCTATTGCATCAGATAAAACCCAGTAACCATCACTTCTAATAAATGGATTAAGATTGCGCAACGATGACATAAAAATAACGCAACCAAAAATTATCAATATTGAAATATTAAAAATTAATCCAAACGAAATTAGAAATAATACATAGATTAGTTCAAAATACATACCTGCAAGACTAACGGTTATACGTTGCTGTTTTGGTAATTTCCAAATGTCTGTTACATCTGCAAAGTAAACAGGCATAAACAGATAAAAGCCTCCTCCAATTCCACCGTGTTTTGCACCATAGTGATGTGCTGCTGATGCGTGACCAAACTCGTGAAAAGTAACGCCAATGAAACTCAATATAAAAAAGAAAATCCACTGAGATTTTGGTATGTTGGTGTGAAATATTTGATCATTGAAGAGGTAAAAACAAGTTGTTAATAGTACAAGTGATAAAACAAAAATACTTTTCAATATTACAGGTAAAAATAAAAATCTTAAATATTTGGTTAATTTAGAAACTATTTTTTCATTAATTACAATAAAACTTAATTTTAAATAATTTGGTTTTAGATTTGGTTTTATTATGACATTTGTACTTTCTATAATTCCGAATTTTGCTAATTTAGCGTATAAAAAATCATAGGCAAATTCATAGGTTAAAGTTGAGTTATATTTTACATTGTACTCTGAAATAATATTTTTTAATTCTTTTTGATTATCTATTAATTGTATGAAATCATATAATGCAGACGAAATTTTTATCCGATGGTCATAGGTTGTCTGATGGATAAAAAAATCATTCTTATTGATAGGATTAAAAGTAATTTCTTTAGAAAGTAACGGGACTATATTTGTGTTCATAAAAGGATAAAGATTGTAAAATTGAGGATGTTGTGAATAGTCTGTTAAATTCTTTTGCTCTAACGTTCATTCCAAATGTAGAAATTGGAAAAACTAAGTCAGCGGGTTTAATATCTTGTGAGTTTGGTACTTGCAAAGCATTTGAGTTCTGCCACGAACCATCACTAAATTGTTTTTTGAGTAAAAATGAGATTGTTTTTTCTATTTCTTTTTTTGAGTTATCATTCTCGTCTAACAATAATATTTCTAATGCTAATCCAGTGTAGAATAAATTTTCTTCATAAGCATCAGAAAAACTTCCATTTTTATTCTGCTTTGCTTTTATTTCATTGATAATAAAGTTCAATTTTGCTTTATCATCTAATAATTGATATGTTTTGGCTAAATAATAATAGGTATAAATATTATTTGTCCACCAATAGGAATTTAATTCTTTGTTAAAATTTTCATCGAAATACTGTTTAACATTTGCAAAAGAAACGCTTTCTTGATTTTGATTTGCCAAAAAATAAAAACTTACTGCGCTAACGCAATTATGGGTAAATAACCACCCTTTTACATCTGATATGTTTTTGTCATCGAGAGTAACTATTAAATTACTGTTATCTGAATAAGTTGAAAACCCTCCATTTATTTTTTGAAATAAAGACCATTTTTCTAAAAGTTCTGTTTCTATATCTTTATTATTAAAAAGATAGGATAAAAACACAAAATTTGTAGAATCGGCATCTTCAATCCAAGTAGTATTATAACTCCATAATACCGTTTTAGGCTTCTGATTCAAAAAAATTAATGCTTTTGATATCTCGCTTTCAAAAATTGATTTTAGTTTTGAGTTTTCAGAAATTTTAGATAAAATAAAAGCTGTAGACCATATATTGCTTATACCTCCTTGATTAACATATTCACGCCAGGATCCGTTGTCTTGTTGTTTTGATTTTACAAACTCGATTGCAGAAAACATACTATTTTTAATAGAGTTTTGCGAATGGATTTCATTTGACAAACCTACTTCAGAAGTTAGGATTTCTAAATAATTATCAATTTCAATGATAGCAGTTGTGAATGTTTTTTTTGTATCTGTTACTATTTTTTTCCATTTTGGTGCATCAATATTTTCCACAATCTCAGAAGATTTGTCACAATAATCAATAGCTAACTGATACATTTGTATTGAGACACCTCTTATATAAAGATATTTCTCTAAAACACGGGGATCTTGATTTGATATATTTTGTTGTTGCAAAAGATATACAGCCCAGTTAAATTGTCCTTTTTTTAAATCTTCTTTAATATCTTGAATATCGTCATTGAGTTGAAAAGCCACTGAAAAATATTTGTGAGAAAGCAGTAATTGCTTGTGTAAATTTTCATCTTTATTGTCGAGACTGAATAGACAGTCTATGGCAACTTTCCCAAACGCAGATTTTTTATCTGCTAAAACTTCATATTCCTCAATTGTTATTACTGTTTTTTTTGACAAACCTTTCTCTAAATGAATGGCTTCCAAATATTCGTTTTTTCGTTCATTCCATAGTTTCCAAAAACTATTTTCGATACCATAAATAGCGGTCAAAATTTTGATGCTTTCTTCTTGGCAAATGGTTATTAGGGGGAATTTAGATAATTCTTTTTCATCTATTAAACTGTCAGTAAATAATGTTGCTTGATAATATAAATAACCTGCAATGTCAAGCAAATTCAATTCTTTTTGATGAACAGAAAACGGTTTAGCAAAAAGTGATGGATAATTTTGATAATAGATAGGGTTATTATCGATGAAATTTTTATCCAATATCTGAATTTTAAAAAACTCAGGTATGAACAGGCTTTGAATATAATTTTTGAATTGCATTTTATTTGCTGCTGTAAATAAATTTCCTTTCCTCCTCCGTTAATAGAATTGAATTGCTATTTGAGATGGTTTTAGAAGGTAAACTTTGGAAAATTGGTTTAGTTAAATCAATTAATCCATCGTTGTCGACTTTTTTTACAGCAGTTTCTTTTAGTACGAAAATACTATTTTTAAAAACTAAATTATTTATTTTGTTATCGTAAGTAACATCTAATTCTGCGTTTGATTCATAGCTTTTCAACGACCATTTGTTACTCAAAGTTTTATCAAAAGTCATTCTTAAAGTTGATTTTTTTGTTTCTCTTTTAGATTCTTTGTTGTTTTCTTTAACTATTCCTTTTTCAACATTATCTTTATGATTTACGTCATAATGAATTTCAATTATTGCTTTTGATAGTTTATCAAAAATAAACTGACCTTTTATTTTATTTGAAAAAGAATTGTTTTTCACCCATTCCGTTTCAAATGATAGGACAATTATATCAGAAGGAGAGTCTTCAATTATAACATTAATATCCGCAATTAAAGGCATTAATGAATTTAAAAGGGTGTTTAAATATATTGTATTTATAATAGAACTTGGTGTGGTATATCCATTTTTAGAGGCTGAGTTTAATCTTGGAACATCTGTAAAAATACCAAAAGGTTCATTTTTGTTATAATCTATAGCACCCAGTCTTAATTTTACATCATTTTTTTTTCTCTCATAACTTTTATCCCACCAATTTACTTTTGTTAAAATTAATCTTCTCAATTGATTATTGACAGTAACAATATCTTTAAACTCACATTCTTTCTCAAAAGGAGTATTAACATATAAATTTGAATAGTTTTCTAAAATATATTTTATCGCTTTATTTAAGTTAAAAGAATTAACTATTACTTCGTCTAAAACGGTTGCTTTTTGGGTTATTCGAATCGTATCAATAGAAATTAAAAAATTTGGTTTTACAATTAAACCTTCATAATTAATATTTGTGATTTTTAAATCATTTGCTTTTATGTTGATCGATGCCTTTCCCTCTGAATTTGTAAAAGTACCTTCACCTAAATTTGAATAAAAGACATTCACATTTTCTATGGGTAAACTTGTAGAATTATCAATTATTGTAATAGTTTTTTTTTGAGAAAATAAAAGTTGAGTTATTAGTATTAAATAGAATGTATATTTCATTTTTTTGATTTTTTTTTATAAAGATGAGACAATCTAAAACTAAGATCGTCTCATCATTAAAGCACCTTAGTTTATTTGCATAGTTGTACCTACTGTAATTGTGCCACCTGGAACTACTTCATATGATGCAGTAACTTTTACTTCATCTACCCAAGCAAATTCATATCTCTTTTCAAGTTCTTCAACTTGAAATTTTTCTAATAATTGGTTTTCTAAATTCATTGTTTTTGATTTATTGGTTAAACAAATATACTTTACGCTTTGTTTTTTATAGGGTTACACAACAGCTATATTATTCCCTCACAATCGGCCAGATTATAATTTAGAAAATGATTCCGCTTTTACAGTAACGTCTTACTAAGAAACTTTGACATTTTTCTTAAGCCAAAACTAGAGCAACAAGGAGTTCTACGCAAACAGTTGTTATCGTAATTCCTGAATTCCGATATGTTTTTCCTGAATTTCGTATTTTTAAAATCGTAATCTATTTAAAATCAAAAGATTATGGCTTGTGTTAAAAATGCAGAAAAATCAGCAAAATGCGTTTGATTCTTGTTGTTTGGCGTAGTTTTGTAAAAAACAAAAAACAATGCGTTACTTTCTATGGAATAAAAATCTATTTTTATTTCTATTACCAATTATTTTATCCGCACAAGTAAAAAAGACAGATCTTACAGAACTTCCTTACGATGAGTTGAAAGAGTTATTTATTAAAAACGATAAAAATAAAAAGAAACAATTAGAATATGTAACTGCATTTTTAGCAAAAGCTAAAAATGACAATAGTCCAATCTATAAAGCAAGAGGCTTCTATTTATTATCATTGCTATACAAAGGCGGTAAGGCTATTCATTATTTGGACTATGCAATTAATTTCTCAAAAAACACGAATGATCTAAAATTCCCAGCTTATGCTTATTCAAGAAAGGCATATGAACTAAAAGCACAATCGCGTTATAGAGAAGCTATAGATAATTTTATTTTGGCTGAAAATAGTGCCCGAATAAACAATACTGATTTTTATTTTGATGCCAAATTCTCAATAGCATTATTAAGATCAGAGGAATTAGGTGAAGTGGAAGAAGCATTGATTTTGTATAAAGAATGTTTTAATTACTATAAAAAAAAAGAGATAAGGACACCTGAATATTCATTTGTTTATCACGATATTATTTTTGCACTAGCAGATGCGCACAAGGCACTGAAACAAGCAGATTCATCAACCTATTACAACAAATTAGGGTATCAAGAAGCAACAATCACTAAGGATGAAAACTACCAATACTTATTTATCCTTAACGAAGGAGCTAACCACGTTTTAAAGAAGAATTACCGCGTGGCTTTAGACAGCATCTACAAAGCTTTACCTAAGATGATCGCTTTCAAAAATCAAGGGAATACGCTAGCATCCTATTATTATTTAGGCAAAGCTTACGAAGGTTTAGGCAATACACAGGCAGCGGTTCAAAATTTTAGAAAAGTAGACTCCATCTTTAAAATATCAAAACAAATTATTCCTGAGTTTATCGGTGGGTATTCGTTTTTGATACAATATTATAAGACAAAAGGGGATAAAGAAAATCAATTAAAATACATCAATACCTATATGACTATTGACAGTACTTTACAAAAAAATTATAAAGTACTAACTAAAAAATTGAAGAAAGAATACGATACTCCGAATTTATTAGAAGAGAAAGCTACATTAATCGAATCATTGCAAAAAGAAAAAACTGTTTCTTATACCGCTATCGGTATTTTAATTGTTTTGATAGTAGCGACTGGAGGTTTTGGTTTTTATCAACACCAACTCAAAAAACAATATCGTTTTAGATTTGAAGAAATCATGCAACAAACTACAGAAATTGTAAAGTTTGAAGCACAGGATATCCAAGTTTTCGAAAGTGACAAAAGTAATAAACGATATGAAGCGATTGGTATTTCTGAAGAAGTAGTGCAGCATATTCTTAAAAAACTGCAACTTTTTGAAAACCAAAAAGGTTTTTTAGACGCTACCATCACCATACAAAAAGTTGCTACAACTTTAAATACAAATAGTAAATACTTGTCTAAGATTATCAATGAGTACAAAGACAAATCCTTTGTTCAATACATCAATGACTTCCGAATAGAGTATGCAATAATACAGTTAAAAAATGATCCAAAATTGCGAAATTATACCATGCAAGCATTGGCTTTAGAGTTTGGTTTTAATAATGCTGAATCTTTTTCAACGGCTTTTTATAAAAAAAACGAGATTAAACCTACTTATTTTATAAAGGAGTTGGCTCTAATTGAAAATATTTAAACATCTAGTAATCATGATCTTGTAAAGTTAATCTATATCGAAATTCACGGAATATCGATAAGTACATGAATTTTTTATTAGAATAAAACATACAAGCATTATAAATTTGAAGTCTTAAACATTAAAAAGATAAAAATGAAAACGAACAAAAAGAAGACTCTAAACAACAAGTTTGATTTAGAAAAAATGAAAGTAGCAAAATTAGAAAATGTGCATTCGATTAATGGCGGAGATAATACAATAGGACTTGAAGGAGATGTAGCTACAGTAACTCAAAGTGGAAAAGTTGAGACAAAGAAAACAATTAGTTATTAATATTTACCATTAAATTTAAAGACATCTAACTAACAATTTATGAAGTCCATTTATATTTTTATTTTCTTGATTATTTTTATTGTAAGTTGTAGTACTATCAAGGAAGCCAACATTAGTTCACCCATTTCATCTGATAAACGAGACACTTCAAAGTTGGTATTGCAAAATTGGTATCACAAAGATTTTCACCAAGATGCTATACCAGGTATTTCTTTAGATAAATTCTATAAGCAAAATAAAAAAGAGTCAAGAAGTAAAAGTATAATAGTAGCTGTTATAGATACTCAAATCGATGTTAAACATGAAGACCTGAAGGGGCAATTATGGACTAACAGTAAAGAAATTTCCAATAATGGAACTGATGATGACCATAATGGATATATAGATGATATCAATGGATGGAATTTTCTGGGGACTCCAACTGGAGGTTATGTAGTTTGGGCTAATTTTGACTACACTAGAATAGTGAGAGACTGGAATCCTCTTTTTAAGGGTAAAGCAGCATCTCAAATTTCAGTTCAAGAGCTATCCAACTACAAGGAGTACCATAGGGCTTTAACGAAACTTGAAGAAGAAGAGATAAATTATAAGAACTGGCTTAAATCCTTAAATTATAGTGTCGTTACTTATCCTGCAGCCAAAGACAGTTTGAAGCATTACTTTCCAAAAGAAGATTACACCTATCAGCAATTAGACAGTATGTACCAAAAGTACAAGATTAATGATAAAACATTTCGACAAAGACGTGAAGATGGGGACATGGATATTGGAGCTATGATAGGTTTTATGAAAGCAAGATTCGATTTCAATGAAAAATCTTTGGAGGATGTTAAGGAAAATGAAACTCAAATAGATTCCATTGTAAATAAAAATCTAAATATTCATTTTAATGAAAGAACTACATTAGGTGATAACCCTAAAATTTTGGAGAGAGGCTATGGCAACAATAACATTAGTAATACTAAAGTTGGACATAGACCTATTCAAGATCATGCAACAAAAGTATCAGGTATTATTGCAGCCAATAGAGAAAATAATATTGGTATAAAGGGGATAGTCCATAACGTAAAAATAATGCCTTTGAATATCTCTGCATCTGGGGATGAACACGATAAAGATATTGCAATGGCAATACGATATGCGGTTGACAATGGAGCAAAAGTAATCAATATGTCTTTTGGAAAAGAGTTTTCATTACACAAAGAATGGGTACTTGAGGCATTTCAATATGCTGACCAACATAATGTATTACTGGTGCACAGTGCAGGAAACGATAGTTTTAATGTAGATGAGAATCCTTATTATCCAACTGATGTCGCTTATGATGGATCAAAAGAAGTGTGTTTGAATTTCATCAATGTAGGGTCTGTTTCTTCCAAGCTGGATAGTACTTTTGTATCAACTTTTTCTAATTATGGAAAGGAGAACGTGGATTTATTTGCTCCGGGTGATGAAATATACGCTACATCTGCCGGGAATACTTACAAAACAGATTCTGGCACTTCACTGGCTGGCCCTATGGTTACAGGGGCTGCTGCTTTGATTTGGTCGTATTATCCTAAACTTACGGTGACAGAGGTAAAACAAATTATTTTAGATTCGGGTACTACCTATGATATTGAGGTTCTGGTTCCTGGTGGAGAAGGTAAAAAAGTAAAATTTTCAGAACTATCCAAATCTGGGAAAGTTTTGAATGTCTATGATGCGATGGAACTCGCTAAAAAAGTGAGTAAAAAGAAACGATAATGAACAACTATCAAGTTCGTCCTTTCTCACACTATGTTTTAAGAACCCCTTTATTTCCTTTGTCTTTCTATTGGGATGTATTGGAAAAGTATTCTGAAGAGACCTTATTGTTGCAGTTTGAAAACCCTTATGTTAGAGAAGCCATTCGTATGGCTTCCCCGGAACTAGTAACGGCTTTAGACAAATGGAAATCTGATCCTTCCAGTCTATCAGATAAAAAAAGGGATGGATTACAGCTTAGCTTACTGAAATATATTGCGCGAATATCCGCTCGTTGTACTCCTTTCGGGTTATTTGCTGGTTGTACAGTGGGCAAAATAACTTCTGAAACGAACATTATACTCCATTCACCTGAAAATTTCAACCGTTTTACACAATTTGACATGCAATTTTGGGTGGCACTATTACAAGATTTTGCTAAACGAGTAGAAGTTATACCCCATCTTAAATATTATCCCAATACTTCCATCTATGCTCTTGGGGATTTTTACCGATATGTTGAATACAACTATGTGAAAACAAAAAGAGCGCATAGTATTTCAGCATTGCGAAAAACAGCACTTTTAAGTGATTTAGTGCTCCAAGCAACATCAGGGATGACTGTTGATGAAATGATGCTGCTTCTTGCTGATGATGATTCTGAAACAACAGAAGCTTTAGAATATATTAATCAGCTTATCGATTTTCAGTTTCTTATCAGTGAATTGGATGCAACTGTAACGGGTAATGATGAATGGGGACGCGTTTTTTCAATCATCGATAAAATTCCGAATTTAAAAGAAGAGACTACATTCTTACATAGTATAAGAAACCAATTTTTAGTATTAGATCAAACGCTTGTTCCGTCTGAAAAAAATTATGAAGCAATAAAGGATTTAATTCAAAAAACAGGTGTGGTGTATGATGAAAAATATCTTTTTCAAACGGATTTAAATACGACTGCATCTGTAAATACTTTAAGTACTAGTTGTCAAAAAAAAGTTTTGAAAGCGGTTCGTTTTTTAAACGGAATTCAAAAGCAGAAAAAGTCTGAAAACCATACGAGTTTTATAAAAGCATTCACACAAAGGTATGAATCCAGAGAAATGTCTTTGGCAACTGTTTTGGATACTGAAACGGGAATTGGGTATATTCAAAATTCTGAAATGAATGATACGCATGAGATTTTGGAGCAGTTTTCTTTTAAAAGTAAAGTTCAAGAATCAGTCATTCAATCGTGGTCCTCTTTTGATTTTATAATGGAGAAAAAACTACGGGAATGTATCCTGAAAAACGAAAAAGCAGTATCGCTTTCTGAAAATGATTTTCCAGATTTTGATTCTACTTGGAATAATGCACCAGCTACCTTTTCGGTAATGATTGAAATTGCATTGCATCAAGAAAAAGAAATTCTATCAATTGAATCCTCAGGTGATGTTAGCGCAGCAAAATTATTAGGGCGTTTTTGCAATGGAAACGATGCCGTTTACAATTTGACCAATGAAATTGTAGCAAAAGAGGTAGCCTATCATTCTGATAAAATTTTGGCAGAGATAGTTCATATCCCGGAATCAAGAACCGGTAATATATTGAGACGACCAGTTTTAAGAGCATTTGAAATTGCCTATTTGGCTAATTCGGCAGCAACTCAAGACTACACGATTGATTTAAATGATTTAATGATTTCGATACGCAACAACAAAATTATTTTGCGATCTAAGAAACACAATAAAGAAGTTATTCCTTGTTTGTCAAATGCCCATAATTATTCTACTAAATCGCTACCTATTTATCATTTTTTATGTGATTTACAATCGCAAGATGTAAAGCCTATTTATAGTTTCACTTGGGGTATTTTAGAAACGCATTATGATTTTTTTCCAAGGGTTGATTATAATGGAGTACTACTTTCGAAATCAAAATGGATCGTAAGTAAAACTGAAATTATGCCTTTTTATAAAATGGATGGCAATCAATTATTTGAAGCTTTTTCGATTTGGAGAAAACAACGAAACATTCCTCGTTTTGTAAATTGGGCTCATTTTGACAACACATTATTACTTGATTTTGAACAAGAAATCGGGGTTCAATTATTTTTAAAATCAGTTGTAAATCATGCTAAAATCACTTTAGAAGAATTTCTATTTACTGAGGATTCTGTTGTGAAAAACACCAATGGTAAAAATTTTGCCAATCAGTTCATACTATCCTTTTATAAAGAGCAATTGTAAAGTATGAAAAGAGATTTTTGCATAGGAAGTGAATGGTTGTACTATAAAATATACACTGGAGTAAAAACAGCTGATCTTATATTATCTGAAAAATTATATCCCGTAATTTTAGATTTACAAGAAGAAAAAATAATTTACAAATGGTTTTTTATTAGGTATAAAGATCCTGACGAACACCTAAGAATTCGTTTTTACTGTAAAACACCAGAAAATGCATCAACTGTAATAGCCAGAATGTACCCGGTTTTAAATATGTTGCTTGAAGAAAATAGCATTTGGAAAGTACAAACGGATACTTATCAAAGAGAAATTGAACGATATGGTGAAAAAACGATGATTGATTCAGAAACCCTTTTTTGGTATGATAGCGAAATGATGATGTGTTATTTAACTTTAAAGTCTTCTTTTGAACAAAATGAAACGTCAATTTTATTTAGTTTTACTGCTATTGATGCCTTTTTAAATTCTTTTGGATTAAGTAATTCAGATAAATTATTTTTAATGGATGAATTACAATTGGCTTTTAAAAAAGAATTTCATGCGGATAAAAGCCTTAAAAAAGAATTAGATAAACAGTATAGAGAATTGTTCCTAGAAATGCAGCGTTTTTTACTAGGAATAGCAACAGACGATTATCCTGAAATTTTCAATATTATTAAAACCAAGTACAGCAAATGCAATGAACTGATTGATTCCATTAAAGGAAAATTACAAATCCCTTTATCAGATTTTTTAATGAGCCATATTCATATGATGATAAACAGACAGTACACTTCAAAGCAAAGGATGTATGAGTTGGTGATTTACGATCATTTGTATAAGTATTATAAAACGATGGAATATCGAAATGGATAATAAAAATCATTTGTAAAACCATTTTTTAATTAACTTTTATTTGAAGTTCAACATTGTTTATTCTGAACTTTTCTCTTAAAATCTGCATATCTTCACTTACTTTTTTATCCAATATTTTAGCATAATGCTGGGTAGTCTGGATGTTTTTATGACCTAACATTTTACTTACGGTTTCAATAGGAACACCATTTGTGAGTGTCACGGATGTTGCAAATGTATGTCTCGCCATGTGGAAGGTTAAATGTTAATTAAATGTTAACTAATTTATATTGGCATTGTTATTGGCTTCACAAAAAAAGTATTTACTTAAAGAGTTAATATAAAATCATTAAATTAAATATTTGAAAAATGAGAACATTAAAATTAATCGCCGCGGGAATAATCCTTTTTGCATCCAGTTCACTACATGCACAAATTTCAGTTAGTTTAAACATAGGTTCACCACCATCTTGGGGTCCTGTGGGATATGCGGAGGCAGACTATTATTATTTGCCTGATGTTGAAGCTTATTATGATATTAGAGCTACTCAATTTATTTATTTTGGTGGAGGAAGATGGATTAGATCAAGGTATTTGCCAAGAGAGTATAGAAATTATGATTTGTACAGTGGATACAAAGTGGTCTTGAACGATTACCATGGTTCAAGACCTTATCGATATTTTAATGATCATAAAGTGAAATATTGCAGAGGTTACCATGGCAGACCACAAAGAACAATAGGGTATAACAACCGTCGGGAATATGATGATCACAGAGAATACAATAATCGTCGAGAATATGATGATGATGATGATGATGATGATGATGATGATGATGAGGGACATGGGAATAAACATGGAAATAAACATGGAAGAGACTAATTCCTGATTAATCTTCACAGAATAGAAATAAAAAGAGGCTGTCTTTTATAGATTGCCTCTTTTTTAAATAAAAACAAAATGTCATTCCCAACTGATGATGCAGTGTTGAAATCTGTATATTTGGCTCTAAGGGAAGCAACCAAAAAATGGTCAATGCCGATTCGAAATTGGGGAATTGTTTTAAACCAATTTACCCTTATATTTGAAAAAAGACTCCGATTATAAAATCGAAGCCTTAACTTTTCAACTTACACACTTTTTGGGACAGTGTCTAATAAATCCGTTTTTAATTAGTCCTTATCATCTAAGTCTGTTTCTTGTTCAAGCAGATTTCTTATTTGCTCTCCAATATCATGATGTCCATCATCGTTATCGGTACTAATTTCGATAACTCCATCTCCATCGGTATCCTGAAGTAGATTTTGATTGGCTAATGTTGTTAATTTTGCCATTATGGCATCAAGATGTATTTTAATACTAAGAGTCATATCGTTACCATTTACGGCAAAATCTTTGATAGGATCGTCAAAATCAAGTTCAAGTTCAGCATCTTTGCTACTCCAGATAATAAAGTTTTTACCGTTAATAGTACCTTTAATCAAAAAAGTTTTACCTTCCATTTCGCCAGGCTGAGTACTTCTTTCAAACTTAAACTTAATTTCCTCATATTTCGCATTTGGAACATTAGCAGTAGTAATAAATTGGCTCAAAGTTTTGTTTGGATCTAGGAGATCTGCTAAAAAGGGACCTACAAGTTTTACATCATCATCATAAAAAGGATCTGTAAGATACTTATCCTCTTCTTCATCTAGTTCAAATTTTATCTTACTAATGTTAATTTTAAAATCCGTGATTTCCAGTGTTGATGCAGCAGTACGGGCAGTGGTAGAAGTTTTCCCTGTTACAGAAACGGCCGAAGCTTTTAATGTCACATTTCCGCTTGTGGATGGATTATCCGTACAAGAACTTATCATAATGACAAGTAATGCTAAAATTGATGTTTTTTTCATTTTTTTCATTTTTTTAAAGGTTAAGTAATATATAATTAGGGGTTAATAATTAATGTTTTTGAAATACGATTTTAATAAATGTATTTATAAAAAATAGTCCATATAAGATTTAGAGTAATTAGGTATGTGTTTAGTTTTAATTAGTTCTTAGTAAAATAAAGATAATCGGTTTCTCCATCGCTGCTGCTTTTATTTTTCAGTCTAACGTTAGTAGTTGTGTATTCCGTAATTTTCCAATCGTCTTCTAATTCATCTAATTTACTGTCATCAAATTTTAACAGCAATATATCTTGACCACTATTTACAGAAGTTGACCAAGTTCCGCTAATTTTATTTGTTCCTTTTACAGCTACAACACTCCCATTAGAATTGAAAGTAAAATTATAACCATTGTAATTTGAAGTTTCATCAATATTGTCAAAATAATAAGAAATATGCCAAATTCCATTTGTCAGAATCGAAGTGAAATTCGGATTTCCTCCAGTGCCTGAATTAGTATCACAATCTTTTATACTATCTTCAATACTGTTTTCAAAATCAGAGTTGTTTGTAATTACAATATTTTGACCATTGAGGTCTGTAATAGAAACTGGATAGTTGATGGATATAAACACATTACTTTCTATATCTTCTAAAAAGTTATATAAGTCTTTATCGTTTTGAATAGTAATCGTATTTGCAATTTGATTATCTGCATTATAAATATTAATCTTTATTGGGTAATTTATATGTATACAGTCAATTTCATCAAACTCATCATCTTCATCACAATTATCAATAACGTCATCTAATTGATCAGAATTTGTAATCAGTTGAGTTTTGAAATTTTGATACTGAATTGTTATTGGATAAACAAAGTTTACTATATCATCATCATTTGAAAAAGCATCTAATGCGTTTTGAACCGTGTGGTAATCATTTTGGTTAGATACTGTGATATGTGTTCCATTTACAATAACAATAACCGGCAACTGAACATTAAAACAGCTAGAATTATCCAAAATATTATCCTTAGACGTAGGGTTTTGTGATACCCTAGAAATCAAACCCGTAAGAGGAGATACAGCTGTTAAGTTTTGAGTAGTATCTTGAATAATCAATGTATCCTCATTTTGACAAGAAATAAATACTATTGCCGTAAAGCTCATTAATAAATATTTAATTGTTTTCATATGTAGCTAATATTTGTTTTTTAATGGAATATGGAATTGATGACTTTTTATATTCTTTTTTTCTGTCATCGAACTCCGTTTCGTATATCTTCATCGGTGTTTACTTCACTAAAACATTTATTTTTATAGGTGTTCAGTGATTGCTTCGCAGTTGTATCGAGTTTTCATTATGCTCATTTCATATATGTAAAATTTATTTGTCAGAGGTCATATATGGTATCGCCTTTTTATTTATTGGTGTTTGTTTGCAACAAACTCGTTGCTAATGGCGATTTCATATGTTGATATTTATTGTTTTTTATCGGTCATATGTAATTCGCATATCATCATTGGTGTTCGCGACCCAATTACGGTCATGCTCATTTCATATAAAAAAATTAGCGGTTTAATAATAAAACAGCTTGCATCAACATTACCCTACCAAAATTTAAAAATAAATATATCTTTGTAAGGTAAAAAATTACGAAATAAATGACAAAAAATTCATTATCAGAAACTTGCGATAAAATTATTTTTTCAATCTTTTTCAAAAGTCATGCAAAGTCACTTCGCAATTTTCTTTTTTATAAGTATGGAAATAAAGACCAAGCCGACGATTTAACTCAAGAAGCTTTTATTAAACTCTGGCAAAACTGTGCTGCGGTTCCCATTGAAAAAGCGAAATCCTATATATATACAATTGCCAATAATAACTCTCTTAACGAAATTGCACATCAAAAAGTTGTTTTGAAATATGAAAAGAATTTTACTGGTCTTGATGAAACAAATGAAAACCCAGAATTTATACTCGAAGAAAAACAATTCAAAAGCAAGCTCTTAAAAGCAATTGAAAATTTGAATGAAACACAACGAGTTGCATTTTTGATGCATCGAATTGATGGCAAAAAATATAGCGAAATTGCAGAAGAATTAAATATAAGTGTTAAAGCAGTTGAAAAGCGAATACATTTGGCTTTAGTTGAACTAAGAAAAGAAATTGATAGTATAAAGTAGGGTAAATTTGTTTTTACTTGTTTTAAACATATAAGATTAATACAATGGAAGAGAATTACATTTTAGCAAAATGGCTAAACAACGATTTGACAGAAGCTGAATTAGCTGAATTTAAAGCTAATCCTGATTATGAAAAATATGAAAAAATTAAAAACTATACTGCTCATTTAGAAGTACCTGATTTTAATGAAGAGAAAGTTTTGGAACATGTTATTAGTCATAAAAAAATTACGTCTAAAGTTATTCCTTTATACAAAAACTGGCTGTTTAAAGTGGCTGCCGTTTTAGTTATCGGGTTAGGGATTGCATTTATAATGCAAAATTTTGCCTCAGAAACTCAATATGCACCTAATGGTAAAAGAACGACTTTTTCGTTACCCGATAATTCCGAAGTAGTTTTGAATGCCGGTTCAGAAATTGAATATAAAAAATGGAATTGGGACAATAAAAGATGTCTTGAATTACATGGAGAAGCCTATTTTAAAGTAGCAAAAGGCAAAAAATTTGAAGTTGCAACTGATCTTGGAAAAGTGGCAGTTCTTGGAACTCAATTCAATGTTAAAGCAAGGAAAAATCGGTTTGATGTAACTTGTTTTGAAGGAAGGGTAAAAGTAAATTACAAAGACAAGGAGGTAATTTTAACCCACGGGCAAAGTGTTGTTTTTGAAAATGGAAAGCAGATAAATACAACCGTTAATGCTTCTAAACCAGAATGGCTAGAAAATAAAATTGCTTTTAATAAAGAAAATTTGCACAACATATTAGATGAAATTCAAAGACAGTACAACGTTTCTATTGAAGTGAAAGCAAAATACTCCGATGAATTATTTACGGGGAAAATTCCTATTGATAATCTTGATGTTGCTCTTCAAATTATTGCAACAACCTATCATTTAGAACCGAACAAAATTGCTCCAAACAAAATAATTTTTGAAGGAAAATAAATGTTTTTTATTAAACGTATTTACGTCTTATTTTTTTGTTTTGTTTTTGCCTTGAGTATAAAAGCCCAAGACAGAAGCAAAGCAATTGCATTAAAAGATATTTTGCAATCAATAGAAAAACAGCATCAGATTTACTTTAATTACATTGATAATGAAATAGTTGTTTTTAAAATTGTCCCTCCAAAAAAAAACTTGTCTTTGAATGAGAAGATTAACTATCTCGGAAAACAAACCAACCTCTTCTTTGAAAATATAGACAATAAATTCATTAACGTTTTTAGCAATAATACATTAGACTCAAAAAATATTTGTGGATATGTATTTTCGAAAGAAGATAATTCTCCATTGGAAAATGTGAATATTAAGTTTGAAAATGGTGTCGGCACTTCAACCAATAAAAAAGGATATTTTGAACTAAAAAAAGAAAAGTCAACTGATTTATTGGTTAGTTATATTGGATTTACCCCTAAAAAAATTTCTGTATCTGATTTACAAAATAAGAATTGCCTTAAAATTTATATCGAAGTTGAAGTTTCTGAACTAAATAATATAATAGCCAATCATTTTTTAACATCTGGAATTTCAAAACAAAATAATGGAACATTTGAAATAAAACCAAAGAAACTTGGAATATTACCCGGCTTAATTGAACCCGATGTATTGCAAACTATGTTGCAAATCCCCGGAATTTACAGTGTTGACGAAAGTTTATCAAGCATTAATGTAAGAGGTGGAACTCATGATCAGAATTTATTTTTATGGAATGGAATAAAAATGTATCAAACTGGGCATTTTTTTGGTTTAATATCTGCATTCAATCCTAATTTAGCCCATACTATTTGCATAACTAAAAACGGAAGTTCTGCTTTTTTTGGAGAAAGTGTATCGAGTGTTGTGGACATGTCCTCTAACCCAAATAACTTTGAAGAAAACAGTTTTAGTGCAGGAATAAATATGATTAATGCTGACATTTATTCAAAGTTTAATATCGGAAAAAAAGGTTTCTTGGAAATTGCCGGAAGAAAATCCATAACCGATTTTGTAAAAACGCCTACCTATAAACAATATTATAATAAAGCTTTTCAAAATACAAGTATTACTAATTTTTCCAATAATCAAAATGTTGATTATTCCAGTGACGAGAAATTTAATTTTTACGATATTACGGTTAAATATTCTCAAAAAATTGGACTAAAAGACCATCTCATTTTAGATTTTATAACTATAAATGATCAACTTAAAGTTTTTCAAACAAGCAGAGTTAATAATATAATTCAGTCTGAAAATAATATTTTATATCAAAAAAATTACGGAGGTAATCTTTCGTGGAAACGAAACTGGAATGCAAAAAACAGTAGTAATTTCAATGTTTACACTTCGTCCTATGAACTTAATGCTGAAAAAAATAAAATACAAGACACTCAAACTGTAAGGCAGGAAAATAAAGTGTTAGACAATGGTTTTAAACTTGAGAATAGACATATAATCAATTCAAAATTTACTTTTAATAATGGATATCAATTAAACGAAATTGGCACTATAAATTTAGATCAAATAAATAGTCCAATATTTTACCGAAGAATTAAAGAAGTTCTGCGAACTCATGCGCTCATAGTCGAAGGAAAATATAACGATACCTTATCCAAAATATATTTAAATACAGGATTGCGATTAAACTATATAGAACAATTCAAGAAACACCTTTTTGAACCAAGATTACAGTTTAATTATGCTATCACAAACCATTTTAATTTAGAAGTATTAGGGGAATTCAAAAATCAAAATTGTTATCAGGTTATTGATCTACAGAAAGATTATTTTGGAATAGAAAAAAGACGGTGGATATTGGCAAACAACACTACTATTCCTATTCAAAAAAGTAAACAAGCATCAATTAGTTTGTCTTATATCAAAAACAATTGGTTATTTACTTTAGAAAATTTTTATAAGAAAGTAACCGGAATTAACAGCTCAAGCCAAGGATTTCAAAACCAATTAGAATTTGTGAAAACTAATGGTGATTATGAAGTCCTAGGAATTGAAATGTTAGTTCAAAAAAAAATAAATCATTTCATTACTTGGTTGAGTTATACTTATAACAATAATAATTATAACTTCCCCGATTTAGATCAACCTGTATTTCCAAACAACTTTAAATTAGATCATATTGTCTCTTGGGCTGGGATCTATCAAAGAAAAAATCTAAAAATAGCATTGGGTTCAAAATGGTATTCTGGAAGACCCGAAACAACTCCTATAAGTTCAGCAATAAATTACAGTAATTCCTCAAATCCAAAAATTGATTATAATACCCCTAATAATAAAGTCCTGGATGACTTTTTTCAAGTTAATTTTTCGACAACATACAAATGGGAAAGCTTGAATAAAACCCAATATAAACTAGGTTTCTCCGTATTGAATGTATTCGATCGAAAAAATGAAATTAATGAATATTATAGAATAAATACGATTACAAATTCTATTGAAGATGTTAAAACTTTTTCACTTCGACGAACTCCAAATTTAAGTTTTAGAATAACTTATTAAACCTACATTCTTTCCGGAACATTAATCCCTTAACAAACTGAAAGAAGGTGCAATTGTTACACTTGGATTACTAGAAACTAACTTAATGCATTTTATGAGTTAGTTCCATTCGAGCTTTTTTCGAGATTAAATTTGTTTCTTAAAACCATCATATCCTCACTCACTTTTTTATCTAATATTTTAGCGTAATGTTGGGTAGTCTGTATATTTTTATGACCGAGCATTTTGCTTACGGTTTCAATGGGAACGCCATTTGTAAGCGTTGATTTATTTAATATCAATACGAGAAGTCAAGTAGTAGATGGAAATGTGCCTGAAAGATTAAAAGAACTTTCTAAAGTTAAACTTTCAGAAAAAGATTATCAACTTTTTAAAGATGAAAAGCAAGCATATTGCACTATAATAGAATAATTATACAAACTTTTGTTGATAACATACAATGTTAAAAAGATGCCTGGGCATCTTTTTAAATTTTCTAGAATACAGAAGTCTTATCAATTCAGGATTATTTGATTTCATGCCATCGATAACTAAATTTTATTTATGCTGGAAAACACCAAATCATCAAGAAAAGAAATGATTTTTGCCTCGTCCTTATTTATCCCAAAATCGGTAAGTGAAGGTAGATTGTTCATGAAAAAATTCTGAAAATGCGCCATTTCAATGATGGTGGAAGCTAATGATTTAGGGTATTTGTATTTCGGATTACATTCTGAAATTAAATTTCCAATAACGGCACAAAGGTCTTTGTATGGTTTAAAAAAATGGTGTCTATTGTCTTCGGTTACATGTTTTGTTAAATAGGCCTTTGAACCTTCTGAAATAACAATTTGATGCAATAGTCCCTCATTAACATAACTTGTTTTTTTATCATCTTTTACTGTTGTCGCTAATAATTTGATTACCATTTTTAATCTAATGATGGGGTCATTAATGTTATTGGTATGAAAGCTTATCTGGTATTCAAGCCAACTCCAATACCAAGCTACAAGATATAACAGCAAGCGATGTTTGTTTTCAAAGTATCGGTAAATACCCGCTTCGGTTGTACCAATGTCTTTTGCTAATTTTTTAAAGGTGAACGCTTCAAATCCATTTTTATAGATTAATTCAATGCTGTGTCTAATGATTTTTTTGCCTAACTCCGACTGTTCAGGGTTGCGCAGAAATAATGCTTCATTCATTTTTATTTGTAACTGTAACTCCATTTTAATCCTTGTATTGATTGGTCTTCGTATAATAAATTGCTAAAAAGAAGATGTCTCATCTTTCTTTGGCAAATATAGCTAAAAATTATTTTACAATTATTAATGATAGTATTGCTATCATTAATAATATTATACCTATCTTTGTCGCGTTAAACTAAAAAATACAATCATGTTGCTAATTCGTAAATTAAAGGAATCGCCAGACCCAATTAATAGTTTTGAATTAATATATAAAGGAAATCCAAAAATTTATCGAATAATTAGAAAACTAAAAAAACTACAACCTAATAATTAAGTATAAAATGAAAAACGACCAAGTCTTTAAATTAATAGATGGAGTTTTTACTCCCGCAGAAGCAGGAAAAGTATTAACTGCATTAATAAACAGTAAGATTAACCACCATAATCTGGAGGATTTTAGCAATCATATTCGTTTTAATAATGACCTTTCTCATTCCAAAAAGCGAGTAGTGGAACTCCCCGAAACTAAAGAAAAAATTAAAAATTTACTGGAAGTTGCAGAAGCAAATGGAGTAAATTTGGTCGTAAACAGTACTATTGAAATAAGTTTTAACGAATAACTAGTATGTTTCAAGGTAGAAAACTTCTTATAGCAACCAAGCATAAAAAAGAAAACGTGATTGCACCGATTTTTGAAAAAGAATTAGGCATAATTTGCTTTGTCTCTGATAAATTTGACACTGACATATAGGGAACTTTTTCGGGAGAATTGTGAGAAAAGATAGTGCATTAACGACTCTTTGCAATAAATGTCTCCTTGCGATGAAAGAAAATGATTGTGATTTAGGGAGTCCAAAATAAAACTACTACAAAAAGAACTGTTTGATTTAAGCAATAATATAGATAAAAAAAAGGGAATTTAAAATTGGAAGCAGTAATTAAAATAGAAAAATGAATCAATTAGTAATAAAAATAGCAATTTCAATAGTCGCAATGATTGTTTTACTTGTTATGGCTTTAACAACACATGACGTAATTAACAGTAAAGTATTTGCGTCTTTTGCAATAATACTTGGAGCATATTCTTCTTATCAGTTATCAAATAAAAACAATAAAAAATTATGAATAGAATCGAAAATTTAATACTTATTGAAGGTAACTTCTCGGATGTTGAGGCTAGGGAAGTTTTAATTCCTATTCTTTCTTCCAAAATAAATTTCCATAAAATAAAAAATTGGAGTTCACAGGAACGATTTGGAGAAGACGATGAAATTGCTCAAAAAAGAATTCCTGAGCTAAAAAATGAGATTGAAAAATTACAGATGATACTATCGGAGGCGAAAGCCAAAAACAAGAGGCTGTTAGTTAGTTCACAAATAAACATTTCACTTATTGACAATTAGTAATTTATGTTCAAAGGTAGAAAACTTCTTATCGCAACTAAGCACAAAAAGGAAAACGTGATTGCACCGATTTTTGAAAAAGAATTAGGTGTAAGTTGCTTTGTCTCTGATAAATTTGACACTGACACATTGGGAACTTTTTCGGGAGAGATTGAGAGAAAAGATAGCGCGTTAACGACTCTTCGCAATAAATGTCTCCTTGCGATGAAAGAGAATGATTGCGATTTAGGAATCGCCAGCGAAGGGTCTTTTGGGATGCATCCCACGATTTTTTTTGCTCATGCCGATGATGAATTTTTAATTTTTATTGATAAAAAAAATAAGTTAGAAATTATAGCAAGAGAACTCAGTATGAATACCAATTTTAATGGCAGTGAAATTAAGAATGAAGTCGAGCTACTGGAATTTGCGACTCAGGTAAAATTTCCATCGCACGGACTTATTTTAAAACCATCAGAAAAGGATATTTCTAAAATAGTTAAAGGAATCACTGACGAAAGGATTTTAAAGGAAAGCTTTCATGAAATGATGAAAGAATTTGGGAAAGTATATGCCGAAACCGATATGCGCGCACTATACAATCCAACACGAATGGAAGTGATTGAAACAGCCACATTAAAATTAGTAAAATCAGTTCGGTCGTTATGTCCTATGTGTGAAACACCTGGATTTGTGGTTTCTGATGCCAAAATGGGGTTGCCGTGTGAATCGTGTAATTCGGCTACGCGTTCTACTTTGAGTTTTATTTATACTTGTAAAAAGTGTAATCATACTTCTGAGGAATTGTATCCGCATAAAAAAATGACCGAAGATCCTATGTATTGTGATTTTTGTAACCCTTAAAATAAATTATGACAATGGTTTCAAAAGACATATCAAAAGCTGTCAAGATTTTAATCCAAGAAGATTTGGTTGCCATTCCTACAGAGACGGTTTATGGGTTGGCTGGAAATATTTACAGCGAAAAAGCCATAAAAGCCATTTTTGAAATGAAGCAAAGACCTTTTTTTAATCCATTAATTGTTCATATTAAATCAATCGAGCAATTAGACGAATTAGCAAAAGAGATTCCGGAAAAAGCTAGATTATTAGCTGATAAATTTTGGCCGGGACCTTTGACGATGGTGTTGAAGAAACAGGAATCAGTTCCCGATTTAGTTACTGCAGGAAAAGATTCGGTGGCTATTAGAATTCCAAATCATGCTGCAACTTTGGCATTGTTGCAAGCATTAGATTTTCCATTAGCTGCTCCAAGTGCCAATCCTTTTGGGGCAATAAGTCCAACAAATGCTATGCATGTTGCGGAATATTTTAGTGAAAAATTGCAGATGGTTTTAGACGGAGGTGATTGCCAAAACGGAATAGAATCTACCATAATTGGTTTTGAAAATGCAGAGCCCGTAATATATCGATTGGGTTCTATTTCTGTAGAAGATATTGAAGAAGTTATTGGGGAAATTCAAATTAAAAACAAAAAAGAAAATGCACCAGATGCACCAGGAATGTTATCACGACATTACGCACCGGCAACCACCACTTTTTTAGAAAGTGATGTAGCGCAATTCATAAAAGGTTTTCCTGATAAAAAAATCGGATTGTTGCTTTTTAATAAAAGAATTGAAAATGCTAGTGTAATGCACCAAGAAGTTTTATCTGAAAAAGGTGATTTAAAAGAAGCGACATCACATTTGTATGCTGCAATGCATCGATTGGATAAAATGGACTTAGATATGATTGTTGCAGAACGATTTCCGGATTTTGAATTAGGAAAATCCATTAACGACAGATTAGAACGTGCTACAAAAAAATAAATAAAAAATAAAAAATGAATTTAGACTTACTATTAGATAATTTAACAAATCCGGCTTTATTGTTTTTCCTTCTTGGGATAATTGCCACAAGATTGAAAAGCGATTTAGAAATTCCTTCCAATACATCCAAGTTTATTTCTTTGTATTTATTATTCTCTATTGGGTTTAAAGGCGGGCAAGAATTGGCGCATAGTGATTTTAATATGGAAATTATTTGGGCAGTATTATTTGGGATATTAATTGCGGTTGTCATTCCTATTTATTGTTTTTTTATTCTCAAGCGAAAGTTTAGTATTGAAAATTCGGGTGCAATTGCGGCAGCATATGGATCGGTTAGTGCGGTGACTTTTGTAACAGCGGTGACTTTTTTGGAAATTCAAAAATATACTTTCAGCGGACATATGGTAGCAGTAATGGCATTAATGGAAGCACCAGCAATAATCATCGGAGTAATTTTAATTAGATTATACAACAAGAAAGAAGTTAGTTCCAGTAAAATGAGTACTGTAATAAAACATTCTTTAACCAATGGAAGTGTTTTATTAATTATTGGAAGTTTAGTAATTGGTTTTTTAGCTAGTGACCAACAGGCTATGGGAATTAAACCCTTTACTACTGATATTTTTAAAGGATTTTTAGCCATTTTTTTATTAGACATGGGTATTGTTAGCGGAAGAAAACTAGACGATTTTATTAAAAGTGGATGGTCTACCTTGGTATTTGCCATTGTAATACCTCTGATTAATGGGATTGTAGTAGCGTTTTTAAGTCAACTAGTGACTGATGAGGTTGGTAATCGATTTATTTTTGCCATACTAGCAGCAAGTGCCTCCTATATTGCGGTACCAGCTGCCATGAAAATTGCGGCACCAAAAGCCAATCCAGGTTTGTTTTTGCCTATGGCATTAGCAGTTACCTTTCCGTTTAATATTACTTTTGGAATGCCTATCTACTTGTCTATTATTCTATGTTGTTAAACGATAATCACTAATGTAATAAAAAAGCTATTAATCAAATCCGTCGTTTCATTTGTTGTAAATTAGCAATAACAAACTAAATCTTATGTAAATATTCAAATCCATAATGATTTAATTTTTAACATTCCCTAGAAGTTATTTTATGAATTACTATAGTCTAAACATATAAATATTATAATTATGAAAAAGTGCTTTTTAATCGCTATTGCATTGTTATTAATTCAAAATATCACACATGCACAAACAGAAAGAGCTACCAAAAAAAGGGCTAAAACTGTAATGGCAATTGATTCTGTTAAATGGAGGGCTGACCATTATATTGTAAATAGGGATTCTGCTTATGCAAATCCTCGTTATGCACTTAAAAAACTTCAAGGCGGTAACAGACGATTTATTGAGAGCAAAAGTATACGACCAAGACAAGATGTTAGCTTTATAAAAAAATTAGAAAAAGGACAAGAGCCATTTGCTACAATTGTAGGATGTTCTGACTCCCGCGTGCCAAATGAATTAATTTTTGACCAAGGTTTGGGTGATTTATTTATTATTCGTACAGCAGGTCAAGTTTCTGCGGCTGCGTCTTATGGTAGTATGGAGTTTGCTGTTTTAAAATTAAAAACAAAATTAATAGTTGTATTAGGACATACAGAATGTGGTGCAGTTGATGCTGCGGTTAAACGTCCTGAAAATGTGCCGGGTCATATTGTTACGCTTATTAACGAAATAAAAGGAGCAGTAGCAAAATCTTCTCATATTGCTGGTAATCCTACTAATAATGCGGCAAGACAAAATGTAATTGACCAAGTAGCTGACCTTAGAGACTTAGACCCAATATTACACAAAAAATATATTGATGGCGAAATTTTGATAGTTGGTGCCATCTACGATATTCATACAGGGAAAGTAGAATTTCTAGAAGAAACTTTATTAAATCTACCGCAAGCTAAATCTAAATAATAATATTGTACTAAAATTATAAAAAAATTACACTTTAATTCGGTTTCTATTTCTCTTGAATAAAACTCTTAGACAGTACAGCTTACAACAGAAATATTTATCACTATTTAGAAAAAAGTCTTGTTAAACATTATATATATGACTCCATTAGAACGATTCTACGAATTATTAAAATTAGATAAAAAAGATGTTTATCAAATTTTCTTCTATGCTATTTTTTCGGGCCTTGTAAGTTTGTCACTTCCTTTGGGAATTCAAGCCATTACTAATTTTATTCAGTCTGGAAGAGTTAGTGTTTCCTGGGTTGTTCTAATCATACTTGTAGTTATTGGAGTTGCCTTAGTTGGGATTTTGTCACTAATGCAATTGCGAATAACTGAAAATTTGCAGCAGAAAATCTTCGTTCGTTCTTCGTTTGATTTTGCAGTAAGATTCCCGAAAATAAAATTCGAAGAATTATATAATACCTATCCGCCAGAATTAGCCAATCGTTTTTTCGACACAATGACAATCCAAAAAGGAATTTCAAAACTCATAATAGACTTTTCAGGTGCAATGCTACAAATGTTTTTTGGAATAATTCTTTTATCGTTATATCATCCGTTTTTCATTGTCTTTGGGGTTTTATTGTTTTTTCTTTTGTACATCATATTCAAATATTCTTATAATACCGGATTAGAGACCAGTTTAAAAGAATCAAAATACAAATACAAAGTCGCCAGTTGGTTGCAAGAAATGGCTCGTAACAATTTCAGTTTTAGAAACGAGAATAGTTTTGATTACGCTTTGCAAAAAAACGACAATCTAGTCAATGATTATTTAAATTATCGTGAAAAACATTTCAACGTCATTAAAAAACAATTTAGCCAACTAATTGTTTTCAAAATGATTATCACGGCAAGCTTATTGTCTATTGGTGGTTTTTTGGTCATCAATCAGCAAATGAATATTGGTCAATTTGTTGCTGCTGAAATTATTATTTTATTGGTGATCAATTCTGTAGAGAAGATAATTCTGGGATTAGAAACTTTCTATGACGTTTTGACTTCGGTCGAAAAAATTGGACAAGTAACCGATAAGCATTTAGAAGAAGATTCGGAAACTGACATTACATGTTGCAATACCGATATTTTTTTAGAAACAGAAAATCTAGGGTTTAAGTTTCCGGATTCAAAAAACAACATTTTAACTGCTATTACCTTGAAAATTAATCAAGGTGAAAAGATAGTAATTGACGGGAAAAATGGTTCTGGGAAAACAACTTTGATCCGAATATTATCAGGATTGTTGGGTCAAACTTCAGGGTCTTTTTATATTAATGATGTTACTTTTAGAAAAATAAATCTCAAAGAATATCGTTCACAAATAAGTTCCATTATTTATAATGAAACCCCTTTTGAAGGAACAATTCTTGAAAACATTACTTTCAATGATAAAACCATTTCGGACAAAGATTTAAAATGGGCAATTGATGCGGTACAGCTTTCGTCATTTATCAAAACTTTGCCTAAAGGCTTGGATACCAAAATTTTTCCGGAAGGGAGACAACTTTCATCGTCAAATGCACAAAAGATTCTATTGGCAAGAAGCATCATTCACAAGCCAAAAATACTTTTCTATGAAGACCCAACCGATACAATGGACCAAGAAGTTGCCAACGAAATTATCGATTTTATAAATTCGGATATAAATCAATGGACTGTAATCGTTTCTTCCAAAAACCCGTATTGGAAAACAAAATGCAATCGAGTAATCACGATGCATAACGGTACAATTGTTCTTGATACAAAAAAATAAAAAAGGATGTTAAATATTTCAAAAGAAAACAGAATATTGCTTGAACCTCTTGAAAAATACAGGACTGTCAAGAATTTGAGCAATCGTCCACATTATAAAATTCTAAACCGAATTATTGCAGGAGTTTCTGTAATTGCAGTAATTGCCCTTTTTTTGCCCTGGACACAAAATATTTCGGGCTCAGGATCAGTAACTACTTTAAAACCGAGCCAAAGACCACAAACCATTCAATCCTTAATTTCTGGACGAATAGAAAAATGGTATGTTCAAGAGGGCGATTTTGTCAATAAAGGGGATACAATTTTATTCATTTCTGAAATCAAAGAGGATTATTTAGACCCGAATTTGGTAAAAAACACTAAAAATCAAGCCGACGCAAAAAAATTATCGGTTGAATCTTATGGGTCAAAAGTAAATACACTTTCAATTCAAATTCAGGCCATTGAAAGTGAAAGAGCATTAAAACTGGAACAGGCAAGAAATAAAATAAAACAATCATTGCTAAAAGTAAAAAGCGACAGTATGGATCTTGTGGCTGTAAAAACACAACTCAAAATTGCCAATACACAATTTAATCGTTCGGTTCTGTTAAATAAAGAAGGTTTAAAGCCATTGACAGATGTTGAGGAAAAGCGTTTAAAACTACAAGAAGTTGATGCGAAAATTATCACACAAGAAAATAAATTATTGACCAGCAAAAACGAATTCATCAATGCAAAAATCGAAATAAATAGGATTACGGCTGAATATTCCGAGAAGTCCTCAAAAGCAAAAAGCGATCAATATACCGCTTTGAGCAACAAATACGATACCGAAGCACAAGTCAATAAACTGGAAAACCAATACGTGAATTACTCCATTCGTAACGGAATGTATTACATTAAAGCTCCACAAAGCGGTTATGTAAATCGTGCTTTGCAATCGGGTTTGGGTGAAACAATCAAGGAAGGGACGCCAATTGCGGGCATTATGCCATCAAAATATGATATTGCCGTCGAAAGTTTTGTAAGACCATTGGATTTACCATTGATCAAAAAAGGAGAAAAGGTAAGGGTTTTCTTTGATGGCTGGCCGACAATTGTTTTTTCTGGTTGGCCAGATATGTCTTATGGGACTTTTGGAGGAGAAATTGTAGCAATCGAAAATTTCATTAGCGATAATGGAAAATACCGAATTTTGATTGCTCCGGATCCCGATGAAGCAAAATGGCCAAAACAATTAAGTATTGGGTCTGGTGCACAAACAATTGCTTTACTCAATACAGTTCCCATTTGGTATGAAATATGGAGAACGCTCAGCGGATTCCCTCCTAACTATTATAAGACAGATGTAAAAAAAATTAAAGAAAAAAAATAATGAAACATCTATTACTGTTTTTTCTGTTTTTTGGATTCTCGATTTATGGACAAGAAAATAATGACAAGGAATTTACTTATAATGAGTTTTTGGGTTATGTAAAAAAATTTCATCCATTAGTGAGAACTGCCAATCTTGAGCTCAATAAAGCACAAGCCAATTTGATGATGTCACGTGGTGGTTTTGACCCTAAAATTGAAGTCGATTTTTCGAAAAAACAATTCAAAAACAGTGAGTATTATTCTATTTTGAACAGCAGTTTCAAAATTCCAACTTGGTACGGAATTGAATTAAAAGCAGGTTTTGACAACAATGAAGGTGTTTATCTTAACCCAGAAAACACGGTTCCAAATCAAGGTTTGACTTCGTTTGGAATTACTATTCCGTTAGGTCAGGGATTATTTGTCAATCAAAGAATGGCAGATCTTCGAAAAGCCAAAATACAAATTAAATTGAGCCAAGAAGAAAGGAAATTACAAGCTATTGTTGTTTTGTATGATGCTTCGGTGGCCTATTTTAATTGGAAGAAAAACTTTAACGAAGTGGCACTTTATGAAACTTATGTTTCCAATGCGCAAACTCGTTTCAAAGGAATAAAATCCTTAATCCAACAAGGGGATAAACCCGCGATTGATAGTATTGAAGCCGGAATAATCGTAAAAACCAGATTACTCAGTTTAGAAGATTCTAATTTAAAACTAGCAAAATCAAAACTGGAATTATCAAATTTTCTTTGGTTAGAAAACAATATTCCACTTGAACTTTCGGAACAATTAATTCCAGAGGAAAAATTGGAATTTACAATTCAGGAAACTTTAAAGACCAATGATTTATTAAACCGGGATTTTTCGATTTCAAAACATCCAAAAATTAATGCATTACAAAGCAAAGTCGATATTTTGAATGTGGAGCGAAAACTAAAAGCCAATTTGCTTTTGCCAAAAATTGATGTTGGCTATTCCTATTTATCAGAACCAAGTTATATTGACAACTATCAATTCAAAAATTATAAAATCGGTTTGGATCTTTATTTCCCTTTGTTTTTAAGAAAAGAACGGGGCAGTTTGAAATTGGCAAAATTCAAAGTTCAAGAAACTCAATTTGCACTTGATTTAGAAAAAGTACAATTATCAAATAAAATAAATGCACAAAAAATAGAAATCCAATCTTTAGAAAAACAAAAACAATTTATAAATGATTTGGTAAAAGACAATTTGACTATGCTAAGTTCAGAAGAAAGATTGTTTTCATTCGGAGAAAGCTCCATCTTTTTAATAAATTCAAGAGAAAACAATTTGGTTAGTGTGCAACTTTTACAAATTACCTTAGAAAATAGATATTATATTTCCAATTCCGAATTGTTTAAAATTATGGCAAATCCGGATTAAATAAAAAACTGTAATAACATGAACATTATGAAGAAGGCAAAGATAGATTGCCTAAAAACGAACTATAACAAAGAACTTATGACAACTGGAAAGTATTTTATTTTTATTCTAACACTATTTCTACACAATTATACTTTTTCGCAAGAACAAAGAATTACGGATAATAATAGTATTGGCTGGCTTGCCTATACCGGCACTTTTAAAATAAGTCCAAAAATTGCTTTGCATACCGAATACCAATGGCGAAGAGTAGAAGGACTTAAAAACCCGCAACAAAGTTTGCTGCGAACAGGGGTGAATTATGCCCTGAGAAAGGATGTGAGTTTAAATGCAGGCTATGCTTTTGCCGAAACGGATCCTTATGGCGATTATCCAAATGCAAATGCTTTCTCTGAACATCGCATTTATGAGCAGATAATTTTAAAAAACCCAATAGGGAAAGTGGATGTGTCCCATCGGTTTACATTGGAACAACGATTTATTGAAAAGTTTTTGATTCAAAATGGGGAAACTAGGACAGACTGGGTTTTCCTGAACAGGATGCGATACAGGCTAAGAACGGAGATTCCTATATATAAAAACAGCCTGAGCATCATTTTATTGGATGAGGTGTTTGTTGGTTTTGGAAAAAATGTAGGAGTAAATATTTTTGACCAAAATAGACTGGCTGCGTTAGTCGGTTATAAAGTAAATAAAAACATTAAAATTGAAGCGGGCTATTTGAGTCAAATTTTGCAACAAGGGAAAAGGGTAAACGATAAATCGGTATTTCAATATAATAGTGGGTTTATGCTCACTACGCATTTGTCTTTTGATGCCGTGAAATAAGCATAAAGGGAATTAGATAAAGTGAAATAGTCCTGATTTAGAAAGTGCAAGCATCGATGAAAACTTAAAAAGGTAATTTCCAATTTAACCAAAGTAACAATTAACCAAATTAACGAATTAGCTACCTATGAAACATCCTATATTAATAAAAAATGTCAACATCGTAAATGAGGGGCAAATTAAAATTGCTGACGTTTTTATTCAAAACGGCATTATAGAAAGCATTGGAAATCTGTCCGGAGAAGTCACAAGGAATGCTCAAATTATTGATGGTACAGGTAAATACTTGTTTCCCGGTATTATAGACGGGCAAGTGCATTTTAGGGAACCCGGACTAACCCATAAAGGAGATCTCTATACTGAAAGCAGAGCGGCTGTTGCGGGTGGCACGACTTCTTTTATCGATATGCCAAACACAGTTCCCAATGTATTGACCACTGAAATTCTCGATGAGAAATTCCGTATTGCCTCAGAAAAATCTTGGGCTAATTATTCTTTCTTTTTAGGGGTTAATAACGACAACTTAGACAATGTACTTCAAATGGATACATCCCAATTCATTGGGGTTTCTGATGATGGGCTTTATTTTACCAAGAAGGGAAATCTGCTTGCCGATAGCCCTGATACCATGGAAAAACTTTTTTCGAATTGTAAATCCATTATCGCCATTCATTCTGAAATGGAACAAATTATCGAGGAAAACGAGGAGATTTACAGGGCGAAATACGGTGAAGATGTGCCAATTGCATGTCATCCGTTAATTCGTAGTGAAGAAGGATGTTATCAATCTACCAAAAGAGCCATTGCTATTGCCGAAAAACACAAGGCAAGGTTGCATATCCTGCATTTGACCACAGCCGCGGAAACCCATTTGTTTCGAAACGACATACCGCTAAAAGAAAAGAATATCACCACCGAAGTATCGGTTCAAAATCTTTGGTTTTCAGACAAGGATTATGAGCGATTGGGGACCTTAATAAAATGGAATCCGGCCATAAAAACCGAAAAGGATAAAAAAGGACTTTTGCAGGCATTACTTGATGACAGAATTGATATCATTACTACCGACCATGCACCGCATACTTTAGAGGAAAAGCAAAAACCATATTTTCAATCCATGTCGGGTGCGCCAATGGTACAACACTCCTTGTATATCATGCTTGAATTATACAAACAAGGGCTAATTTCATTAGAAAAAATTGCCGAAAAAATGAGTCATAATGTAGCGATACTTTATGGTATCGATAAGAGAGGCTTTATCCGTGAGGGTTATTTTGCCGATTTAACGCTGGTTGACTTGAATTCGCCTTGGACGGTTGGTAAAGAAAATATTTTATACAAGTGCGGTTGGTCGCCATTAGAAGGCCAAACATTTCAATCAAAAGTAACCCATACGTTTGTTAACGGAAATCTTGTCTATGAGAATGGTAATTTCTCTGAATTCATTCCGGGGCAAAGATTAGATCATCATTCTTTTGCAATTGAATCGTCGCAGGAAAGAAAAAAATCCATTTAAAAAATAATCAAGCTACATCAACTGCCTTATTAAAATACAATATATTATGAACTTATCAGAACGTGACAGTCTTTATAACTGGCATCCTTATACGCAACACAAAACAGCCCAAAAACACATTGCGATAACTCGCGGCGAGGGGGCTCTGCTTTGGGATGAAGACGGAAAGCAATACATTGATGCCATTGCATCATGGTGGGTGAATCCTTATGGTCATAGCAATAAATATATAGCCGACGCTATCTATAAGCAGTTAACTACTCTAGAGCATGTTTTGTTTGGAGGGTTTACACATGAACCTGCTGTTAAAGTGTCCGAAAATTTAATAGCAATTTTGCCTACTAATCAGAAGAAATTGTTTTTTTCAGACAATGGTTCGACAGCAGTGGAAATAGCACTAAAAGCGGCCTTTCAATTTTTTTATAACAAAGGAGAAAAACGTACCAAGATTGTTGCCTTCGAGAATGCATTTCACGGTGACACCTTTGCAGCGATGGCCACAAGTGGCATTACGTTTTTTACAGAAGCTTTTCAAGATAGGATGATTGAAGTTATTCGTATTCCTGTGCCAACAAAAGGCAATGAAATAGCTAGTTATAAAGCATTAGAGGAATTAGTTACAACCCATGAATTTGCAGCTTTTATATTTGAACCGTTAGTGCAAGGTGTTGCTGGAATGGTCATGTATGAAGCTGAAGAATTAGATAAACTAATCACGCTTTGCAGGAAAAACCATGTTTTCACCATTGCAGATGAAGTAATGACTGGCTTTGGCAAAACCGGTAAAAATTTCGCTTGTGATTATTTAATAACTCAACCTGACATGATGTGTCTTTCCAAAGCATTAACTGGAGGTACTATACCTATGGCTATTACTACTTTTACACAAGAAATATTCGATGGTTTTTATGATGACGATATAAATAAGGCCCTTTTCCACGGTCACACATTTACAGCAAATCCAACAGGTTGTGCTGCGGCTTTAGCAAGTATGGAATTACTGCAAACTATTGAAACACAAGATAATATTAAGCGAATTCATGGTCAACATTTGGTTTTTATTAATAAGATTAAAAATCATCCAAAGGTAAAAACTACGCGAGTTCTCGGAGTTATTATGGCTTTAGAAATTAAAACAACAAAAGTAGAAAGCTATTATGGCGATTTACGAAATAAACTCTACAATTATTTTATTCACAAAGGTGTCATTTTGCGTCCTGCAGGAAATATAGTTTATATTTTACCACCTTATATTATTTCTAATGATCAACTTGAACAAGTATATAGAACCATAGAAGAAGCACTTTCAATAGTTTAAATTATACCTATGTTTATGTATGAATCAGTTGGTGTTTATAGAGAAACGTCTTAGGTAAGATCTTGTCTTTTGGATAGAAAACGAGATACAGGGTTTAACCTCGACTTGTGATACTTTCGAAAAATATTTTCATTTTATTTTCCTTACACCCAAAATTAAATTAATGTATTGAATGTAAAATTCAATTAAAAAAAAGCATAATGAAACGATACTTCATAACAGGCATTGGTACAGATATAGGAAAAACAATCGTATCAGCCATTCTCGTCGAAGCGCTAAAAGCTGACTACTGGAAGCCTGTTCAATCAGGAGATCTGCATCAAACAGATACAATGAAAGTGCAGGGACTCATCAGTAATTCTACTTCTCATTTTTTTCCTGAAGCCTATCGACTTACAGAACCAATGTCTCCGCACGCTGCTGCCGCGATTGATGGAGTTACGATTAATTTAGATTCCATTATAGTTCCACCAACCAACAACAATCTCATTATTGAAGGAGCAGGCGGTTTGATGGTTCCGCTCAATGATGATTCTTTGGTAATTGACCTTATAGAAAAATTAAAAGTGGAAGTTATTCTGGTCTCCAGGAATTATCTCGGAAGCATAAACCATACACTGCTTTCTGTCGAAGCCCTTCAAAGCAGAAACATTCCCATTAAAGGAATAATATTTAACGGGAATCCTGTGAATACCAGCGAAAAATTCATTTGTGAATATACCGGGCTGAAATCTTTATTTCACATTGATGACGAAACAACAATTGACAAACAAACCATCTTAAAATACGCATCTGAACCAAATATAAAATCACTACTTTAAAATTTCGGCAGTTTTTTTATTTTTAAATGGCACAACCGTAGTCTAGAGTCCAATGCCATTAAGTTAACCCGTTTGAACGATGGTTAGGCATTTTCCCTTTTGGTAAATCAGGTTCATCAGCAAGCAATGACGCAAAAAAACGAAATTTGGAAAGTGGGAAATAGAAGCGTGAAAAAACTAAACCGCCGAACTTAAGCTGACAATTAAAATGTGGAAAGTGGAAAAGTAAAACTTACGCAAAAAAAACAAAGATCCTACAAAATTGTCATAGTTGTTAAACATAAAACATCGACAACTTACGATTAACGCTTTGCTAACCAACAAGCTAATGTTTCTGTTTTTTTTGCTAACAATCAATTAAAAAAAACAAAAAAACAATTATATTGCTAAAGAGACACATTATTTATAACTAAATTTACTTGTAATAACAGGACTTTAATAGCGTAAAAGACAACCCTGATAAAATTGATACAGAGGATAAACATAAAATATCGAAAACTTAAGATCAATTTTCGGAGGGCTTTTTGCCGATTTGACAAGCCAACGCTTAAAAATTGAAATAATTAATCTCCAACTTTAATCTGTTAAAAAAAATACTATGAAGAGCGATGATAAATTTTTAAGAATAATTATAGCCATTAATAAAAATATAATTCGTGTTTTAGTTGGAATTATGACTTTAATTTTAATATTGGGCACATTACATCTTATCTATTTAGAATTTAAAAAAATTACCGCTCCACCTTATTTATTGATTGATGTTTCCACTTTATTCGAAGTATTTAATTTGATATTGATTATTGCGATTGGATATGAGCTTATAAAAGCATTGCTATTAATTATTTCATCCGATACGATTCCTACTGTTCCAATTATAGAAATCTCAATTATTGCTATTTCAACTAAAATAATCACACTAGATATACAGCAAACAAATAGTAATATTATTATAAGTTTAGCTTTATTAATTGCTGCACTCGGTCTTACTTATTTTTTATTAAAATATTGTAAGACACCACAAAACAAACCCTAAACAAATTTAAGTAGCACCTATTTCTGAATGATTTTAATTATTTTTAGATAATTAAAGCAACGATAACTGAAGATTTTATGAGTAGCATAGCCCAAAATAAAGAATGGCATTCAGTTTCATACAGTAATGTATTAGAGAGTCTCGATACTTCCTCTGAAGGTCTTAGTACAACAGAAGCTGGGAAGCACTTGAAAAAGGAAGGGCCTAATATCATTTACATGCAAAGTAGAGAAAGTGCCTTTAAAATTTTGCTGAGGCAATTTCTTAACCCGCTTATATATGTTCTACTTACTGCTACCATCCTTGCTATAACTATGGGCAAAATCACAGATGGTATAGTGGTATTTTGTGTAATAATTATTAATGCCATTATCGGGTTTGTTCAGGAGTACCAGGCTGGAAAAACCATTCAGGGGCTTCTTCAATTAATTCCGGAAAATGCTACAGTGATTAGAGATGGAAAGCAAAAGAATATCCAGGCTGCTGAACTAGTTCCCGGTGATTATGTATTGCTTCAGGCTGGCGATAAGGTATCGGCAGATATGCGGCTCACATTCGTAAAAAATATGCAGTGTAATGAATCTATCCTTACAGGAGAATCCTTGCCGGTGGAAAAAAACACGGATATTATTGACGCAGATGCAGGAGTTGCTGATCGTAAAAATATGGTTTTTAGCGGCACATTGATTACTTCCGGCACAGCAGAAGGCGTAGTTGTTTTGACAGGCATTAAAACCGAGATTGGTAAAATTTCCGCACTTCTTCAAACTACCACATCAGTCAAATCTCCACTGACAAAATCTCTTGAAAAAATTGCACGGGGAATTACCTATGCCATCATCCTTGTTGGTATTTTAGTTTTTCTAATAGGAATATTTCGTAATTATACATTCATAGATGCAATATTTTTTGCCATTACTCTTGCGGTAGCAGCTATCCCAGAAGGACTGCCTGCCGTAATTACTATCGCATCAGCTATCGGTATTATGCGAATGGCAAAGAGACAAGCTATTATCAGGCATTTATCTGCTGTAGAAACCTTGGGTAGCACCACTGTAATCTGCTCAGACAAAACGGGAACGCTTACCCTTAACGAAATGACCGTTCAGGTACTTTGGAATGGAAAGCAAAAATTCAATGTTACAGGAGTAGGCATTAATACTGATGGTAAAATTTTAAAAAATGATTCCGATGAAGAAGGAACAGATGATGAAATTGGTGAACTTATTAGGGCTGCAGCACTGTGCAATGACGCAACACTTCATAAAAAAGAGGGTCATTGGAAATCAGTAGGAGACCCTACAGAGGTTGCCCTGATAGCAGTAGCCGGAAAGTTTGGAATAAACGAGGACGAACTAAGAAGCAAATGGCGGAGGCTGGATGAATTACCCTTTGATTCCGAAAAAAAAATAATGGCTACGCTCCATCTATCCCCTTCCGGAGAAAAAATGATTTACCTTAAAGGCGCACCTGAATCAGTTATTCCACTTTTATTAAATAGTGAAAATTCATCCATTGTCTTTGACACAGAACAGGTACGAACGGAGGCTTTACAATTAGCAGGAACAGGAATGAGAGTATTGGCTTTCGCTTCCAGAAAGTTGGATAGCGAACATTCATCACTCATTACGGAAGAGGATCTTTGCGATTTTACTTTTTTAGGGATACAGGCCATAAGTGACCCTCCAAGGATGGAAGTAAAAGAAGCGATCGATTCGTGTCATAATGCAGGTATTACGGTGAAAATGATTACCGGAGACCATCCTGCAACAGCCGCAGCAATAGGCAGGGAACTTGGATTTATAAATGCAGACAGGGTTATCACCGGAAAGGAACTTCAGAATTTGAATGCCCCGGAGATTCAAGAGGTAGTAAAAAACACCAATATTTTCGCACGGGTATCCCCCGAAGATAAATTAAATCTAGTAAAAGCCCTTCAGGCCAACGGGGAAGTGGTAGCCATGACAGGAGATGGTGTAAATGACGCCCCAGCACTTAAACGTGCAGATATTGGCGTAGCTATGGGTATCAGTGGTACGGCTGTTGCCAAAGAGGCGGCAGACATGATCCTGGCCGATGATAATTTTGAAAGTATAAAGGCTGCTGTTGAAGAAGGACGCAGAGTATTTGATAACCTTTTGAAATCGATTGTATTTCTTCTGCCTACAAGTATAGGATTGGGATTGGTTATTTTTATTGCCGTGTTATTTTTTCCCTCAGAAGGGGGAATTCTACTCATCCCAATACAGCCTGTTCAGGTATTATGGATCAATCTTATAACTGCCGTTGCCTTGTCATTGCCGCTTGCACTTGAAGCAATGGAACCCGATGTAATGAATCGTCCTCCACGTAAGCCCAATAAACCTTTATTAAGTTCTTTGATAATTTTCAGGATGATACTGGTTTCTCTGGTAATGGCAGGCGGAACAATTGGATTATTTCTTTGGGAATATAATATTGAACTGTCCAGAGGCATGGAACACTCACTGGCCATTTCGGAAGCTCAAACAATGGCTGTAACAGCAATGGTTTTATTTCAGGTGTTTTACCTTATTGATTGCCGATCTCTTAATTTTTCAGTCAATAAAATCGGGCTTTTCTCCAATCCATTTATTTATATCGGAATTGCAACAGTACTGTTTGTTCAGGCCGCTTTTGTTTATTTTCCATTTATGAATCGTTGGTTTCATTCATCTCCATTAAAAGCTGAGGCATGGGGGATGTCAGCCATGGTAGCTTTTTCAATTCTAATAATTATCAGTGTTGAAAAATGGATTCAAAGAAAATATTTTAAAAATGTTAAGATGTAATACTTGTTGTGAAGTACATGTTTTATATGCGAGGAAAAACTTGTTGTCAAGAAGTGTTTTACAAGGAGGAAGAATGGATTGTAGCATAGTAAATGAAATATTTTGTGAACCAATCAACAAAAACCTAAAACAAGATGGATATGATCCTTATGCCGATGAAATAAAAAAACATAAACACTGAACTCATGAAACTACTTTGGCAATTACTGTGAAACAACACAGCAACAATTTGAACAATTTAGAGGTCATACAGTTTGGAGTATTGAACAAGGTTTTTATGCCGCAACATTTGTGTCAAACTTACAGAGTATTATAGAAAAAAAATTCGAACCGAATATAAACAATAAAATAGGAAATATAACTATAATCAATAGTATAGGCATCACAAACTATAAAGGATTCATACAAGCTTCAAGTTTTTTCATGGTATAAAATTTTGTTAGGCATTTGCCAAAAAGTTCATTACCTTTAAGAAGTATTTTCGTTCAATACAGTTTATACAAGTAAATCCCGAACAGCTTGTAGCAGCAAACCGTCTGACGTAGTTATAGGTAAATATTTTAGCAACATTCAACAGACAATCATTTTGGTAAACCGTAAAAATTGACCAAATGAATTTGGTAAAACAAGAAGAGTCAAAAAATTAAACAAGTACAAGTATGCAAACGGATTTGAGTTTCTGGATTGGCTTTAATGTATTCGTGCTTCTGATGCTGGCATTGGATTTAGGGGTGTTTAACCGTAAAGCGCATGAAGTAAGCATTAAAGAAGCTATGATTTGGACGGGGGTTTGGATAACACTTGCCATGTGCTTCAATGGGCTTATTTATTATTGGCAAGGTGAGATAAAAGCATTGGAGTTTTTTACGGGCTACGTAATTGAAAAAGCATTGAGCGTAGATAATATTTTTGTATTCGTTTTAATTTTTTCTTATTTCAAAACTCCAGCGATTCATCAGCATAAAATTTTGTTTTGGGGAATTATCGGAGCTTTAATAATGCGGGCTGCTTTTATTTTTGCGGGAGTGGCGTTACTCGAAAAATTCCATTGGACGATTTATGTTTTCGGAGCGATACTGATTTATACAGGATATAAGATGCTTACGCAAAAGGAGATGATAATTGAGCCAGAAAAAAATCCCCTTATAAAATTATTCAGAAGAGTAATGCCTGTTACTAATGAACTGCATGGTGGTAAATTTTTTGTAAAACAGGATGGAAAACGGTTTGCAACGCCTTTGTTTTTAGTTTTGGTGTTGATTGAAACCACCGATTTGATTTTTGCAGCAGATAGCATTCCTGCAATACTGGCAATTACCCAAGACCATTTTATTGTTTACACTTCAAATGTGTTTGCCATACTTGGCTTGCGTTCTCTGTATTTTGCACTGGCGGGGATGATGGATAAATTCCGCTATTTGTCGAAGGGGCTAGCTTTGATATTAATGTTTGTCGGGCTGAAGATGTTGGTAGTTGATTTCTACAAATTGCCGATACAAATTGCTTTGTTGGTGATTGTTGTTATTTTAATCGTAAGCATTGCAGTATCGTTAATGGTTAACAAGAGAGATAATGATGCCTCCGCTTTTCGTGATAAAAATAATTAAAAAAAAATGAAGTGGCTCAGTTTACTAAAGTTAATGAAAGTGGATTAGGCTTTATATAGTAATACCATTAGGTTTGATCAGCCAATTGAATAGTTTTTTGTCAAAATAACAATCAACATAAAAGATAATGGATAAAATTCTTGTTACCACCGATTTCTCTTCAAACTCAAAAGGAGCTTTGCGTTTTGCCATTCAATTGGCATCACAACATAAATTTGAGTTGACTTTTTTTCATTCCTATTACATTGCAAACCTTACATCAAAGAGCGATGCCGCCTTTGCTGATTATGAAAAAAAAGAAGCGAATAAAATTCAAAAAAAACTGAACCAATTTGTTGCATCGGTTTATAAGGACATGGATGTTATTTCTATAAATAATAACTGTGTGATAAATAGTGCTGTTTTTGCAGACAGCAATATCAGGGAATATGCCCAGGAAAATGAATTCAATTTTATCTGTATCAGCACCAGAGGCTCAGGAAAACTGAAAAAAATATTCGGAACAAACACTTCCAGTCTAATCGCCCATTCCACAGTTCCGGTTATAGCGGTACCCCACAATTATCACAGAAGTGAAATAAAGAGCGTCATTTACGCCTCCGATCTTGTAAATCTTGAAAATGAACTGAAAAAAGTAATTGAATTCACAAAGCCATTAAAGGCAAAAGTTGAAATACTCCATTTCAATTACCCCACCGAAATAACAACAAATAAAAACACCATAGATGAATTGGTGAAAAAAAATTCAAAGCATAATATTAAACTGCATATCGAAAATATTAATCTGGCCAAGAGTTTAATTTCAAATATAGAAGCGGTAATTAAGCAGTCAAAACCTTCCATGATGATTATGTTCACGCAACAAAACAGAAGTTTTTTCGACAAAATATTTTTCTCCAGTAACTCAGCCAATTACTCCTTTAAAGCCAAAGTACCTTTGCTCGTTTTTAATAAAATATAAGTGCAAGAAATGGAGAGATGAAAAAGAACGGTAAAATACTCATAAACAACTTCCAGTAATTGACTGATTTTAATACTTACATCTTTAGGAGAAGATCAGGGTAAGCTTTTATTACTCTAAAACACAAATTCTAAAGTTGTGTAAAAAGTTCTAGTATCAGAAGGTATTATTCCTGGTCCTGGGTAGCCAGTTGCTCTTCTTGTAAAATAACTATTGTTTGTAAAACTGGTAATCCCAGCTTCCAATTTCCAGTTTTTCCATTTGTAGGAGGTTGAAAAATCTGCTACATAATAGGCTTGGATTTGACTAAAAACACTAGCCCGAGGAAACGAATGGAGAACACCTCCTTTGTGGGGAATTGGGTTAATAAACACAGTCAATGGCCATGCCAATTTATTGTACGACGGAAGAGCAAAAAATATCGAGTAAGCTATTTTATGGCATGGCGGTGAAGGTCAAAACGCCAAAAATAAATACAAACAACTTTCTGGAAAAGACAGAAATGATTTGTTGAGTTTTATTAATTCTTTATAATGCATTATCCTGATATAAGTCGATATAATGGTCTTCTTATATCAGGGGAAAACAGACTTTACTTCTAAAGAATTATTACATGAATCTTTTATTAAATTGAATTTATTTCTTAAATTCATCATATCCTCGCTCACTTTTTTATCCAATATTTTAGCATAATGCTGGGTAGTCTGTATGTTTTTATGCCCAAGCATTTTGCTTACGGTTTCAATGGGAACACCATTTGTAAGTGTTACTGATGTTGCGAATGTGTGTCTCGCCATATGAAAGGTTATCTCCTTTGGAATATCGCATATGTCTCCGATCTCTTTAAGATAGCTATTCATTTTTTGGTTAGTCAAAATAGGTAAGATACTATCTTCATTTAAACACTTTGGATGATTTGCATATTTTAGAATGATTTCTTGTGCAATTGGCAGCACTGGTATTTTTGACTTGGTATCTGTTTTCTGGCGATTTTTGAAAATCCATTTTTCGCCATCGATGCCTATTGCTATGTGGTCTTTCTTTAATCCTTTTACATCAACATAAGCCAATCCAGTGTAACAAGAAAATATAAAAATGTCTTTCACTAAAGTTAATCGTTCTGATGAAAACCTTTTATTATAAATCCTGTTTAATTCTTCCTCAGTAAGGAAATCTCGTTCGACTTCTTTTATTTTCCCTTCGTATCGGCTACAAGGATTTTTGTCTAACCAATCGTTATCTAAACAGATTTTAATTATTTTCCTGAAATTTCTAACATATTTTACGGCAGTGTTGTTATTGCATTTTTTAACGCTTCGCAAATAGAATTCAAATTCGGTTACAAAAGCATAATCAATTTTATTAATGCTGATGTCTGCAATATTATACTTCCACAAAATGAATTCTTGCAGGTGTTTTAAAGATATTTTGAAACGTTCTAATGTCCCATAAGCATAACCATTTCCGATAAGTTCTTCGATTTTATCATTGTGATTTTGATAAATAGGGATCAACATTCGTTCTCGTTGATGGGTTCCTAATATTCTAGATTTGAAATTCTCCAGGGATAATTCTTCATTTTTGTGGATTAACTCCATTTGAATATCAAAAACTTTAGATTTCATTAAATCCAGATAGCTATTTAATGTTCGAGCTTCTTCTGAACTACCTTTCATTTTAGATAGTTCTGGCGACCATTTGCTTTTTTCAATGAATTTTTTAGAACTGAATTCGAAACGCTGTCCGTCAACTGTTAACCGAATATAAATTGGTAATTGTCCAGCTGCATTAGCTTTTGTAGTTTTTGCATAAATGTGCAAGGTGATTTTTGCTTTCATGGTGGTGACCTTTTAATTAGTATTCAATTTAATTTTCTAATTGATAGCAAGCAAGATGTACATATTCTGAACAAGTAGTAAACTGGTTGTTAGTATGACTGTTTGCTGGACTTAAGAAGATTTAGCGAGACCCTAAATTTTGAAATTTGAAGGGTCTCGATTTTGTTCCTTAAGAATTAAGATTGAATGAATAATTTGAAGTATGCCCAAAAGCAAAAAGCCGATAAATCCTAAGATTTATCGGCTTTTGAAACCAATTGTTATTAAACTTGTGGGCGATGAGGGGTTCGAACCCCCGACCCCCTCGGTGTAAACGAGGTGCTCTGAACCAGCTGAGCTAATCGCCCTTGTACAATTTAGTAATTTTCATTTCCGTATTGCGAGTGCAAATATACAGCTAGAAATCGTATCTGCAAGCAAAACAACAAAAAAAATCAATAAAATATTGACTCTATTTGCTTTCACGCTCTATAATAGCACTTTATGCTAGGCATGAAACGCTACTATTTTTTTGTATTGATTCGTTATAGTCTTACATTTGTGACATAAACAATAGATAATGGCCCGGTTCAAAGAAAACGATTTACCAAAATCAAAAATTACTGCAAGTTCACTCCAAAAAGCAACTGTAATATTTCAATATGCAGGAAATCACCGTTGGAAATTTTATGTAGGTTTAATTTTTTTATTATTTACAGGAGCAACCGCTTTGGCTTTTCCAAAATTAATGGGAATGCTTATCGATTGCGTGAAAAACAAAGATAACTCTCAGGCCAATATGATTGCAGGAGGACTAATTGTAATCTTATTTCTTCAATCTATTTTTTCATTTTTTAGATTGTATTTATTTGTCAATTTCACTGAAAACACCTTAGCCAATCTTAGAGTATCGCTTTACAGTAATTTGGTAAAATTACCGATGTCTTTCTTCTCGCAAAAGCGCGTTGGGGAATTAAACAGCCGAATCAGTTCTGATATAACCCAAATACAAGACACCTTAACTTCCACTATAGCCGAATTCTTAAGACAATTTATTTTAATTATTGGCGGTGTTCTTTTATTGGCAAATGAAAGTATCAAATTGACGTTGTTGATGTTATCAGTAGTTCCGCTTGTCGCTGTGGCCGCTGTTATTTTTGGGCGATTCATCAGGAAATATTCGAAAAATGTTCAAGATAAAGTAGCCGAAAGTCAGGTAATTGTTGAAGAAACCATGCAAGGCATCAGTATTGTTAAGGCTTTCGCCAATGAATGGTACGAAATCGCCCGTTATAACGGAAAAATAAAGGAAGTCGTAAAAATAGCCATTAAAGGTGGAAAATACCGAGGTTACTTCGCTTCATTTATAATTTTCTGTCTTTTTGGAGCCATTGTAGCCGTAGTTTGGTTTGGTGTTCGATTGAGCATCAGCGGCGAAATGAGCGTGGGACAATTGATTTCTTTTGTGTTGTATTCCACTTTCGTTGGAGCTTCTTTTGGAGGGATTGCAGAGCTTTATGCACAAATCCAAAAGGCGATTGGCGCAACCGAACGTGTTTTTGAATTACTGGATGAAACTCCTGAAAAAATTAATTCAATTCAAAATGTTGCTGAAACCCAGAAAATAAAAGGTAATGTTACGTTCAAAAATGTAGCATTCAGTTATCATTCGAGAAAAGAAATCAAAGTATTGAAAGATGTTAGTTTTACCGCCAATTTTGGTCAAAAAATAGCTATTGTAGGTCGTAGTGGAACTGGAAAATCGACTATTGCTTCCCTATTATTACGTTTTTATACTATTGATGAAGGAGAAATATTGATTGACGGAAAAAACATTTATGATTTTGATTTAGAAAACCTTCGTGGAAACATGAGTATTGTACCGCAAGATGTGATATTATTTGGAGGAACCATCAGAGAAAATATTGCTTATGGAAAACCAAATGCCACCGAAGAAGAAATTGTTACCGCTGCAAAACAAGCCAATGCTTATAATTTCATCGAAAGTTTTCCTGAAAAATTTGAAACGATTGTTGGAGAAAGAGGAATTAAACTTTCCGGAGGACAAAGACAACGTATTGCCATTGCCAGAGCTTTGTTGAAAAACCCAAGTATTTTGATTCTGGATGAAGCCACATCATCATTAGACAGCGAAAGTGAAAAACTAGTTCAAGAAGCGTTAGAAATTTTGATGGAAGGAAGAACCAGTATTATTATCGCGCACCGTCTTTCGACAATTCGCAGTGCTGATCAAATTTTAGTTTTGGATAAAGGAAAAATTACAGAACAAGGAACGCATCAAGAATTAATAGCTTTAGAAAATGGTATCTATAAAAATTTAAGTAATCTGCAATTTAGCAATTCTTAAATTTCATTAATTTGACATAAAAAAAACTCCATTCTGTAAGCTGAATGGAGTTTTTTTTATGGATTTAAATGTAACTGAATACTAGAAACTGAACACTGATTTCTATTTCCCTTTTCTTCGGTTACGTTCTGCTTTAATCATCGATAATTCACGACTGGTTTGTCCCGCTACCGAAGTGTTTTCTTCAGCACGACGAATCAAGTACGGCATCACATCTTTTACCGGACCAAAAGGTAAATATTTAGCAACATTATATCTATGAACGGCAAGATTGTAGCTAATATTATCACTCATTCCGTACAATTGACCAAACCAAATTCTATCATCATTCGTTTTAATTCCTTTTTTCTGCATCAATTCCATTAGAGTATACGTGCTTAACTCATTGTGGGTTCCTGCAAAAATTGACATCATATCTAAATGCTCAATCATATAGCGAACTGCGACATCATAATTTTCGTCCGTTGCTTCTTTTGAAGCGCATATTGGCGATGGGTATCCTTTTTCTTCTGCACGTGCAATTTCTTTTTCCATGTATGCACCACGAACCAATTTCATTCCAATGAAGAATCCATCTTTTTTGGCTTCTTCGTGTAATTTTTTCAGATAATCCAAACGATCCCAACGATACATTTGCAACGTATTGAAAACAATAGCTTTTTCTTTATTGTATTTACGCATCATTTCGGTAACTAAATCATCCGCTGCATCTTGCATCCAACTTTCTTCACCATCAATCAGCAAGGCAACATTTTTAGAATGGGCTTCTTTACAAACCAAATCAAAACGGGCCACTACTCTATTCCATTCTGCTTGTTCTTCAGAAGTTAACGTTTGTTTTTCTCCCAATTTCTCATACAATTCAAAACGACCAAAACCGGTTGGTTTAAAAACAGCAAAAGGAATCGCTTGACGTTCTTTGGCAAATTCAATGGTTTTTAAAGTCATTTCAAGCGCAGCATCAAACTGTTCTTCTTCTTCTTTTCCTTCCACAGAATAATCCAAAACGGATGAAACCCCTTTGGTATACATTTTATCAACCACAGAAAGACAGTCCACTTCATTTACTCCACCACAAAAATGGTCGAAAACAGTAGCTCGGATCAAACCTTCAACTGGAAGATTCGCTTTAAGGGCAAAATTAGTAACCGCAGTTCCTATTCGAACTAGAGGCTGATTATCAATCATTTTGAAAAGAAAATAAGCTCTATCAAGTTCAGTATCACTTTTTAATGAAAAGGCAACTTGAGTATTATTGAATATTTTTTCCATTATTTGTTAAATTTTTGTACAAATATAGACAGAGTTTTGAATATTATTTAGCAAAAATTGCCTTATTTTGCGGTTCCAATTAATCCATACAGATGCAATCAATTCAAGCCAACAGTTATCCGATTCATTTCAACGAAAAAGGATATGAATCGTTAAACCTTCATTTGACAGAAAATAAGTATTCAAAACTTTTTATTATTGTAGACAGTAATACTAATGAATTTTGCATTCCAAAATTTCTCCCTTTTTTAGAAACCGATCTTACTATTGAAATCATTGAATTTGATGCAGGTGAAGAAAATAAAAATATTGAGACTTGCGTCCAAATTTGGAATGTATTAACGGAACTTGGTGCTGACAGAAAAAGTCTTGTAATTAATCTGGGTGGTGGCGTTGTTACTGATTTAGGCGGATTTGTTGCTTCAACATTCAAGCGCGGAGTAGATTTTATTCACATTCCTACTACGCTACTGTCGATGGTTGATGCTTCTGTAGGTGGCAAAAACGGGGTTGATTTAGGGAATTTAAAAAACCAAATCGGCGTTATTAATGTTCCAATAATGGTGCTTATCGATACTCAATACCTTGAAACGGTGCCTCAGAATGAAATGCGTTCCGGTCTTGCTGAAATGCTGAAACACGGTTTAATATATGACAAGGAATATTGGGAGCAATTTTTAGACTTGAAATCCATAGATTTTGCCGATTTTGATGCATTGATTTACCGTTCTGTCGAAATAAAAAATGAAATTGTAATACAAGATCCTACTGAGAAAAATATCCGAAAATCATTGAATTTTGGTCACACATTGGGTCATGCCATTGAAAGTTATTTTCTGGAAAATGAAAATAAAACTACTTTATTGCACGGAGAAGCGATTGCTGTTGGGATGATATTAGAAAGTTACCTTTCATTGCATAAAAATCTAATCAGTCCAGAAGAGTATTTTCAGATAAAATCAAGCATAAAGTCTATATATGACACCATTATTTTTGAAGAAAATGACATCGAACCTATCTTGGAATTGTTGATACACGACAAAAAAAATGAGTATGGAAACATACAGTTTGCTTTAATAGAAGGTATCGGGAAAATAAAAATCAATCAATCTGTTGAAAATGAATTAATTCTTGAAGCATTTCAAGATTATAAATCTTAATTATTTTTTATAAAAAGGATTGCATTGCGTATATAATATTTTTTACATTTGCATTGATGAAAAAAAGCCAAAACAAGCGAAATTATAGTTCTAATAAAACCCGAAACAATATGTCTTTTCTAAGAATATTGAAACGGTTTTATTCTATAAAAGGAAACTTTAGTTTTGACATTTTCCAGTACATGAAAGCAGAAAACGAGAAGCTTCAGATCGTTTATGCAAATATCAGAGTTTGAATTTTAGATTAAGTTATTGTACACTATTCTAATCTATAATTCTAAAATATAATGAATACAAAATATTCTGATTTAATCAATCAAACCTATTACTTCCCACAAGAAGAATTTACTTTAAACAAAGATAATCTTCAGTTTCACAATATTGATTTGATGAAACTAGTGGAAAAATATGGTACGCCTTTAAAATTTACTTATTTACCTCAAATTTCCAATAACATCAACAAAGCCAAAAGCTGGTTTCGTAAATCGATGGAAAAAAACAAGTATGAGGCAAAATATTACTATTGCTATTGTACTAAAAGTTCTCATTTTGAATATATCATGAATGAGGCTTTCAAGAATAATATCCATATTGAAACATCATCTGCTTTTGACATTAATATTGTTGAGAACTTATTGGCAAACGGTAAAATCAATAAAAGCACCTATGTGATTTGTAATGGATTCAAAAGAGACCAATATATTGATAACATAGCGCGGCTTATTAATACGGGTCATAAAAATACGATTCCAATTATTGACAATTATGAAGAACTTGATTTACTTCAAGGTCAGATAAAAAACAAATTCAAGATAGGAATTAGAATCGCTGCGGAAGAAGAGCCTAAATTTGAGTTTTATACTTCAAGATTGGGAATTGGATACAAAAATATTGTTCCGTTTTACAAAAAGGAAATCAAAGAAAATAAGAAATTGGAACTGAAAATGTTGCACTTTTTTATCAATACTGGTATCAATGACAATGCCTATTACTGGAATGAATTAGTAAAATGTATCAAGGTTTACGTGGCATTGAAAAAAGAATGTCCTACTCTTGACGGATTAAATATTGGTGGTGGTTTTCCAATAAAAAACTCATTGGCATTTGAGTACGATTATCAATATATGATTGACGAAATCATCAATCAGATAAAAATAGCCTGTGATGAAGCCGAAGTTGATGTTCCAAATATTTTTACTGAATTTGGTTCGTATACTGTAGGCGAAAGCGGCGGAGCTATTTACCAGATATTGTATCAAAAACAACAAAATGACAGAGAGAAATGGAACATGATTGACTCTTCTTTCATCACTACTTTACCAGATACTTGGGCTATCAACAAACGTTTTATCATGCTGGCAGTCAATCGCTGGAATGATACTTACGAGCGGGTTTTATTAGGCGGAATGACTTGTGACAGTGATGATTATTACAATTCAGAACAAAACATGAATGCCATCTATTTGCCAAAGTATAATAAAGAAAAACCATTATATATCGGATTCTTTAATACCGGAGCCTATCAGGAAACTATTGGCGGTTACGGTGGCTTACATCACTGTTTGATTCCACAGCCGAAACACATATTGATAGACAGAGACGAAAACGGATTTTTGGCAACTGAGGTATTCTCGGAGCAACAAACCTCTGAAGATGTCTTGAAAATATTAGGTTACGATAAGAAAAAATAAATTCACAATAATTCAATTAGTCAATTTAAAAATTCGTTAAATTTGAGATTCAATTTATAATGTAATGATTTTTAAGTATTTAAATTTTAAAAAATGAGCAAAGGACCAATCAGTCAGTTTATTGAAAAGCATTATTTGCATTTTAATTCTGCATCTTTAGTTGACGCAGCTAAGGCTTACGAACAACAATTAGCCAATGGTGCAAAAATGATGGTGAGCATGGCTGGAGCTATGAGTACAGCAGAGATTGGAAAGATTTTTTCCGAAATAATTCGTCAGGACAAAGTACATATTATTTCTTGTACTGGTGCAAATCTTGAAGAAGACATCATGAATTTAGTAGCTCATTCTCATTATGAAAGAGTACCTAATTATCGTGATTTGACTCCTCAAGACGAATGGGATTTACTGGAAAGAGGTTTAAATCGTGTTACAGATACTTGTATTCCGGAGCACGAAGCATTCCGTCGTTTGCAAAAGCATATTTACAAAATTTGGAAAGATGCTGATGATAAAGGCGAAAGATATTTTCCGCATGAATTTATGTATAAAATGTTACTTTCAGGTGTTCTTGAAGAATATTATGAAATTGACTTAAAAGACAGTTGGATGTATGCCGCTGCTGAGAAAAATTTACCTATTATTGTACCGGGATGGGAAGACAGTACCATGGGAAATATATTTGCATCGTATGTAATCAAAGGAGATTTAAAAGCTTCTACAATGAAATCCGGTATCGAATATATGGTTTTCTTGTCAGATTGGTATCCAAAAAACAGTACAAACGGTGTAGGTTTCTTTCAAATTGGTGGTGGTATTGCTGGAGATTTTCCAATATGTGTGGTGCCAATGTTATACCAAGATATGGAAATGCATGACATTCCGTTTTGGAGTTATTTCTGTCAGATTTCAGATTCAACAACCAGTTATGGTTCGTATTCTGGAGCGGTGCCAAATGAAAAAATTACTTGGGGTAAATTAGACATTAAAACGCCTAAGTTTATTATTGAGTCCGATGCTACCATTGTAGCACCTTTAATTTTCGCTTATTTATTAGATTTATAGAATATTTTATGAAAAGAGTAATTGTTGATTACGCAAAACTTACCAATGAAATTTTAAACCTATTGGTGGATAAATTTCCAGATGGTTATGATGATTCAAACATTATTAGTTTTAGAAACGCTAAAAATGAATTGGTTGAAGCAGTTGAAGTACGAACTGAAGACACTATTTATTTAGTAAAAGTGAGCACTAAACTTGCTGATAGAATTGAAAATTATGATGAAGATGACGAAATAATCATTGACGATGTTGTTGAACCAATTAAAGGTCTTGATTTAGACGACGATATTGACGACGATGACGATGATGACGCTATCGATAAACCGGATTCAGATTCAGGAGATGATGACGATGATGAGGATTCAGATGAAAAAGACTTTTCGGATGAAGATGATGACGAAGATGATGAGGATTAAGTAATCCCATTTTTAAATAAATTAGAATAAGGAACTCACCAAACGAGTTCCTTTTTTTATTACTTTAGGATTCAAAATATACGCCAAAATGATAAATCAAATTTTACACGCCAAACTGAAAGAGAACTTTGGTTTTGAAAAATTCAGACCCAACCAAGAAGACATTATAAATTGTATTCTTTCCGGTCACGATACCCTGGCGATTATGCCAACGGGTGGTGGAAAATCAATTTGTTTTCAGTTACCCGCACTGATTTTCCCAGGAATTACAATCGTAATTTCACCACTTATTGCTTTGATGAAAGATCAGGTAGACAGTTTAAAAGCAAACGGAATTGAAGCCTGTTTTATAAATAGCAGTCAAACCGAAGATGAACGACCATTTTATATGGAACGTTTAAAATCTAACGTAATTAAGTTAGTTTACATCGCTCCGGAGAGTTTGTCTTTTCTGGACAACCTTTTCAATAGTTTAACCATAAGCCTGATTGCTATTGACGAGGCGCATTGTATTTCGGCCTGGGGGCATGATTTCAGACCAGCGTATACTAATTTAGGATATCTGAAAAATCGCTTCCCTTCTACTCCAATCTTAGCTTTAACTGCCACAGCCGATAAAGCTACGCGTAAAGACATTAGCCAGCAATTAAATCTAATAAATCCTAGAATTTTCGTCGCTTCTTTTGACAGAAAAAATTTGAGTTTAGAAGTGCGTCCCGCTTTAGACAGAGTCAAACAAATAATAGATTTCATCCAAGAAAAGCCAAATGAATCCGGAATTATATACTGCCTAAGCAGAAAAACAACGGAAGAACTTGCTGAAAAACTACAAAAAATCGGTATTAATGCAAAAGCGTATCATGCCGGCTTAGACAATAAAATTCGTTCCAAAACACAAGACGAATTTATCAATGATGATTGCCAAGTGGTTTGCGCAACCATTGCTTTTGGGATGGGAATTGACAAATCAAACGTGCGTTGGGTAATTCATTATAATTTACCTAAAAACATCGAAGGGTATTATCAGGAAATTGGTCGCGCCGGACGAGATGGTTTGCCATCAGAAACAGTATTGTTCGAAAGTTACGGTGATATGATTCAATTGCAAAAATTCGCATCTCAAGGTTTAAATGCCGAAGTGCAACTGGCCAAACTGGAACGAATGAAGCAATATGCTGATGCTTTAAGTTGTCGCAGAAAAATATTGCTTTCTTATTTTGGTGAACTGGTTACAGAGAACTGTGGAAATTGTGATATTTGCAAAAATCCACCCCTATTTTTCGATGGGACTACGATTGCTCAAAAAGCATTATCGGCAATTATTCGTTTACAGGAAACGGAACCCTTACCCGTAATCATTGACTTTTTGCGCGGTTCTAAAAATGCTTATATCTATGAGAAAGAATACCAAAACCTAAAAACATATGGTGTTGGCGCTGATCTTTCGTGGTTTGATTGGAATCAATATTTAATACAATTGATAAATTTAGGCTATTGTGAAATTGCTTTTCATCAACAAAATAAAATCAGACTAACAGCCTTTGCGAAAAAAGTATTGTTTGAAGGCGAAAAAGTACAATTGACCACCGTTCAGAAAATCAATGTTGATAAATCTGAAATCAAGGAAATAAAAAGTAAAACGGTTGCTAATTCACTTTTTGAAACACTTAGAAAACTGCGCTACGAAATTTCCAAAGAAGAGAATGTTCCTGCTTATGTGATTTTTAGTGATGCGGCTTTACGCCAAATGGAAACCGAAAGACCAATGAGCGATCAGGAATTACTGGCAATTGATGGTGTTGGAAAAGCGAAACTGGAAAAATATGGAGATGCTTTCATAAAAGTTATCCAAGATTTCCAGAAAGCAAAAGGCGCTAAAAAGAAAAAAGAAGCCACTACCTATAAAGAAACATTAGAATTATATAAAAATGGATTGTCGGTCGCGGAAATCGCTCAAAAAAGAAAATTAGGATTAAGTACCATTATGTCCCATTTAGCTAAACTGTATGTTGACGGAGCTGACATAGATTTAAATTCGTTTATTTCTAAAGAAGAAGTTTCACAAATTGCTGAAGCCCAAATAAAACTGGAATTTCCGGATGCCTTAAAACCCTATTTTGATTATTTTGAAGAAAAAATAGATTATGGAAAAATTCGGTTAGCATTGGCCATACTGGAAAAAGAAAAAACAGCACTTTAAATCCTAATATGATACAATCCTTTCCGCCTTTTGTGAATTATCAAACCGAAATTTTGATTTTGGGAACTATACCAGGCATCGCTTCACTGGAGAAACAGGAATATTATGCGCACCAAAGAAATCATTTTTGGAAAATAATGTACACACTGTTGGATAATTTACCAATCTCTGAAATTTTCGAAGAAAAGATACAATTACTCCAAGCAAATAAAATTGGACTTTGGGATGTTTTAGAAAATTGTGAAAGAAAAGGAAGTCTGGATATTCATATCAAAAATCAAAAGGAAAATAATTTTGAAACATTGTTTAAAGAATTTCCCGGAATCACTACAATTATTTTTAACGGAAAAGAAAGCCATAAATACTTTCTGAAAAAATTCGGACAAATAGAAGGCATCACGTATTATGTGATGCCTTCCACTAGTCCTGCTAATACAATGTCATTTGAAAACAAACTGAAAATCTGGTCCAGCGGTTTCAAATAAGCTATAAATACCTTTCTTGAAAAACCTTTTGATGGTGTTTTTGATGTCCAATAATAATAAAACCAATGGCGCGAACTGAAACAGCAGCGTTTGAAGCAATTCCCATTCTTTTCAATTGTTCTTCTGAAAAACTTTTAAAAAGAAATAAAGTAGCATGTCTTACGGCTGAGAATTCTGCTAATAAATCTTGAATGCTTCTACTATTAGCATCAGCGTTATCCACATATTCATTCTCTTCAAAACCGGGCAATGGTGTTTTGTCGTTTCTGGAAATTCGTAACGCACGATAGGCAAAAATACGTTCGGCATCAATAAGATGCTGAATAATATCTTTGATTGTCCATTTCCCTTCAGCATATCTGTAATCAAATTTATCCATTGGGATATTTTGTACAAATTTGATAAAGTCATGCAGACAGATTTCTAATTCTTCCAGTAACACTACATTTCCAAGTGCATTAATATAAGGAGAATAAAAACTCGCATATTCATTAGTTGGCAATTGATTTGATTCCATTTTTTTTTTATATTTAAGCTGAATTTCTACTGGCATTTGTGTTTCCAAAAAGAGAACGGGTTACAATTTTTTCGTATACTTTTATTAAAGCTTCATCTGGTTTACCCTCTTTATTTAATTCATTTATTCGAAGCAATGCGTATTGTTGTATCGTTAACAATGGCAGTACAATACGTTCTCTTATTTGTATCGATGCTTTGCCGTCAGGATAATTTTCCATAAGCTCTTTATGACCCGCTATTTTCAAAAGCAATCTTTTTGTTTCTAAAAATTCATCATAAATTATTTGCCAAAAAGCACCAAATTGAGGATCCTTTTTCATATAAGCCGTTAACGGGAAAAATGATTTTGCCAATGACATCATACTGTTTTCTAACAAGGTTTTAAAGAACAAAGAATTGTCATATAAATCCTGGACTTTACTCCATTGATTCGTATCTTCAAAATGCTTTAGCGCCGTACCCACTCCGAAAAATCCGGGTACATTTTGCTTCAACTGGCTCCAAGAACCTACAAAAGGAATCGCTCGCAAATCAGCAAAATCTAAATGTTCCGATTTACTTCTCTTGGATGGGCGACTTCCAATATTTGTTTTGGCATAATATTTCAACGTACTCATTTGCTCCAAATAAGGTATGAATTTAGGATGGTTTTTGAAACTTAAATACTTTTCATATCCTAAGCCAGCCAATTGATCCAAAATATCTTTTTCGCCAGTTGTCAATTCATTTTGGCCTTTACTAAAAACTTGATTCGTTACACCCGCACTTAATAAATTCTCCAAATTATAACGACAAGAATCTAACGTTCCAAAATTAGAACTAATCGTTTGTCCCTGAACCGTAACCTGAATCTCATTGTTTTCGATATTTGGACCCAATGACGCATAAAATTTATGAGTTTTTCCACCTCCACGAGCTGGTGGACCTCCACGACCATCAAAGAAAATTGCTTTTATGCCATATTTTCTGGAAATTGCAGTAAGTTCCTCTTTAGCCTTATAAATACTCCAATTCGCCATTAAATACCCTCCATCTTTTGTACCGTCAGAAAAACCAAGCATGATTGTTTGTTTGTTGTTTCTATTCGTCAAATGTTTCGCATAAGCGAGATTCGTATATAATTTCTCCATGATTTCATGCGCATTCTGCAAATCATCAACAGATTCAAAAAGCGGAATAATATCAACAGATGGATTTTCCCAGTTACTCAAACGGAATAACGCAAAGGTTTCCATCACATTCAGCGCACTTTCATTATTACTTATGATATAACGGTTTGCACCAAATTCCCCATTATTTTCCTGAATCGTTTTTATGGCTTGAATAGATTCAATCGTAGATTTTGTCATTTCATTTTCAAATGCATTCGAATCAAGATTTCCTCTGACTTTAGACAATACCGAAAACTTCTCGGCTTCAGAAAGCTCATAATAATTCTTAGGAAAAACTAATGTATTCGAATTCGAATACAATCCCACTACATCTTTAAACACAGCATCATGTATTTTACTGTTTTGGCGAATATCTAAAGACGCAAAATGAAATCCAAACAGATTCACTTTTATAAGAAGTCCATCTATTTCATCTAAATATAAAGATTGATGTTGGTCAATTACTATCTGTTTTATTTTATTCAATTGTGATTTGAATTCATTCAAAGTGATAAAAATTTCACCTTTAGAATAAAAAACAGACCTGTAAAGTTTTTGTTCTAATTCAGTTACCAAAGCATCTACACCAGAGAAAGTTAACTTTCTTTTTAAATTCCTCATTTCTATGTAGTAGCATTTCAAAATGGAAGTTCGCAAACGCTCCGCTACTTTCAAAGTAATCTCCGTTGTTACAAATGGATTTCCATCACGGTCACCACCGGGCCAAAATCCAAGTTTAATCAATGGATTTTTTATCGAATTTCCACTAAAAATATTCTTTTGAAGGTAATGTACCATCTCTCCGGAAGTTTGATAAAATACATTCTCAAGATACCAGATTAAACTAACCGCTTCATCAAAAGGATTTGGTTTTTCGTTTTGAATAAAAGGAGTTTTACCCAATTGAGCCAGCAATTGCTTGATATCAAGTAAGTCATTTTTTCGGATAGCTTCCGTTAAATCATTGATAATTCCAAGGACAGCGCCCGGATAAAATTGCGTAGGATGTGCCGTCAAAACCGTCCTCACATTGAAATCTTCCAGAAAATCAATCAATTCATCTTCCTTGTCTTTAGCATCTGATTTTTCTTTTATATCTCTCAACGAACCTCTTCCTTCCATATTATTGACAACCGGAAAAGCAGCATCTTCAATGGCATCAAATAAAACGATTTGGCGTTCGATATATTGAATAAAACGAAACATCAAATCAATTTTATCCGTTTCTGAAGCACTATGCAAATATCTTTTAGCAAAAAAATCGACAATCTCCTTAGGAGTTTCCTGTTTTTTGAACCCAATTTCACAAACATCTGTAAATAAAGGAAGTAAAACCCCAGTATTATCAATAGAATCGAAGGGTAATGTAATAAAAACACTATTATAAATATGGTATTTCGAAAGAACGTCCTGATTGAAACGTTCAATTTTTGGTAGCGTGTACATAATCAGTTGTAGTTGGTTTAGTTAGTTAATTTGTCATAAAAAAACCCCAAGAATTAACTTGAGGTTATATTTATAATATAGCACATTCAAGATTAATTACATATTTTTGAAAATAGTATGCATCAAGCGCTTCTTATCATTTATGCTTTCCTCAAGTGAGATCATAGTTTCTGTTCTGTAAACACCATCAATATCATCAATCATAAAGATAACATCTTTAGCATGTTTCGTATCTTTAGCTCTAATTTTACAAAAGATATTGAATTTTCCTGTAGTAACAGAAGCAACTGTCACAAATGGAATTTCATTAATTCGCTCTAAAACAAACTTTGTTTGAGAGGTATTGTTTAGAAAAACACCAACATAAGCGATAAAAGAATATCCTAATTTATCATAATCAAGAACTAATGAAGACCCCATTATAATACCGGCATCCTCCATTTTTTTTACCCTAACATGCACAGTCCCTGCAGAAATCAATAACTTTTTCGCAATATCCGTAAATGGAACTCTTGTATTATCTATCAACATATCTAAAATCTGGTGATCTACTTCATCTAAACGAAATTTACTCATAATTCTTAAATTAATATTATTAATTGCTATAACAAAGTATAAAAATATACATAAAAACAACAAAAAGACATAAATATTATATTTTTATCATTCCGTTAACAATTTTTACGTTATTATCTAAATAAAAATCAGCTTTTTGGTTTAATTTAAGAATATTATCAAAATCATCTTTATATAAAGCTCCTTTAGCATCGTATTCAAAATGACCAAAATAATTTTCTAAATCTCCTATTTGTGAAACATAGGCATTAAAACAAATCTGATTTTCAATTAACTCTTCTTTGTATTGTGCTGCAAAATTGGTGATTATTTCGATACCATCATAATTTATCTTGATGTTTTTATATATAAAATCATAAAAAACGACTTTATTTTGAGGAATATTCAAATATTTATTAATTCCATTGCTAACTATAACGTTTTCGCTGAGTATTTTAAAACTAGAAATCAGCGCTATAAAAACATATTTGCGCGTTTCTTCTCTTTCATAATCATTTGCAAAATGCCCCGCTTCAAACAATAAAGTTGGCACACCTAAATATTGAAAAGTATCTCCAATGCAATTTATATTGAACGAATCATCAAAACGACCAATTTGATTTGGTAAATACTCCTGAAGCACCTCATTTATACCCGCAATCAAATTGATAGCTTTCAATCTGGATTCATTTATTTCCCGTTCTTCATTATAAGAAGGCGCTAAAAACGACATTATAGCCGGTTTTCCGGTATCACTAACACCAAAAATAGTGCGCTGGTCATGAAGATTAAAACAATAATCCGGTTTAAAAGATTCGAAAGTCTCTCTCAATAATTTACTTTCCGGCTGGGTAAGATCTTGAGAATCGCGATTTAAATCGACTTTATTAGCATTTTCTCTTGTGTATAATGTTGCACCGTCAGGATTTAACATTGGAATACTATAAAAAGTAAATGCTTTTAGTAATTGTTGCGCCAATTCCGAACCTCCATTTAATACATTTAAAAAGTCAAACAACGCTTTTGTAGTCGTACTTTCATTTCCATGCATTTGCGACCAAAGGAAAATTTTAGTTTTACCTTCTCCGATTTCATACGAATAAATAGATTTTCCAAGAACTGATTTTCCAATAATTCTAAGTTGCTTATTGGTGTTTAATTTTTGCAATAACGGCTCAACCGAATCTAAAGTAATGTAACGACCACGGATAGATTCTTCTTTATATTGACTAAATAATTGTTCTAAATTCATGCTGTTTTATTTGATTTACAAAAGTAAACATCTTTATATTTACATTTGTAAACTGCTGTTGTTTAAAATATTTCAATGATGTAAACAGTATTTTGCAATTAGGTCTAGTAAACTGGCTTTCTCTAATTAACAATTGTTACCAATTCATTAAATCAACTTTATTTTATTATTTATCAATACGTTACACGTTGTCATGTCGTTTTAAACTTTAAATTATTTACTACGATAAATACTATTTACACTTGTAATTTTGGTATTTCATTCTATTTTAGTTACATTTGTAAATAGTTAATTTTTAATATTAATTTACAATGGTAAACATAGAGGATTTTATAAAAAGATTAGAAATTATACTGGATTACTACAGCTTAAATGCTTCTTCTTTTGCGGATAAAATTGGCGTACAGCGTTCCAGTTTGTCCCACCTACTTTCAGGAAGAAACAAACCCAGCTTGGATTTTATCCTTAAAATATTAGAGGTTTTTCCCGATGTGGATTTGTATTGGATTTTGAATGGAAAAGGAAATTTTCCAAAAAATTCGGAACAGTTTGATAAAACAGAAAACAACGTTGAGCAAGTTGTAAAACAAAATATTCCTACTCCATCGAGCAATGAAATAATTCCTGAGAATTTATTCTCAGAAATACAAAATCCAATAAATAGAAATTCATTGGAAACAAAAAAAACAGAAAATCAAAATACCCTAAAAGATTCCATTTCAAGCGACGTGGAAAAAATTGTATTCTTTTATAAAGATGGTACTTTTAAAGTGTTTAATCCTAATTAAAAATTAGACCGCTTTTAATTACAAAACGGTCTGGAAAAATTTAAACCATCGGTCAATATATTAATCCAATAGTTTTTTGTCACATCGAGCCCTTCGACCTCGCTCAGGATAAACTAAAGTCGTAATGTAATAATGGTTATCTCCCGAAACGTCGGGAGCGCTCGAACTGACAATAAGACTGATTTATAATTTATATCCGTTTTCAGGAATTTTTCCTTTTACTCCTATAAAATGTTTCTTCAAAATAGCCATATCATTTTCGATATCGCCAGTAGGTAAAACTGGCTTTCCAAGATTGACTTCTTTCTTACCATAATCAAATGCAACAGGAATTATAGGAACATTTGCTTTCAAGGCAATATAATAAAATCCCGTTTTTAGTTCGCCCACTTTTTTACGGGTTCCTTCAGGAGCAACAGCCAGACGAAAAACTTCTTTTCTTTTAAAAATAGCAGCAATAGAATCGACTTTGTTCAAACCTCCAGAACGATCCAATGGTTCTCCGCCCATATATCTAAAATAAAATCCAAAAGGAAAACGGAACAATTCTTTTTTACCCACCCAATTCATTTCTAATCCGGTTATTCCTCTGGTGAAAATTCCCAAATAAAAATCATGGTTACTCGTATGCGGCATCACCATCATGACACATTTTTTAATATCGGCATCAATAGTCCCGACTATTTTCCAGCCCATAAGCCTGAAAAATATCCATTTGTAAAATTGTTTCTTCATTCTTTATTATTTCGTACAAAATAAATAATTTATATCTTATTTTTGAGTAAAACTGTCATCAATGATTAAAAAAATATTCAGCTATCTAATTCCAATAAAAATTTATGAAACAAAATCTTCATTGAGTAAATCGATTGAAGTGACTTGGGCAAATGGGGAATTGGTTTTAGATTCTGAAAATGCAAATTATTCGTATGGCAGTTTGCAACGCATTTTAAGATTAGGATTAAAAAACATTGGTTATGAAAAAATAGTCCCAATGAGTCATGTTTTAGTTTTGGGAGTTGCCGGTGGAAGCGTTATAAAAACATTGGTTGATGAAATAAAATACAAAGGAAAAATTACCGGAGTAGAAATTGACCCGGAAATAATTAAAATAGCCAATACGTATTTTAAATTGGATAAAGTGAAAAATCTTGAAATTGTAATTGATGATGCCTTCGAATTTGTTTTAAAAACAAAAACCAAATACGATTTAATTATTATTGATATTTTTCAAGATACAACAATGCCTAATTTTCTATTTGAAACTTTTTTCATCAATAGAATTTGCTCTCTTTTGAAAAGTCATGGTTTTATTCTTTTTAATACAATGCTATTGAATGAAAGTCAAAATGTAAGAAATAAAAAATACGTCTCCGAATTTTACAAAAATCAATTTCAAATTAAAACCATTCCAAGAGTTGAAGTTCATAATGAATTGATAGTAATCGAAAAATTGAATTAAATAATGAACCGTAAATGTTCTTTCTGAAAATTCGCAATCCAATAGTCTTAAAGCAACACAATTATTTTGTACTCTTACATAGCGTTATATAATACTCTGCTGGAATGAAAAAAATTTTAAAAAAACTGCTTCTTGGGAAAACATCAAAGGGTTTTCAACCCAAATTTAATCCCATTCAAAAACGGATACAAAATATTCAATCCATTTGGAATAACGATCATCAGGAAGACAATGGAATTGAAAAAATCGTGCGGTTATTCCTGGCCTCTTCCCAATTACTTTTCCCTGGAATTTACATTAAATATTGGGCCAGTAAAAAAGGAGTCGAATACCAGGATTTAGCTTTGGATTTCTATGTTTTGCTTAAAGTGGTTTTTCCAATATTGATATTAATAAATCATTGGCAAAGCCATCAATGGATTATTTGGATTCTCATTTATGTTTTTTTGGAAACCGTTTTTTATATTCCAACATTAATTTTTGCTTCTGATTTATTTTCAAAACCACGCTCCTATAAAAGATCAATGTTGTTGCTTTTTTTTAATTATTTAGAAATTGCATTTGCGTATGCCGTGTTTTATTCGATTGATCGTTACTTAAACAGACCTTTCTTTCATTGGTTTGATGCGGTTTATTTTAGCATCGTAACTTCCTCTTCCATAGGGTATGGAGATTATTATCCAATAACCACGATAGGGAAATTCCTGGTAACCACACAAGCGTTATTGTTTCTGTTTTTCGTTGTGCTTTTCTTGAATTTCTTTTCCACCAAAGTAAAAACCAAAGGCTACTTTGATCATGAAAATCTGGAATAAATTACAACATTTTTTTGGCTTTTTCTAAATCTTCCGGAGTATCAATCCCGATTCCAACATGTGTCGTTTCGACCATTTTAATGCGCTTTCCAAATTCGAGATAACGTAATTGCTCCAGTTTTTCGGATGCTTCCAAAGATTGCATCGGTAAACTGTAAAAATCCAATAAAGCTTGTTTTCTAAAAGCATAAATCCCGATGTGTTGCATGTACCGAACACCCACATTTTTCTCTCTTGGATAAGGAATTACCGAACGTGAAAAATACAATGCAAATCCGTTTTGATCCACCACTACTTTTACATTGTTGGGATTATTGATGTCTTCTTCATTTGTGATTTCGCGCATCAAGGAAGCCAAATCCACTTTTTTATCCAAATCATTTCTAAAAACTTCAATCACTTTTGCCAAAGGTTCCACATCTATAAACGGTTCATCTCCCTGCACGTTAATCACAATATCAACGTCCAGATTTTCGACTGCTTCCGCAATTCGATCACTCCCCGATTCATGTTCCTTGATGCTTCGAATGGCTTTTCCTCCGTGAGAAACGATTTCATCAAAAATTAAATCCGAATCCGTTACCACAAAAACATCATCAAACAATTGCGTGTTTATGGCCGCTTCATAGGTTCTTAAAATGACCGTTTTTCCTCCTAAATCCTGCATCAGTTTAGCTGGAAATCGTGTCGAAGCGTAACGGGCGGGAATGACTGCTATTATTTTCATTATTATGTTTTTAATTTGCTACAAATAAACTAAGTAGCAAAGTTTTATTTTTTGTTACTAAACATTTAAAAATAATTTAGTGTGCGATTTAATAAACAACAACTTTTATTATTATTCAAATAAACTACTAATGGTTTTCATTGGTAAAAACATTTTGCCACTATCTGGCAAAGATATAAATCCATATTTACTGTAGAAATTTACAGCATCCTCATCTAAAGGGTCAACAATTACTGCAAAAGAACCAATACTTTTTGATAATTCATAACTCCTTTTAAGGGCATCAATCAATAATAGTTTCCCGGTACCATTTCCTTGAAATTTCCGATCAACAGCTAATCTACCAAGCAAGGCTGTTGGAATTGAGGTGTATGATTTTGGCAATTGTTTTTGTAATTCGGAAGGAATTAAATCCAAAGAGATACTATTATTGGCTAAAGTGTAATAACCTGATATAAAACCTGTTTCCTTTTCAATCAAAACAAAACAGGCCGATAATTTTCTACGGACATCCTGGCTGGCTTGTTTTTGCAAATAGTCATCCAACATCTCTTTTCCGCAAAAAAAATCCTTTTTTTTATGCCCTGAATTTAGGGTTTCGGATAATTGACTCATTCTGAAAGCAATGCTTTAAAATCATTTGCAGCTGCTTGAAGTGCTTGGTTTGGAGTATTAGGATTCGTAATGGCCTCAAAGAAAATTTCGCTATCTCTTTGAGAAGCTAAAACTTGTTCTCTTTCGCTTATAATTTCTTTTGCCTTAATTTGAACGGTACTAATTACAAAATCGGTTAGATTGCGATACCCGCCAAGACGTGCGGCTTTTTCGAACAATAATTTTTGTTCAATAGGCAATTTAGTATCAAATCTAGCTTTTTCGATTTTAATTGTTTTTGTTGCCATAACACAGTATTTTTTTTCAAATATACGGATAATATCCGTATAAAAAATAAATTATACGGTTTATTTCCGTACTTTTTATTCTAACGAATTTAAATCACCGTCTTTCCAACCTTAGTTAGTATGTTTTTAGGATTTACAAAATTGTTCTTAATTCTCAACTTAAATTTACTTTGTGATATTCCAAAAACTGATTTTACGTCGAATTTCAAATCCTAATTTCTCGTATAATTGTATTGCTCCTATATTATCTTCAATCACATGTAAATAAGGCGTTTTATTTTGGTTAAAAATTTCATTTACAGCATGGGCAACTAATTGTTTGGCGTATCCTTTTCCGGTATGATTGGGATGTGTGACTACTGCGCTTACTTCAATAAAATTATTCATTTGCATGCGCTCACCAGTCACGGCAACAAGTTCATCGTTTTTGAAAATCCCATAATAATTGCCTAATAAAGCAGTTTTTCTTTTAAAATAACCCGGTTGCACCAAGTTAACCAACTCATATAAAGCGTCGATATGTTCGTCAGTGAGTTTTACGATTGGATCATTAATTGTAATATCGATTGCATCATAAACAATCATTTGAAGACAAACTAATTCTTTATTTAACTTCAATAGATTTGAAAGTTCTGGCTTTTCTCCAACAATAAAAAAATTATCAACTTTAGCAGAATATTCATCGATAGACTTTACAATCGAATTCCCTTTTTCAAAACCACCAAACGGACAATAATCCGGATGATAGAATTTTACACTGCCATAATCTACCGCAAAACTTTGATGCGTTTCTGATAACGAAAACCAAACCGGATTATCTAATTTTTTATCGTCTTGTGTTTTCACAATAAGTAGTTTTGAAGGGTTTGTTTTGGGGTTAGTGATGATGATATTTATATTTAGTTTGTGGCTTTTCTTTCGTTCAGTAATTTAATCATATTTTTTCCACAAGTAATTATTTGGTCATCAGAATAAGTAATTATTTTTTCTTTCTTAAAATTCTTTACAATAAATATTTCAGGAGTAAAGTAAAACTCTTTTTTCTCTATAATATTTTTTGTCTTAGGTTTGTGAGTATTTGAATTATTATTTATAAATGTATAATCTTCCAAATTCTCAATTTTTATTATTTTATTGTTATCAATATAATATTTATTTGTTATCGTCCCAGTCTCTCCACCATTTTGGGAAATTAAAAGCACTAATTTGTTAAAATAATAGTATCCAATCAAATTCCCACCGCAAGTTTTCATATCATCAATTCCTAAAATCTCTAATTTACTTTGTTGTTGTAATTTATCGATTTTCAAAATTTTAATTTCTATATCATTCAGTTTTATATTTTGACTGTAAGATATTTTCAAAGAAATTAGAAATAGTAAACAAATTATTTTCTTCATTTTTATTTTTTTAACTAACCACTAATTTATTATTATTATTATATCATCAATAAAATATAATCTTTATTCTCACAAAAAACATCCTACATAATCTTCACTGAAGTCATACTCAGCGAACCCGCCAATAACTTATCATTAAACAAACTCAGTTCCTCGGATTTTCCTTTTAATCCCAACGTGTAAATCAAAGGCAAATAATGCTCCGGCGTAGGAATCGCTAGTTGAAATGCTTTGCTTTGTTTCTCAAAATCAATCAACGGTTGGAAATTCCCGTCCACTAAATAATGGTTTACCGTTTCCCTTGCTTCAATTGCCCAATCGTAACCGTAATTATCTTTATCGAAATTTTGATAATCGACTAATCTCAAATTATGCACAATATTTCCGCTGCCTACAATCAGGATTCCTTTGGTGCGCAAGGCACTTAGTTTCTGAGCCAACTCAAAATGGTATTGTCCGGATTTAGTATAATCAATACTCAACTGAATCACGGGAACATTCGCTTCTGGATATAAATGTTTGATGACACTCCAAGCACCGTGATCTAGACCCCAATGTTCGTCCAGCTCTACTTCTACCGGTGTCAACAATTGTTTGGTTTCTATCGCTAATTCCGGACTTCCTTTTGCAGGATATTGCACATCGAACAACGCTTGAGGAAAACCTCCAAAGTCGTGAATCGTTCGTGGCATTTCCATTGCGGTTACCTTTGTACCTTTGGTAAACCAATGCGCCGAAATACACAAAATGGCATTCGGTTGTGGTAACGTTTTAGCCAAATTTCGAAAACCAGTCACAAACTGATTTTCTTCAATCGCATTCATCGGGCTGCCGTGTCCTAAAAAAAGTACTGGCATTTTTTCAGTATTCGAAAAAGAACCTGAAATTTTATGTAAGTCGTTTAAAGTATTCATAACCAATTCAATTAAAAGTTTAAAACAGACAAATTAATTTTTTAAACCATATAAGCCATTCAAGTTTTACTTTAATTGTTAAGCTTATATGACTTATATGTTTATGAAATTTACTCTACAAAATTCTCATCTTTAAAACCTATCAAATATAATTTATTTTTTGCTCGGGTCATCGCGGTGTACAACCATCTGATGTAATCTCTATTAATTCCGTCCGGCAAATACGGTTGTTCTATAAAAACAGTATTCCATTGACCACCTTGGGACTTATGGCAGGTTATTGCATATGAAAATTTAACTTGCAAACCATTAAAATATTCGTTGGCTTTTACTTTTTGAAATTGTTTGAATTTGGTTTCGCCTTCGTAATCTTTCAACACTTCCTGATACAATCGGTTGGATTCCTCATACGTTAAAGATGGCGATTCGCTTTTTATGGTATCCATTAATAAAACGGTTTCAAACGGAATCTGATTGGGGTAATCAATCATTCTTATTTTTACTTTGGCAAACTTAAAACCGTACAATTCTTTGATATTGAAAATTTCCAATATTTCGATAATATCACCATTGGCAATAAAACCCGCTTCATCAGAATCTTTCAACCAAAAATAATTGTTCTTCACCACCATCAGGAAATCACCTGTAGAAAGTTCGCTTTCTTTATCGAGGATTTTGGTTCTGATTTGCTCATTATATTGATTCGCCCTTTTATTGGAACGAACAATAAAGGCAGTATCTTCTATACTATAATTACTGTAGGCGGAATTGATGGCATCCTGAATATCGTAACCATCAGTCAACCGAACAATATCTTTGAATTTCTTGACATCAAATTTGAATTCATCTATAAAGGAATCTTTCAATAATTCCCGAAGTTCAGTGGCGTTATGCAAAATCCCGGAATTTTCTTCCTGACGCATCACTTCGTCCAACTCAATATGTTCTACTTCCTTATCATAATTCATTCCCAAAGTGCGAATATCCAACGCGGGACTGATATCCAAATTCACCGGAGGCAACTGAGCGGTGTCACCCAGTAAAATCATTTTGCAATTGGTTCCCGAATACACATACGAAATCAAATCATCAAGCAACGAACCGTTTTCATATAACTTAGAATCCGAATTCGTATCCGAAATCATCGACGCTTCATCGACGATAAAAATCGTGTTCTTGTGTTTATTTTGTAGCAACGTAAAAGAAACGCCACCACCGGAAGACTTCTTTGGAAAGTATATTTTTTTATGAATTGTAAAAGCTGGTTTGTTCGAATAATTGGCAATCACTTTTGCCGCACGACCCGTTGGCGCCAACAAAACATACTTTTTATTAATGTCCAATAAACTGTTTACAATCGTAGAAATCACGGTTGTTTTTCCTGTCCCGGCATATCCTTTTAATACGAAGATGGTTTTATTATCGGTTTCGGTTAAAAAAATCGCTATTTTTTGAAAAAAAATATCCTGTTTATACGTGGGTTGAAAAGGAAACTTTTTTTGTAAAAGACTATAGAACAGGGAGGAATTCATTTCGTGTTATTTGACTGCAAAGTAAAGAATGTTTTTTCAATTTCAATGTCAATAGCAATTTCAATTTTCAATTACTGCCATTGAATTTTGCTATTGTCATTGCTAATGTCATTGCAATTGAATTTTGCTATTGCAATTGTTATTGATTTTTAAATTTGTAAGTTTGCGTTGTTGAAAAAATCAATAGTATTATGAACATAGCCGAAAAAAAATATAAAAAACTTTCCATTCAAGTTTCCTTGACGGGACTTTCTTTTTGTTGTTTTGATACGCTAAATAATACCGTAATTTCATTTAACGAAGTGCATTTTGAGACCTTTCATAAAGCCACAAAAATTGAAGATTTGTTTGCTGATGCTTTCAGGGATCATCCGGAATTAAAAGATTCCTATGATGAAATTCTAGTGATTCACAATAACAACCTTTCTACTTTTGTACCGGAACCGTTATTTGACGAGAATTTTTTAGGCAGTTATTTGCAATATAATACTAAGGTTTTTGAAACCGATTTTTTCGCTTTTGATGAAATTCCAAATTATCAAATGAATGCGGTTTATATTCCGTATGTGAATATCAATAATTTTTTTATTGATCAATTTGGTACTTTCGATTACAAACATGCGAACAGTATTTTGGTTTCCAAATTATTGGTTGCTTCCAAAAATAAGGATGAGAAAAAAATGTTTGTACATATTAATACAGGTCATTTTGAAGTTATTGTAGTTCAGAACCAAAAATTACTCCTTTTCAATTCTTTTGATTACAACACGCCGGAAGATTTCTTGTATTACATATTATTCACGGCTGAACAATTGAACTTAAATCCCGAAAACTTCCTATTGGAATTAATCGGAAATATTGATACCGAAAGTGATTATTTCAAAATCGCTTACAAATACATTCGCAACGTTTCCCTCATAGATGTGGAAGATTTGCGATGGAACAATTATTTTTCTGAGGCCGAAAACAGAAATCATTTTATACTTTTCAACTCATGAGAATCATTTCAGGAAAATACAAAGGAAGACGCATTTTTCCACCAAAAGGGTTACCCGTTCGTCCCACAACCGATATGTCTAAAGAAGCATTATTCAATGTTTTGAACAACCATTTCAGTTTTGAAGGGCTTAAAATATTGGATTTATTCGCAGGAACCGGAAATATCAGTTATGAATTTGCCTCAAGAGGAAGCACGCCGATTACATCTGTTGATGGCGATTTTGGTTGTGTAAAATTCATCAAACAAGTTGCAGCTGAATATGATTTTAATATTGCAGCCACTAAAAGTGATGTTTTCACCTATTTAGAAAGATGTAAAACGTCTTATGATATTATTTTCGCAGATCCGCCTTATGCATTGGATCAAAAAACTTTTGAAAAAATTGTTTTATTAATTTTCGAAAAGGAATTGCTAAATGAAGATGGAATGATGGTAATCGAGCATTCAAAATATACCAAATTGGATCACATGATTCATTTTTCATTTCAGAAAAGTTACGGTGGTTCTATTTTTAGTTTCTTCGAAATAGGGAATAAAGAGGAAGATTCTGAAAATGAATCAGACCAAAACGATGGTGAAGAAGAATAATTTTAGTTATTTTTTTTAAGATAGTTTCTCCAATATTTTTTTATATATTGGAGTAGCAACACCATATTTCAAACCTTCTTTTACCACATATTCTGTTAAGGAATTCACTTCTGTTTTTCGATTTGCCAACAAATCTCTGTGCATCGATGAAGTGGCGTCTTGTGGCGATTTCTCCAATTTAATAATCGTTTGGGCAACAATATCATTTGGCAACGCTAACCCTTTTGCGGAAGCGACAGCAGTAATCTCATTTAACAATGAAATATAAACTGCTTTATTTTCAGGATTATTTAAAATCCCTCCAATGTTTTGATTCAAATACGAAGTTGCTGAAGCCAGAGCTGAAATAAAAATGAACTTCTCCCAAACTGTTTCTTCACTATTTTCTACAAGATAACTTTCGATACTTGCTTTTTCGAAAATAGATTGCAATTCCTTCAATTTAGAAACCGGAGCATTTTTAGAACCAAAGAATAGTTTTTCGTAAGGGCCAATTTTCTTGATAATTCCCGGAGTAACAATCATCGAAACAATATACACACAACCTTGCAAAACAACATTTTCAGGAAATACTATTTGTATGCGTTCCGTGGCATCGACACCATTATATAAAGGCAGGATTATCGTGTTTGGCGCAATGCAGTTTTTTATGGATTCAAAACTACTTTCAATATCATAGGTTTTAGTCGCACAAATAAGGTAATCGAGTTTCCCAATTTCATCTGGATTATTCGAAACTAAATTCGGAAAAACAGTCATTTCACTTTCGTCTAAAATGATTTTCAATCCGTTTTGAGCTACTGCTTTTTGAGTTTCGCCACGGGCAATACATACAATTTCAATTGTATCTGAGTCAAAATAAGCTTTGGCTAATAACCCTCCGAAATAACCACCTACTCCTCCGAGTCCTAAAATCCCAATTCTTGTTTTCATAACTACTATTTAAAAAATAAACCATTAAGAAATTTAGAAAATTAAGCCTTGGGACTTAATGAAACTTAATTTCTTAATGGTTCTCTTTTAGATTTCACAATCCTTTAATCTTATTAAATCTTTTAATAAAAAAATGCAGACCTATAAGCCGGATTCTGTCTCCGAATCCCGATAGCTATCGGGACGGAGCCTTATCATTTATCTAGATCCCGAATTACTTCGGGACTCAAGCTATCTACCCTTCAACAACGGACGAGAAGCCCTTAAATGCTGATATACTTGATATTTCACCGCATAGAGTTTACCTGGTTTCACTACAGCATTACCTGTACATACTTTCTGTTGCACTTGTCCTAATCGACTCTGAAATAAATTCAGAGTAAACCGACGGGGGTTACCCGCTATGCTTCCCTATGGTGTCCGGACTTTCCTCCCTCTTGATTACTCAAAACGGCGATAAGGCGGTCTGCGGTGCGAAATTACAACATTTTTTGATGTATCTCAGTTTTAGATTATTTACTTTAACATCCATTTCACAACGACTTAGTAATAAATTAGTTATCTTTATAATTAACAATTAATCTTCCATTAATCATGAAGCCAACGTACCATTATACCACAGTTTTAGAAGCCTTAGAAGATCTAAAAGAAAAAGGTTTCACCTATGATTTTAATATTCATCAAGATGATATTAAAGCAAATCCGCATAAATATGAAGTAAAACACGTGTATCGCTACGAAGGGGATACTGATCCTGGAGAGGAATCGGTGGTATATGGCATCAGCTCTGATTCAGGCGAAAATGGAGTTTTTGTAGCTGGTTTTTCGGCAAATTCTGATAATGATGCTGCACTTGTTTTGGAAAAATTATGCATAGAAAGTAGCGGGCAATGCAAACTCTAGTTGCCGTATAGTCCTCTTTTTTTTAAACAACAACAACTTCATTTTAAGGTTTCCCAAAAAATTAATTATTTAAGTTCTATGCTGTTATCCGAAATAATAATAGAACGAATCAAAAAAGAAGGACCAATCTCTTTTCGGGATTTTATGGAAATGGCATTGTATCATCCTGAATTGGGATATTATAATTCTATACAGGACAAGATAGGATCCAATGGCGATTTTTACACCAGCCCTTATATTTCTGCCGACTTTGGAGCCATGATAGGACGTCAAATCGAAGAAATGTGGGAGATTTTAGAAAAAAAACCTTTTACGATTGTTGAATATGGCGCTGGAACCGGTTTATTATGTCATGATATTTTAGATTATCTCAAGAATAATCCCCCTTTGTATGATAGTTTAACCTATTGTATCATCGAAAAAAGTGTCAGCATGCGTGAAATTGAAAAAAAACATTTGCATGAAAAAGTAAGTTGGTACAATTCAATCCAAGATATCCCTGAAATTAACGGTTGTATTTTATCGAATGAACTGGTTGATAATTTTGCGGTGCATCAGGTAATTATGGAAGAACAACTTCAGGAAGTCTTTGTAGACTATAAAGAGGATTTCATAGAAATTTTGAAACCTGCAAAAAAAGAACTCACCCATTATTTTGAAACATTAAATGTTCAACTGCCAAAAGGATTTCGCACGGAAGTCAATTTGGAAGCGGTATCTTGGATAAAAGAAGTTTCACAATCCTTACAAAAAGGGTATGTAATTACCATAGATTACGGTTCTTTGTCGGCTGAATTATACCACAACCACAGGAGTTGCGGTACATTATTGTGTTATCACAAGCATCACAAAAACGACAATCCTTATCTATTTATTGGAGAACAAGACATTACATCTCATACCAATTTCTCTGCTATATCGCATTGGGGCACGCAAAACGGACTAGATTGTTGTGGTATCGTGGATCAAGCACCTTTTTTATTAGCTCTCGGTATTAAAGAATATCAAAATATTGCTTTACTTAAAAATAAGGATAATTTGCAATTGGCAGCCCATGAAGCATTAATGAATTACAGACTATTGTTTGATATGGGAACGAAATTCAAAGTATTAATACAACAAAAAGGAGTTCCAGAATATCCATTATCAGGTTTGAAATTTTTAAATTCTTCAAGAACCGTTTTTAGTTGAAATAACGATTCAATCAGATTTAGAAATACTTTATTTTTTTGAAATTACAATTTAATTGGGAGCTATTTCCAGCTATTCATTACAAATGAAATTCACTGAACTCCAATTAAAATAAAAGTATTGTGAAGTAATCTTTTCTTGTTTTAAAGAAAAACAAGAAAAGGATTTCTCCCGAAAATTCGGGACTATCCAGACTAGAAATTCGGGAACAAAAAACCATTTAAAAAATTATAAAATCTTTCAATACTTAAATTTTTCCATCTTTAAATTAAAACCTATATTTGCTTTCGAATAAAAATTCTATGGAACAATTTGTTGTATCGGCCCGTAAATATCGTCCTCAAACATTTAAAGATGTTGTAGGGCAAAAAGCCATTACCAATACTTTATTGAATGCCATAGAAAGCAATCACCTTGCTTCTGCCCTATTATTCACAGGACCTCGTGGCGTTGGAAAAACTACTTGCGCCCGTATTTTGGCTCGAAAAATAAATCAGCCGGGATATGACGATCCAAATGAAGATTTTGCCTTTAATGTTTTCGAATTAGATGCAGCTTCCAACAATTCTGTGGATGATATCAGGAATTTAATAGACCAAGTGCGTATTCCGCCACAAACGGGACAATACAAAGTATACATTATTGATGAGGTTCACATGTTGTCTTCGGCAGCTTTCAATGCTTTCTTGAAAACATTGGAAGAACCGCCAAAACATGCCATTTTTATATTGGCTACGACCGAAAAACATAAAATTATTCCAACGATACTTTCTCGTTGTCAGATATTTGATTTCAAAAGAATCACTGTAAAAGATGCTAAAGAACATCTTGCAGAAGTGGCCACCAGTCAAGGGGTTAATTTTGAAGATGACGCTTTGCATATTATTGCTCAAAAAGCAGATGGCGCGATGCGAGATGCTTTGTCAATCTTTGACCGAGTAGTTTCTTTTTGTGGAAAAGATTTAACACGTCAGGCCGTTACGGAGAACTTGAATGTGTTGGATTATGAAACCTACATCAACATCACCGATTTGATTCTGGAAAACAAAATTCCGGAATTATTAATCGCTTTCAATGATATTCTTGCCAAAGGATTTGATGCGCATCATTTTGTATCGGGATTGGCTTCCCATTTTAGAGATTTATTGGTTTCGAAAACACCTGCTACGCTGTCATTATTAGAAGTTGGGGAACAAGCGCAACAAATGTATGGTATCCAAGCGCAAAAATGCAGTCAAGACTTTCTTTTGAAAGGAATCGAAATTGCAAACGATTGTGATTTGAAATACAAACTAAGCCAAAATCAACGACTTCTTGTTGAACTTTGTTTGATGCAACTAGCCTCTATCACTTATGATGGAGAAAAAAAAAAGTTGAGCAATTTATAATTCCACCTACTTATTATAGGAAGAATGATTACTCAATAGTAGAAATTCCAAAAAACAATGGCAATGAAAATGGCAATGGCAATAGCAATGGCAATAACAATGACAATAGCAAAAATCAAATTTCAATTGCCAAACCCGAACAGCCAAATAGTGTCGTTGCACCAATTGAAACCATAAACCATAAACCACAAACTACAAACCATTTAGCAAGCGAGCCAAAGATTTCTGCATTTTCATTATCGAGTATTCGTGCCAAAAAAGCATTAGAAGAAAGCAATAAAGGAATTGTAAAAGAAGTGCTTCATTTGCCGACTGAATCTTTTACAGAAACTGAAATGTTGTTGCAATGGAATAAATATGCGCAACGTTTAGGAGATAAAGGGTATAAAATCATGGAGTCGTTATTACTTATCAACGATCCTAAACTAGATGGAACAGCCATCTCAATTGAATTGCCTAATGAAGGTTCTAAATTAGATTTTGAAAAAGAACTAAACGGACTTTTAGGACATTTAAAAGGTCATTTACACAATCATGATATTACAATAGAAGTTATTGTGAATGAGAGTTTTGAAAACAAAAGAAGCTTTAATGACCAAGACCGATACAATAGACTCCATGAAATAAATCCAAATATTGAACTGTTACGAACAACATTTGGATTAGATTTAGATGCGTAAATTATTTGTTTTTTAAACCAAATTGAAAAACTTTTCGCAACCAGTTTTCTCTTTGCTTTTCATCAGAAGTTTTTATGACTCCAATATAACTGACTTTAACTGGTTTTATTCCACAAAATTCTAAAGTTGATTTCTTTAATTGATTTACACTTGGTCTTCCAAAAAACAATCTGTAATACCAACCGGGTTGATCTAATGTGGTAATAATGTGTGCTGTTTTTCCTTTTAAAAGTTTATCCCACCAAACTGAATTTTCTCTGTATTTAAAAGCCATTCCCGGCAAAAAAAGACGATCAATAAAGCCTTTTGTAATTGCAGGTAAACCACCCCACCAAACCGGATGAATCCAAACTAAATGATCAGCAATTTTAATTTTTTCCCAAGATTCAATTAAATCTTCCTCTAATTCAATTCGCTTTTGATAGCCAAATTGTAAATTAGGATTAAATTTTAAAGTAGCAATTGTAATCATATCTACCTGTGCACCTGATTGAATCGCTCCATTTTTGTAATACTCCGCTAATGCATAATTAAAACTCGACGGGTTTGGATGTCCATTTATAATAAGAATTTTTTTCATGTTTATATTTTGGACAAAAATACCCCATAAAAAAAACATAGCTACAAGACAAATGTCCTATAATTAAATCGCTTTTCGAATCCGACTTAAATGTCTTGGGGTTATTCCTAAAAAAGAAGCCAAATTGTGTAATGGAATAAGCTGAATGTATTTTTTATGAAGCCTAAATAATTCTTCATAACGTTCTTTTCCTGTCAATTTTTGAAAAGATACCATTCGTTGTTGTAATGTGACATATTCCATTTCAGCTATTTTTCTACCTGCTTCTTGCCAATGAATACTGTTTTTATAAAGTAGTTCTAAATTTTCATGGCTAATAATTTGCAATTCAGTATCAAAAATTGCCTGAATATTTTCTTCCGTTGGTTTTCTAGTGATAAAACTAGCAAAAGCGGCCATAAATTCATTCTCAAAAGTGATACAATTTGTTATTTCATTTCCTTTATTATTTAAAAAAAAGGAACGTAAAACACCTGATTTTATGAAAACAATTTCATTGCAAATTTGATTTTCTCGAATTAAAAAATCTCCTTTTTTGAGTTTCCGTTCCGTTAATAACGCATCTAATTTATTTAATTCATTTTCGGGGAGCAGTTGTAATGATTTGAATATGGATTTCATTTGTTGTTTTTAATAAATCTGATTTACCTTAACAATATTAGGAAATCATTTGTAATAAGAATAACTACTTAAAAATTCTTTCGATTCTTTTATCTGGAATTAACCAAATCAGGGCAACAATAGAATAGATAACTAAATTTTACCGTAATACATGGCTTTTACAATACCATCTGAAAGCCCTATTTTAGGAACATATATATGTCTGGCACCACTCCATTTCATTGCATTCAGATAAATTCTTGTCGCGGGAATAATTACATCGGCACGATCCGGATTCAATCCTAATTCTGAAATCCTTTGTTCGTACGAAAGTGAATTCAGGAAAGCATACTGAGAATTCATATAGATATAAGATAATGGCTTTTCCTGAATCTTTCCGGACATCTTGAATAACTTATTAATATTTCCACCAGAACCTATTAAAGTGACTTCATCGTATTCTTCCGTATTTGTTTTAATCCATTTTTCAATTTCATCCCATACTACATCGCATACCATGTCATTTAATAAGCGTACAGTTCCTGCTTTGAATGATCTTGAGTTTATCATTTTGCCATTAGAGAATAAGGTAAACTCAGTACTTCCACCACCAACATCTACAAAAAGATAGGTTTCATCAGTTTTCAACAGATGATGCAAATCAGTAGAAGCAATTATAGCGGCTTCTTTTTTTCCATCAATAATTTCTATTTTTATATCGGCTTTTTTCTTTATTAAAGCAACAACTTCCTTACCGTTATAGGCTTCGCGCATGGCTGAAGTTGCAAAAGCCATATAACGTTCCACTTTATGCACCTTCATCAAAAGATTAAAAGCTTTCATGGCATCGCACATTCTTTCCATATTCTCATCAGAAATTTCACCCACTGTAAAGGCATCCTGACCTAGACGAATTGGAACACGCACTAACGAACTTTTATTAAACTGTGATTCTTTTCCTTCTTGTTCTACAATATTTACAATCAATAAACGCATGGCATTAGAGCCAATATCGATTGCTGCATATTTTTTTATTTTAATCATTTTGGATTTGATTCGTTTATGCTTTTAGTAATTAATTTGTCTAATCTATTAATTCTAAAATCAAAAAATTAATGAAAATATTAAATTAGATTTGAACAAATAATTATACTATTTCTTCTGTTTTTGATTCTAACTCCACTTTGCTTTGATAGTATTTATAGGTTTCTAATTGTGCCCTAAAAACAGGATTATGATTTCGAATTCTATATTTATTATCTAATTTATAAGAATGATAACGGGCCTTTACATTCCCTTTCCAACCTATATCGAAGTTATCAATTAACTCATTTTTTATTTCCTGATCGTATATTGGACAGGTAACTTCAACACGACCATCCAAATTTCTGGTCATAAAATCTGCTGATGAAATATAAACTTCCGTTTGTCCTGCATTTCCAAAAATATAAATTCTGGAATGCTCTAAATAATTATCGACTATACTTATAGCTTCTATATTATCGCTCATTCCGGGAATTCCCGGTATCAGTGAACAAATCCCTCTAACTTCGAGTTGAATTTTCACTCCTGCTCTACTGGCTTCATATAGTTTATCTATCATTTCAAAATCAGACAAACTATTCATTTTAAGCTTTATATGCGTTTTTCTTCCTGCTAATGCATGAGTAATCTCTCTATCAATTAATTTTATAAATCGAGATCTGGTATAATGCGGGGAAACAATGAGATGTTTGTAGCGATGCACTCTATAATTGATGTCAAAAAACTCAAATATTCGCATAATATCTTTCAGAATTTGTTGATGGCTCGTAAAAAGAGTTACGTCAGTGTACACTTTTGCTGTCGATTCATTGAAATTTCCTGTTGAAATAAAACCGTATCGCTTTATTTTATTATTTTCATTTCTTTCAATAACACATATTTTACTGTGTACTTTTAATCCTTTTATTCCAAAAATTAGTTCAATACCTTCCGTTTGCATTTGCTCAGCATAGGAAATATTAGAAGCTTCATCAAAACGAGCTTGCAATTCGATTTGAACGGTTACTTTTTTTCCATTTTTGGCCGCATTTATCAGTGAACTAATAATTTGAGAATTTTTTGCCAATCGATATAACGTAATTTTTATCGAAGTTACTTTTGGATCTAATGCCGCTTCACGCAAAAACTTAGTGAGATAAGAAAAGGATTGATAAGGTGCATTTAATAAATAATCTCTTTCACTTATTTTTTCTAACATACTTCCTTCAAGACTTAATCCTGGAATTGGCAAAGGATCATTCGTTTTGTATAATAAATCAAATCGACCCAGATTTGGAAAATTCATGTAGTCGCGTCTGTTGTGGTATCTTCCGCCAGGAATAATGCTGTCAGTAGAAACAATTTTCATTTTATCAAGAAAAAATTGCAAGGTATCTTCTTCTATTAATTGGTCATAGATAAAACGCACCGGTTCACCAATTCTACGGTCTTTAACACTCAATGATATTTTTTCAATCATACTTTTACTTAAATCACTATCGATGTCAAGTTGAGCATCTCTGGTAATTTTTATCATGTGTGCAGAAACACTTTTGTAGTCAAAAATATTAAAAATACTGCTTAAATTATGTCTGATGACATCATCCAGAAGTATAATATATTGTTTTTCATTATTAGATGGTAAAACAACAAAACGGTTGATTGTTTTTGGAATTTCAATAACGGCATAACGAACTTCTGAATTTTGATTCATAACCAGTTTAATGGCTAAATAACCCGAAGTGTCTTTCAATACGGGGAACTCCGCTAAGTCATTCAAAATTATAGTTACTAATTCAGGACTTAATTTTTGAATAAAAAAGTCTTTCAAAAAGATTTCTTGCTCAATTGTGATATCATTTTCAGTGATAATAAATATATTTTTAGTCTCTAGTTCCGTTTCAATAATATTTAATATCCGTAAACTTTCTGATTGTTGCTGGATTACAATTTCAGTAATATCTTTTACTAATTGCTGCGCAGAAATACCTCCGAGATACTTTTCTCCGGTTATCCCTGTCAGACTTAATCGTCTAATGGCTGCAAAACGAACTCTAAAAAACTCATCTAAATTATTCGAAAAAATACCTAAAAATCGCAGTCTGTCTAATAGTGGAACTGAATTATCACCAGCCTCTTGAAGTACTCTGGCGTTGAAAGCTAACCAACTTTTTTCTCTATCAATATATTTATATTCTAATACTTTATTCATCTTAAATCTTTGGGAAATATTATTTTTTTTATTTTACCTTTTTTAATTTTTTTCCAATCATCGGTATCAAATTTCAAGGATACAAAACCACTTGTAGGAATATTATCAATATAATCATCCCCAAATTTATTAACAAAATTTGTAATTGCACCATTATGTCCGAAAACAATAACACTTTCGAAAAGATTACTGCATGATTTAATAATTTCCTCCAGTTTCTTTTCATCAAAGGTATAAAGGTCGTCTTTGTAAACGATACTTTCTATAGGATAGGCTAAATTTTGAGCAAAAATTAACGCTGTGTTTGTAGCTCTTTTTGCAGAACTTGCCCAAATAATATACGTTTTGGGAATAAATTTTTTTGCATGAGTAGAAACAAGATGAGCATCTTTCATTCCTTGACAAGTCAAACCACGATCTTTATCATGCATTGGAACTTCCCAACTTGATTTTGCATGCCGTACTAATATTAGGTTTTTCATAATGAAAAAATAATTATGTAATCAATTAGCAAATAGTTCAAGAATTAAGATCCAATTTACAAAAATATATTCTAAATGTACTTTTTTATTTAACTATTAATCCGATAAATAAAATACAAATTAGCATATTAAAATAATATTATTCTTACAAAGAAATAACACAAAATCACAGATAATCAACTGCTTAAGTGTTTTATCTTGCTTTTTATTTGTTAATATTAATTTAAAATATAGATTTGAAATGTTAAAGTTTTATTTAAAAAAACTACAATAGAATTAAAAAGATCAAAAGCTATCATAAAAAAGTCAGATGAACACCTTTTTTTAATTTTTTTTTAACAAAAAATGTCATTTCAACGAGTATTTAGGTTATTGGTAGGAAAAAAAATTATAATTAAATCATTGTAGTTAGTTTAGCGTATCATATTGATATTTAAACATCTAAGAAAAAAAAATCTAATTTATATAAATGTTTTGTTTTTTGTCCCAAATTAAATAAGAAATCATGAAAAAAATTACTTTTTTAAAGTTCGTTACTTCATTAATATTGGTGTTTACAACAATAATTTTTGATTTAGATAATATTTATGCCCAACAATCTACAGATGTTGTAAATGGTGATGCTTGTATTAGTATTACCAATTGTCCTCCAGACCAATTTAAATGTGCCAATACGATTGTTAATGGTCAATCCGGGGCTAATTTTACTTGGACTACGCCTACAATATCCCAAACTTGTTCGGTAGGTTCGAATCCAAATGCCAATTTCCAAATGTTATTTGAATTAAATGAGTCATTATTAAGTTCCGAATGTTGGGATTTTAATTATATTTCAAGAGTTGGAGGCAATGGTGGACACATAAAATTATTTTCAGGAAGCGATGGTGATGGTTCAAAAGATTCTAAGATAACTACGCCTTATCTAATAATTGAAGATGACACTAATGTTTCTATAGACGCAAGGTATAGTGATGGAACTTATTCTGTTCAATTGGTTTTAGTGGGTGACGCAACACATCCTGATATCCCCTTATCCGTTCAATCAGTAACCAGCAGTACTTCAACATATAGTTGGGCTGCTGATTTTGATGCAGGTATCGGTACCACAACTCATACAACAGGAGTTTATAGGCTGAAATTTATTTTCCATTATACCGGTTCAGAACCAAAAAATGCAAACAAAGGAGATACAGTTATTGCAGTTAAAGCTATTTTAAATGACGATGGCTGTTCTGCAGGTATTGACTTTTCTGTTACAGGACCAAATACCGGTTTTTATCCGATTGGATCACATAATTTACAATATGTCGCGACGTATACAAGTCCAAGCGGTGTAGTTAAAACGAAAACTTGCTCCTTTAACATTACGGTAGGTAGTTTGCCAACAGTCACCGGAACTACACCCTCAGCTCATTGTGGAACAGGTTCTGTAACACTGGGAGCAACCGCTTCTGCGGGAACCATTAACTGGTATACAGATGCAATCGGTGGCTCACCTTTAGCAACTGGAAATTCTTATACAACTCCAAGTATTACATCGACTACAACTTATTATGTTGATGCAACAAATAATTCTTGCACATCTGCCAGAACTGCCGTGACAGCAACCATCACTCCATTGCCAACAGCAACCATTACCGGTATACTAACTGCTTGTTTAACGACTACATTAACTGCCAATACAAATGCCGTTTCACCGAGTTATGTTTGGTATAAAAACGATGTAATTATTAGTGGGCAAACAGCATCAACACTTGTTGTTACAGCCAATGGAGATTATAAAGTAAAAATAACAAATGGAGTAACTTCATGTGAACAGACTTCTGCATCTTCTACAGTTAGCGTTGAGGATACTGTAGCACCTGTAGTAAATGCTACAAATAGTTCTAGTACTGTTTCATGTATTTCAGCCGCAACTGCTCCTACACCACCAAATGCTACTGATAATTGTTCTGGGACAATTAATGGAGTACTTTTCTCAACAACAGATACTCCAAATCCTTTAACATGTGAAGGAACTAGAGAATATAAATATAAATATACTGATTCAAGTGGGAATTTTAGTTACTGGACTTATACATACACTATCGAACGCGAACCATTCACAACAATTGCGCCTGCCGGTTCAATTGTAGCTTGTGTAGCTTCGGCTGTGACTTCCACCATTCAATTGCCCACAGTAACGGACAATTGTGGAAACACACTTTCTCCGACTCCGGCAAGTCCTGTAACTGGAGGAACTTATGATGGATGCGAAGGAACTAAAACCTTCACTTACACCTATACCGATTGTGAAGGAAACTTTCAGGATTTTGTCTATACTTACACTATCGAACGCGAACCATTCACTACAATTGCGCCTGCCGGTTCAACTGTAGCTTGTGTGGCTTCGGCCGTGACTTCCACCATTCAATTACCGACAGTAACGGACAATTGCGGAAGCACGCTTTCTCCGACTCCGGCAAGCCCTGCAACTGGTGGAACTTATGATGGATGCGAAGGAACTAAAACCTTCACTTACACCTATACCGATTGTGAAGGAAACTCTCAGGATTTTGTCTATACTTACACTATCGAACGCGAACCATTCACTACAATTGCGCCTGCCGGTTCAACTGTAGCTTGTGTGGCTTCGGCCGTGACTTCCACCATTCAATTGCCGACTGTAACAGACAATTGCGGAAACACGCTTTCTCCGACTCCGGCAAGCCCTGCAACTGGTGGAACTTATGATGGATGCGAAGGAACTAAAACCTTCACTTACACGTATACCGATTGTGAAGGAAACTCTCAGGATTTTGTCTATACTTACACTATCGAACGCGAACCATTCACTACAATTGAGCCTGCCGGTTCAACTGTAGCTTGTGTGGCTTCGGCTGTGGCTTCCACCATTCAATTGCCGACAGTAACGGACAATTGCGGAAACTCACTTTCTCCGACTCCGGCAAGCCCTGCAAC